>JAPKBM010000002.1 GCA_026421205.1 Planctomycetota bacterium
TGTTTTGGGACTCAATCAAAGAGAGTGCGTCGCGCAACTCTTCTTCTTCAAGACGAAGAGAGGAGACCTCTTGTTGGCAATGCTTTTGCATGAGAGCGAGGTCCGGATCCGAAGGCATTGCGGAAAGTCCCCACTCAGCTTTGGCCAAGGCTACTCCGGGACGGCCGGAGGCCAGGGCTTGCGCAGCTTCGGCGTACATTTGACGCGCGTAAGAAGGGCGTAGGTAACCGTGGTGGGAGGAGGCTAGTTGTGCTTGAGAAAGGCGAAGGCGGTCGGCGGCATCTTTGGAGCGTTGCTCTAATGCGTCATTTTGCAAAACATGAGGCGTCAGGAGAATGATGATTTCCGTTTTTCTTTCCGTTTGTGATTCAGACCGGAAAAGACTTCCAATACCAGGAATGGAGCCTAAAAAAGGAATTTGACTGACGTCGGTAGTGATGGAATTTTCCATCAATCCACCGATGACTACGGTATGTCCTGAGCGAACAAGCACATTGGTCTTGACTTCCGTGGTCGTTTCTTCTGGAAGACCTTGGGCGTTAATCAAACCGCTTGAGCTCTTTGGGTGAATCTCCATGCGCACCATGCCGTCATCGCTGATGAAAGGGCGGAAAACGAGAGAAGTGCCGACGTCCAAGAATTCTACGTTCTGCATGGCCAACGTATCAGTAGAGGTGGCAGTTAAGTAGGGAAGTTTTTTTCCCACAAGAATTTCCGCCGCGTGGCGATTAACCGTGAGGACTTGTGGATTAGAAAGCACCGACGCATTGCCGACTTTTTCTAAAGCTTCCACAAAAACACCGACTTGATTACGCAGAATCCCGACATGCAATCCGTCGGAGGAACCGTTACTAAACCCTGACGTTCCAGCACCAAAAAACCATTCCCCGAGGCCTTTGCCGTCCGGGTTACTGTCGGAACCGGAATCTGTGAGGTTGGAAGTCCCGGAGAGAGCTTGAAAGTCCACGCCACCCAGTGCCGTGAAATCAACGCCCAATTTAAATTCATCCGAAATGCTGACGGAAAGGATAGTGGCTTCCACCAAAACTTGTGCTGGAGCAAGGTCAATTTTCTTTAACAAGGAAGTGACTCGTTTTTGCGTAGCCTCGTCGGCGTAAAGGATGAAGAATTCTCGGTTAGCGTTGCCGTTGCCACCCAGGTCGTCCTCCACATCAAGCCCAGATTCGCTTTCGCTTCCGGCAACCACCATTTCATTTCCGTTCAGCATGGGCTGAACCATAGGGACCACATCCTTCGCGCGGACATGGTTGAGGTGAATCACCATGGGTTCAAAAGGGCTTGCGGTGGTGACGCCGTCCTCGTTTTGAGCAGCGTTCTCTTCGATGATCAACAAGAAGCCCCCTTCCTGCACCATGGCGTAGCCGTTGGCGGACAAAATTCGACGGAGCGCGTCATTGACGGGAGCGTCAAAGAGATTCATGGTGACTTCCCCAGTGAGGTCGGGGCCGTACACCAAGTTCATGCCGTATTCAGTGCTAAACATTTCTAGCACTGCAGCAAGATCTTGGTTCTTAAAGTTCACCGTAATCGTGGACTCTTGCGCAGTGTCCTGCACGGTTTCCGCTTCTTGAGCGGGGGCCACGACACAAAGCGCCAAAAAGGCGCTGAAAAGGAAGGCGGTTGGTTTCATCAGTCGGTCGAAGTGGTTGCCCGGGCGGAAAGCTCCGGGCTGGACATCCGCAGCACGCGTATTTGATCTCCATCAAGGAGCTCGACTACGCGTGGACGAATGGCCATAACCACATATCGGCCGATATTGCCTCCTTCCTGAACCCTTTCAGTCCCAAAAAGGGCCCAGCGGGAATCACCGAAAATAGCGGTGCCAGAAAGACTTAGGTCAATAGGGAGGAGTTTTTCAGGAAGATTTTCTATTTCCTGAGAAGAATCTAGGGTGGATTCTTGATTTAGGCCGACGTCAGCCGTGCGCACAGTTTGCGGGGCGTTCCAGACCCCCGTTTTTGACTGGAGAAGGGGCTTTTCCCAGGTTTCGATGCGGGCCAAGGCTTCGGAGAAGGAGGCGATGGGTCGTTTCACCGGTGCCGATGCCCTTGGAGCCCCAAAAGAGGTGGCCTGGGCGGTGGAGGTGGACTCAAAGGGCGTGTTCTCCCATGCCGTGGCTTTTTCCTCTCCAAAGACCGCATTGCTCCAAACGAAGAGGGCCAGCAGTAAAAGAGCACCCAAAGCAACCAACTTTCCAGGAGATCGGCGGGCTTCGGTGGTCAGAGTCTTAGAGGCTGTGCTCATCCTTGGGGCTCCACCAATCCAGGGAGGCGGAAAACGCCGTGAAGACGCACGCCACCGTCGGGGTAATCCGCAGAGGGTAGGGAAAGTCCGACTTCTTCCATGCGGATGAGGTGCGTGCCGGTCTCCAGTTCGCCCACAAAGCGGACGATGTTCTCCCATTCCCCTTCAGCACTGAGTGCGTAGGTGGGGTGGCCCCCGAGAACGCGATCCGTTTTTTCTTGAATGCGGACTTCGCAGCCCAAACGAGTGCCTAGGTCGAAAACGCGCTTTTGGACGAGGACGGGATTGAGCCGTTGGTCCAAATTCTCTAGGGCCTCCTCTGCAAGAGGTTGAAAGGCGTGCCATTGATCCATCAGCCGGTCTCGTTGCGCCAAAACTTGTTGATTGGCAATTTGAATGGCGTCGGCGTTGGTGAGGGAGGCTTGCGCATTTTTCCGCTCTGCCATGAGTGGCGACACCCGAGTCATTCCCAGCAGAGCGGGGATGGCGAGGAGGCCAAGCAAGAAGAGAAGGCGGCGAGGAGTCATTTCCAATCTCCTATCGGACACTTCCCTGCTGGGGATTAAGGGGAAGTTCTAGGGGTGCACGGAATTCAAGTTCCAGGCGCACGGAGTCTCTTTTTTCAGGCAATACTTCTGTGCGTATCATTTTCACCGAAGTGAACCCCGTGTCCACCCGAAGTTGCTCGGGAAGGCTGATCAGAGCAGTTTCCCCCCGAACTTCGGCGGTAATCCGAAGAAGGAGTTGCGCAGATTGCACGTTCCGACCACGGCGGACGACTTCATGTTTCCAGAGAACGTCCTCCAATTCGGCCTCCTGGCCAAGAAGTTGTGGAAGGGCAGTGAGCAGTGCGCCAACTTGAGGAAGGGAGAGGTGGTCGGTCAAGGGATCCATGGAAACTGCGTAGGCATTCATGGCCCCGTAGACCCGATCCATTTCCGCGCGGGCTTGCTGAACAGGAGCGTCTGGCGCCTGCGCTTGTCGGGCTTGGCTGACTTGTGCTTGCACCTCCCATTCCAGGGCAAAGGTGGCGGAAAGACCAAGAAGTGCCCAAGTGCAGAGCCAAGCGAGGCGCTTCGGGGTCCGTCGGCGGTCCAGGTGTTCCGCAAATGCTTCGGGAGGGAGGAAATCGGCTGTTTTCATGATTCTCCTCGTAGGGCGAGGCCCAAGGGAGTGCACCAGAGATGTTCTTCGGCTAAGATTTCGGCGGGGGCTTGAATACCTAATTCGCTGAAGGGGCGCGCCACCGAAGTGGGGATGCTGAGCGCATGGTCCAGCGCGTTTTCTACTTCAGGAAGGGCTGCGCCGAATCCAGTCAAGGTGACCGACGCTAAGCGAGCTCCTTTATGTCGTGCGGAAAAATGGCGCAAGCAGGCACGAATTTCTTGGGCCATTCCTTCGGATTCCAAGCGGAGTGCGTGCAGGATTTCCACTGCATGGCCGACGGCATTCTGCTGAAGCGTGGCCACAGTGGGATGCTGCATTGCTTCCTCATTCGGAAGTTCCGGAAGGGCGGCGGTGACCGTTTGCAGGAGGCTTTGCCCATTACTTTGCATGGGTTTCAGAAAACGCATTTCTCCTTCATGGACGATGCCGAAGAGGCTCCGGTCCATGCCCAGTTGCAAAAATCCCCAAGGATCTTCCGATGGCCCGTGCATGGCGTGCAGAGCGCGCGCCGTCGGAAAAGCGCTGTATTCCAGGCCGACGGCTCGTAATTGCAAACTTTCAGCTGCTTCGGTGCATCGGCGACTCTCGCTTTGGCCCGAGGTCAGGAGCAAAAATTCTTCCCGTTGCGCATGATCCACGGCGCCCCCGGCAAGGGGGAGATAGCGGTAGGAAATGCCTTCCGGATCATTGATGGCACGCGCGGCGGTTTCCTGCAGGGTCTGTTGTAGGCGGCTTCGTTGTGCCGGATCCATGGGGACCAAGTTGACCGCCGACGCCTCCCCGCTGGTGGCGATGAGTGCATCTTTCCCGCGGAGTTTTTTGTGGGAGAGTGCCTGAAGGAGGTGTTCCACAGCTGAAGCATGTCGAAGGGACCCTTGTGCGCCAGCAGAAGCGTGGGCGTGTACTTTCCATCCCCCTGGACCTCCGGCTAATTGGAGGAGCCGAGATTCCAAACTGCCAAAATGTATGGCAACCGGGGAGTAACGGGTGATGAGTTTCACAGCGATTTATCGGTCCGTTTCCCGTTCTGCTTGAGCCACTTCCGCGGACTCACTTGGTTCATCCAAACGCAGGGCTTCGGATGCGGCGAGGCAGAAAATGACGAAGGCAAGGGCTGCGAAAAGGGCGGGGATGGGCCGTTTTTGGAGAGGATCGTTCATAGGTCGTAGACGGGGGTGCCATCGGGGGTGGATTGAGTGCTGTTGGCCTTGAATAAACCAGTGGCAGCGAAGTAGACCCAACCGGTTTGATCATTGGGTCCGGAGAAGGTTCCGCCTGGCGGAATGAGGAGGACGTCGGCCTTCTTGTTGAAAGGATTGGCCGGAAAAGCATCTAGGAGGTATGGGCCATAGGGGAAACCTGCCGTGCCGACGGAATTCCAGGCACCGGATTCGTCGGTGGAGAACTGCAATTGGGCGAGGAATGCGGTTTCCGACCAGTACGCGGTTGTGGGGTCTTGGCCGGGTTTTTGCTCCGTGTGCTGGAAGCTGAAAAAGTCCACGCAGGTGCGAACGCGCTGGAGTTCTTGCTGGACCGACGCCACTTCTGCATCCTCCACAAGTCCGCTCCACATCGGGACGGCCATGCCGGATAAGACCAGTAAAATAGCGACCACAAGAAGGGTCTCGATGAGGCTAAAACCAGCGGAAAGAGTGCGTTTTTGAAGCATGGGATGTGGCCCTGATGGGCTCCACCTTGCTTTCGGCTATTTCCGTCTTCCTACTTGAGTTGGTTTTTTCAGATTTGTGGCTGGGCTATCGAATGGGTAAAGCCACATAATTCGACCTCTGCTGGGGGCCGGCCAAAAATGCCTGCAGATGCCGTTCTTCCCTCAAAAGGTGCGAGGCCATCGGCATATTCGCCTGGAACGTTGCCGTGCTGGAAGCATTCAAGAGGGCTTAATACCAATGGGCGGTGGCAATCAATAAATCACCCGGTGCCAAGGAATAGCCTTGGGCACGAAAAATAAGAGGAGAAGTGTGGAAAACATGATGTCTTCCCTGATGCCCGAAAGATGCTCCGTAACGGGTTTATTCCTTAGGGAAGGAACTTTTTCGCGTTCTTGATTTTTACCGGGAGGTATTCTTCAATCACAAAATTCAAGCCCCATTTGGCAAAGGCCTGCTGTTCTGCGCGTACGCCCATTGTGAGCATTTGCTTGAGTGTTTTTTTCCATGCGGGGTAAGCTTGGAAGAAGGGGTCATTTTTGAGTGCATCCTTTGCGCGCTTAATGTCTACAGGAAGCAACGGGTGCGTGGCGTCTTCCAAACCAAAATCAAGAATGTCTTGTGGCGTCACGCCCATGTAGGAGGCATTCGGTACACAGAATTTTGCGTTGATATGCGCCGATGCACCAGAACCTACTTTGAGAGTCCGATAGATATTGCACATGCCATAAGGGTCGCAATCCACAAAAGCATATACCGGAAGTTTGAGTCCTTCGCTTAAACGCCGCACAAAACGTCGGGTGGCGCGAGTGGGGACGCCTCCCATTTCCACAAGGATGCAATTGGCGGTGCGCCAGTAGCGGTGGTGATTGAGGCGCTGAAACATACCGCCTGTTTCAATGGCAATGATGAATTCGGCGGTGGTTTCAAAGCCCAGATGATCCACCGAGCTTGGCACGGTGTAAGCGCCGGATCCCATGGCCGCGCAATCCGACCGAATGGGGTCACCAGTTTCTGGATCCTTGTCAATCACGGTCAGCGCTCCCACAACAGAGCCACCATGTTCTTCGGGGACAAAACGTAGCGTTTCTCTGGTGACGCCTTTCAAAGAAAACATGCCCTCAATATCATCTAAAACGCTGTCGGATTCACGCTGTTCATTGAACTTTGCTTCTCCCCAGTTTTTGGAAACGTAATAGGCTTCTCGTTTGGTGGCAAAGTCTGCATCGCCGACCATGTCTTGGGCAAGTGACATTAACCGCAGCGTTTGTGCAAAAGTCTTGACCGAGTTAACGTCCAACTTACGGGTTTTGTAATTGTCGCCTAGTTCAAAGTAGCCCGTCTTCTTGTCATAGGTGACGTTGGAAAGATTTCTCTGTGGCATGACCATTTCGGGAAGCCCGCCTCCTGTAGCCGTCTTCTGAACCATTTTGGCAACAGCCACAATAGAATCCAGCGCAACTTGCTTCAGGCCCTTGCCTTTGTTGGACTCATCTTCGCCAACTTTCCGTGTCCGCGGTTTTTTTGAAGCCGATTTCTTCTTGGCCGTTTTCTTTGTAATTTTCTTTTTAGCAGCCATTAGATGTTCCTCGCGGTTTCCAGGGAATCTCCAAGTGTTTCTACAATTTCTTCCCGTGCTTCATCCGTGATTCCCAGGATTTCTTGCAGGCCGATGCCTACATGGGGAAGGTATTTTTCAATATAGGAACGTTTTTCAAATTCATTAGCCACCCGTTTATCTTTACGGATGTGTGCGCCCAACTTTCGTCCGGCATCTTGTAACGCCCGCTTTACTTCTTTCAGAATTTCATCATAAGGCGCAATCGCTTCTTTGGCTTCACTGGTAAAAGGAACCCAGACGCTGGCCATATGTACCAAAATGACGGCCGACCCAAGAGGCATGGACCCCTTGGGTTGTTGTAAGCCGTAGCTTTTCCAAGATGTTTGTGTGACGGCTTTGGTGAACCCACAGCCAGATTGCTGAGAAAGCAAGGGGACACGGTTTGCAAAGCGCAACAAGCGAACCGGTTCATCGGCATTGCCTAAAAGGTTTTCCGTATCCACAGTTCCCCGCCGTTTTTTTGTTTTCTTGATTCTCCCGCGTTTGTCGACTTCCAGTTGATCCCCGCCGGGCTTTGCCCACGCAATGCCTACTTCAATTTGAAATGGGTTCCCTCGGTAAACGGAAGGAGGCCGGGTGGCCACCGCGTAAAAGTCGGCGTCGGTCTCTTTCATCAGACCTTCCGTAATCCGCTTTTCGCCGATGGGGGAAAGGCACGTGGTCGGCGGTGCCGAGATTTTTGTTTTTTGAATGGAGCGGTAAAGAGCGTCGGCTTCTTCCCGAGCAATGCGTGTGGGATAAGATTTTTCTCCTAAGCCAGCTTCTTTGATAATTTCCAACGCTTTCTTCCGACCGACGCGGCAAAACTCTTCTTGAAGAAAGCCCACCAGCCATCGTGAGTTCGTTTCTCGCAACATACGGATGAGTTCACCCAGTTCCACACCATAAGGGTGAGGTTTGATTTCCGCTGGACGATCCGGGACGACTTTGACCGCGCGCTCGTAAATCCGTGGCTCTTCGTCGTCGGGCGTGAGGTAGTGGAGCGTTGCGTGCGGGTTGGACACGGCGGTTTGCTTGATGTAATCATCCACCGACCGCAACCCGCGTTTGTAAGTAGCCTCAAGCTCTACTTCAAAGCGCGTCCCATGCTTTAGATGCCATTCTTTGAGCACGGCTTCTTTGGTAATCATGGGCTTATTTTTCGCCGAGTCCATCTGCAAGGTTAATGACTGCGGTTTCCCTCGTGTCGTTTTTGAAATAATTTTTGCGCCTTTCCCAGTTGTCATCTGAGCGTAGAGCAGCGCCGCAGAAATACCAATGCCCTGCTGTCCGCGGGATTGCCGTCGGCTATGAAATTTAGAACCATAAAGGAGTTTGCCGAAGATGTTTTGAATTTGCTCTTTGACGATGCCGGGGCCATTGTCCTCGATGACCACGCGAAAGCGGTCCTCTTCCACTTGGTGGATTTCAATGAGGAGGTCAGGGGCGATGCCAGCTTCCTCACAGGCGTCCAGAGAGTTGTCCACCGCTTCCTTGATGGTGGTTAAAAGAGCTTTTTGTTTGTTGTCAAAGCCCAAGAGATGGCGGTTCTTGGCAAAAAATTCAGAGACCGAGATCTCTTTTTGGTTTTTCGCCATTTGTTCCGCGGTAAGGTGTTTTGTAGCAGCCACGGGGTGATTTTGCCCTTTCCTGTGGATGGATTCCACTCTCATCGTGTCGATTCTGCGGAGTTTTTGAGCTTCTCTAAACTAGCCCTGCTCATGATTGCATTCGCCCTGATGATTCTCCCCAGCCTCCAAGCGCCCCCTGCGGAGGACGCCTGGAAAAAGTCACGCCTCTCTCTTCCAGGAAACCAGCAAGTAGGGTTTGATTTTTTACTTGAGCATATGCCAGAAAAAGATCGGCAGGCTCTTTCCCCCAAGTGGTTGGTGGAACAATTGCAAACGGCTTATGCTACATGGGAAACCACACCATGGAAGGACCAAGTCCCTCAGGCCATATTTTTCAATGAAGTCCTTCCTTATGCCTCGGTGAATGAACGCCGAGACACTTGGCGAAAAGATTTTCATCAACGTTTTGCTCCACTCATTCTGGATGCCAAAACTCCCTCGGAAGCGGCGGTTATTTTGAATCAACAAATCTTTTCTTTGCTTAAAGTGAAGTACTCCACTCAAAGACCCAAGGCGGATCAAAGCCCGTTGGAGTCTATGGAGGCTGGTCTGGCCTCCTGCACAGGGTTGAGCATTTTGTTGGTGGACGCTTGTCGTTCTGTGGGTGTGCCCGCGCGTTTTGTGGGAACTCCGCTTTGGGCCGACGGAAGTGGCAACCACTCTTGGGTGGAAATCTGGGATGACGGTTGGCATTTCACAGGTGCCGCGGAGCCCACCGGGAACCAACTGAATCAAGCGTGGTTTACGGACCGTGCTTCCCAAGCGGTGCCTGAGGATAAAGAGCGTGCAATTTATGCGGTGAGTTACCGAGCCACACCACAACATTTTCCAATGGTGTGGGCACCCGACGCAGACTTCGTGCATGCGGTCAATGTGACACATCGGTATGTTCAAAAGCCTCCGGTGGCGGAGGGCTTTGCGCGTATTTTATTTTCAGCCTTGGATGGATCCGGTCAGCGGATTCCAGCTTCCATTGAACTCTTTGGGACCAAAGGGGAATTGCTTGCAGAAATAAAAACGCATGATGAAAGTCACGATGCCAATGACCACTTGACTCTTGATCTCCCGCTGGGGGTGCGCGCCGATGTCCGCATTCGTTGGGAAAAGCGGCATTTTCGCACGGTTTTCAAAGTGGTGGAAGATGAAACTCTTGTCGAAGCCGTTTTTTCTCAAGAGGTGGCAGTGCAAGTTCTTCAGCCCAATCAACGGCTCTGGCGCGCTCATCAAAGGAAATTACGGGAAACTCGTGCTAAAGAAATGGAAAACCGCGTCCTGCAATTCAAAGATTGGACCTTGCCTTTCTGGTGGACAGCGTTCGGCGAAAAACCCGTCGACGGATACAGTCTTTGGATTTCTCTTCATGGCGGGGGAGGGACGACGTCGGAAGTGAACGACGGCCAGTGGGAGAATCAAAAGAAGCTTTATGAGTTGAAGGAGGGGTTTTACCTGGCACCGCGCGCGCCGACCAATACTTGGAATCTTTGGCATCAAAGTCATATCGATGTTTTCTTGGACCGTCTCATTGAAAATATGGTGGCTCTTTATGGAGTGAACCCCAACAAGGTTTATGTTTTGGGTTATTCCGCGGGTGGCGATGGCGTGTTTCAGCTGGCACCTCGCATGGCAGACCGATGGGCCGCCGCAGGAATGATGGCCGGCCATCCCAATGAAACCAAGCCCGACGGTCTTCGGAATTTGCCTTTTACCCTTCACATGGGTGGGGAGGATGGGGCCTATGACCGCAATCAGCACGCGGTGCGTTGGAAAGAAGAGCTTGCGGCTTTGCACAAAGAAGACTCCGACGGCTACCCCCACTGGGCAGAGATTCATGCGGGGAAGGGGCATTGGATGGACCGTCAAGATGCCGCTGCACTTCCATGGATGGCCAAGTACACGCGCAACCTCCGCCCCGAGAAGGTGGTCTGGCTCCAAGATGATGTCACGCATTCCCGTTTTTATTGGTTGGCGGTGGAGCAACCCGTGCCCCGAAGTCGTTTGGTCGTTCAAAGGAAAGGGCAGACTTTCCAAGTTTTGGCTGCCGACGGCCTTTCGGAGTTCAAAATCCGTTTAGACGCGTCCATGGTGGATTTTTCCCAAGAAATTGTGGTTCAGCAGGGTGAGCGCATCCTTTTTCAAGGGGAAATCTCTCCTAGCATGGGGATTCGGCGAAAAACGCTCGCGGAACGAGGGGATCCTGATGGGATTTGGAGCGCAGAAATCACCGTGGTGATTCCCAAGGAAAAATAAAAGCAAGTTCCTTGTTGAGTAAAAGCGACTTCCTAGCCGAAGAGGAGGTGTCTGGTGTTGAGAAAAAGCACCCAGAAACACTATCCTCATGCCTCTTCCTCGCAAAAAACCCTCACAGATTCAGGAGTCAAAGAACTCCGGAACTTCTTTTCAGACCACTGTTTACGAACAGGAAATAGAGCAATGGGAGGGCTTGGTTTGGTACGTGGTGAACAAGATCACCCCCCGGCTCCCTAACACGGTTTCCGAAGAGGAATTGCATGCTGCAGGAATGATGGGTTTGTGGAAGGCGACCCGCTCTTATGATGCCTCCAAAGGGGCAGAATTTAAGACCTACGCCTACCACAGAATCCGTGGGGCCGTGCTGGATGAGTTGCGCACTCTCGATTTCCTTCCGCGTTCCATGCGAGAGCGTGCCAAGCGTGACGGCATTGCCGCTCCTGCGGTCGTCGGGATTCCAGTGAACGAGGATGGTTCCGAGAGTCTCTCTGGTTGCAGGCGATCTTCTTCGGTAGAAAACGCTGATCTGCACGCTGCTTTGATGAAGGAGATGGAGGATCTCCCCGAAAAAATGCGCGCGGTGATGCATCTCTACTACCAAGAGGGGATGAAAATGCGTGATATCGGTGAGCGTCTCAGCCTGACCGAGTCCCGCGTGAGCCAAATTCACGCCAACGCCATCGCCCGTCTCCGTCGATCTTTTCCGGAAGCCGCCTAGGTCGCAAGAGCCGGCTCCTTGTGCCAAGGAGTCTCAACGCCTAAACTGCTTGCAATGCAGTTTAGGCGTCATGTTTGGATTCTTCTGATGGTTTTGTGGGGCAGTGGCTTTTCCATGGCCGCCCAACTCCCCACGCAAAGCGCCAAGACGGTGCACTACGACATGACCGTGGCCATGCAAGCGGGCAGTTTCATGCTCACCGGCCAGGAACAAGTTACTTGGCGGAATCAAACTGAAGGGACGACGTCGGAATTGTTTTGGCACGTCTATAACAACGCGTGGGCCGGCCGAGATTCTGTTTGGATGGTGGAGGCGCGTGGTTTTGAAGACGACAAGTTGCCTCGCGCTTGGGGAGAGACTCAAATTACGCACTTGGCCTTAGCTGATGGCACGAAGTTGCCGTGGAGTTGGGTGCCCCAAGAGAAAGCGCCCAACGATCGCACAGTTATGAAAGTGACGTTGCCGAAGCCCATCGGCCCTGGCGGGGAAGTCACGGTGCAATTGAACTTCACCGCTCTTTTGCCACCCGCGTATCGACGAAGTGGTTGGGGAGAGAGTGGTTATATTCACGCCGTGCAGTGGTACCCAAAGTTAGGCGTTTTTGAGAAGACGGCCGACGGATTTTCTTGGAATTGCCCGCCCTATCATTACCTCTCTGAGTTTTATGCAGACTATGGGGATTACACCCTCAGTCTCACTTTGCCGGGAAATTACGCAGGGCACCTTGCTGCAACCGGGACTCTTGAAACTGAAACCGTAAACGCGGATGGCACCGTCACCGTCACCATGCATGCCGAAGACGTGCATGACTATGCATGGACCGCCGACCCGAAAGCACTTTTTGAAACGCGCCGTTTTGACGCCGCGGATTGGCGGGATGAGGTGGAAGAAAGAAAGGTGGCTATTGCATTGAACCGTACGGTGGAGGAAATTCGGCCTCGCGATGTAGAAATGATCCTCTTGTTGCAGCCAGAGCATGAAGAATACCGAGAGCGTTACTTTGAAGCGGTTGCCAAATCTCTTTATTACTTTGGCCTTTGGTACGGTGAATATCCTTACGAGACGATTACTTGTGTGGATCCGGCCAACGACGCGCGCGCAACGGGCGGGATGGAATATCCACGCCTCTTCACGGGCGGGGTGCATCGGGGGAATCATGAGCGCACGCTTTCTCCCGAAGGCATCACGGTGCATGAGTTTGGCCATCAGTTTTGGTACGGCTTAGTTGGCAATGATGAATTTAATCACGCCTGGTTGGATGAAGGATTTAACACATTTTCTACCAATCGAATTCTTGCGAAAGCTTGGCCATTGGAGTTGCAAACGTATTCGGTTTTGGGCCATCAATACCCAGGTCGTGCTCCGCTTTCGTTACCTTCGTTTGGAGAATCCGACGCCCGCGCGTGGTTGACCTTGCAAAGTGCTTCGTTTCCGGAAACGCCTTGGACGGAGGCCACGGATTTTGCGTTGACAAAACGCACTTCCGTAGAGGGTTGGTTGCAAGAGATCCCCGTGGCTAGTTATCTTCCTGAAGTCACACGGAACCGGACGTTGGCTTTGTTGAACGCACACCACGGGGATTGGGGACAACCTTTGTCCACACCCACGTGGAATATGGTGTCCAACCAACTGCGTCGTACCAATGCCTATAACCGACCTGCTTTGACTTTGGAAACGATGTCACGTTTGATGGGTGAGAACCGGTGGATCCGCCTCATGCGCGAATGGCATGAGACACAACGCTATCAACACCCCAAGCCAGAAGAGTTCCGAGGGTTGCTCTTGAAGCATGGAGAGGGCGTCGGTGTGGATTGGAATGCTTTTTGGCAGCAGGCCTATCACGGCAATCAACGCATGGATTTTAAAGTGGAGCGCGTGACTAACCGTTTGCTTGTGGAAGATCCTCGCGCCTTGGAAAAAGAAGATGGCTTGGCCGATGCCACCTGGAGAGTACGTGTGGAGGTTCGGCGCACGGGAGACTTTCAAGTTCCGGTAGAGATAGATATTCTCTTCGCCGACGGTCTCTCCCAGCGACATACTTGGAATGGGGTGGGACCCGTTTGGGTGCATGAAGTTCCGGCTTCCACGGCCAAAGTCATGCGAGTGCTGGTGGATCCCGAGCAGAAGCTTATGTTAGAGAGGAATGCTTTGGATAACACTTGGATTATGGACCCAAGAGAATCGCGATCTTGGAATTTGAGTGTGCGCGCCATGATTTGGGCGCAACAAGTATTGCATTACTACGGAGGTCGAGGATGAGCCAAGGTTTGCAAGAACGTGGTGCTTTGGCGCATCTTTCGAACGGATTCCGGGTAGCCTTGTCGCGACCCCGTGTTGTGATTTGTCTCTTGGCGTTATCTTTGTTTTCTGCTTTACCCGTTGCAGTTCCGGTTTATCATTCCGCATCTGCAGCGCTCGGACGTTTTTCTTTGCTTGGGAATTCGCTGGATTTGTTGGTTTCAGCACCACGTTGGGTATTGGATGCTTGGTCTCATCCTGACGAGCTTTTGAAATCATCAACGCAGGCCTTGATGGCTCCGTTGTTGCTGATGACCAGTTTGTTTGGATTGCTGGTAACCGCAGGTTGGATGGTATGTGCTTTAGAAGGAAAGGGTCGCCATGCGCTCAGCACATTCTTTGAAGGTGGGGGCCATTGGTTTTTCCCTTTCCTGCGGACTTGGATTTTTGGATTGGGCCTTTACGCACTGCATACATGGGTGATTTGGGGTACGCCCGGCGATTGGGTCGTGGAACAGTTCCTTCCAGATGGAGAATCCACGCGTGTCGATTCGGAAAACACAGGGCGATGGATCACCAACATTCGAGAAATCATTTTCTTGGTGGCACTGTTGAAAATAGAAATCATCCTCGACCTTGCCCGCGCTTGCATGGTGGTGCGTGAAAGTCGGTCGGCCCTCGGCGGATTCCTCCGGGCAATTGGAATCTGGATACGCTGTTTCCCCCGAATCTTTCGCTTAGTAGGTGTGGGTTACGCTTTAGAAGCTTTGTGGATTGCCGGATCACTTTCGGTAGTTTCCTGGCAAAGTTGGCCGATGGTCTCTTTGATTTTCTTGTTGCCTTTCGGTCGCATAGTTTGCCGGAGTGCTCGCCTGTGTGGATTGGCTACTTTTGTGCGGGAACAGATACGGCAGAAAAATCAAAAGCACACACCACTTCCAGATGTCTTGAGTGAGGCGCCCTTCGTGGATGGTACCGCATGGGGAGAGCCTGCTGAGGACCCGAAAACGCTACCGTAGAGTCTGAGAAGCAGCCCGTTTAGAATGCGGGTATGACAGAAATACTTCGTGGTGCGGCCGTGATAGGCCAGTCCGGTGGCCCAACGGTCGTCATCAATCAATCTCTGGTGGGTTTCATTGAAGAAGCCGTTAAGGCTGACGCCATCACGCAGGTTTACGGCGCTCGGCATGGGGTTCAGGGCATGATGTCAGGAGATTTAGTGGACCTCGGTGCAGAATCCCCCGATAACCTTGAGCAGGTTGCTTTAACGCCAGCCGCTGCATTAGGTTCGGTTCGGATGAAGCCGACTGCCAGTGATGTTGCTCAGATGATTGCCACGTTTCAAAAGTTTGATATCCGTTATTTCTTTTACATCGGCGGCAATGACACGGCCGAAACGGCGCACATTGTGGAGCAAACTGCAGCGGAGCAAGGTTACGCCATGCGGTGCTTCCACATCCCAAAGACCATTGATAACGATTTGCGCATCACGGACCATTGCCCAGGTTTTGGTTCCGCTGCACGGTTTGTGGCCCATGCATTTCAAGGAGATGACCGAGACAATCGATCTTTGCGGGGTGTGAAAATCAATGTGGTTATGGGTCGCCATGCAGGATGGTTGACTGCCGCATCCACATTAGGGCGCAGAGATGAAACCGATGGCCCGCATTTAGTTTATCTACCGGAAACGGTCTTTGACCCTGAAAATTTTCTCGCCGACGTCGCTTCGGTTCATGAGAAGTATGGTCGCTGTTTGGTGGCTGTGTCCGAAGGAATCCATGATGCTCGCGGAAAGTCCTTCCTTCAGGTTTACGCAGAACAATCGGGCTCCGCTCTTGCAGGGGATCAAGATAGCCACGGAAACGTTCAACTTTCTGGAACCGGTGCTTTAGGGGATGCGCTTGCCAATCTTGTCAAAGAAAAACTTCCTGGAACCCGCGTTCGCGCCGACACGTTCGGCTACTTGCAGCGGTCCTTTCCAGCTGATGCTTCCGAAGTGGATCGCGCCGAAGCCCGCATGGTGGGTCGTGATGCAGTGGCCGCGGCTGTCGGCGGGGAGCATGCTAGTGGTTCCATTGCATTGCGCCGAGTCGAGGGAGATGCGTATGCATGTGAAACTTTTGTCACGCCCTTGCACACTGTGGCCAAGCACACCAAAGACATGCCAGGGGAATTCCTTGACGGTGATCATGCCGTCGCCGCCGCTTTCCGGGATTATGCCTTGCCGTTAACGGGAGGAATCACCCCCATGGCTGATTTGTCGATGAAGTCCGTTTCGTAGTTTCCGTGATTGCATCTTTCGCGCTTATTGCGTTTCCTTTTTTTCAACTTCCAGACTTTGGAGGTCGTTTTGAATACCACGTGTTTCATTTTCCCGGGGTCACCGCCAATGATTCCAAGCTTCGACGTTTTCGTTTTAATAGAGAGGGGCAGTGGTCGAAGAATTTCGGCTATGAACTAGAATTAGAATTATCTGATGGCGCTAAGTTTGAAAATGGCAATGTACATTGGATTAGCCGGCACGGCATGAAGGTGCAGGCGGGGTTATTAAAGGAGCCATTGGGGCATGACACATTTACTTCCAGCCGTTTCATGACTTTCACAGAGCGGAATATTGTTTCCGATCTCACGCCGTCGGACAATACGGGCATCATGGTGGAGTACGGGAATTCCGCATTCACTTGGCATTTTGGGGCTTTCGGAAAAGTAGCGCACGGAGGCATGGCGGATAAAGAAGATGCGTTGACAGGGCGTTTGGTTTGGCGCCCGTGGTATCAGGATTCTGGCAAACTTTTGCACCTCGGCCTTTCTACAAGTCTTCGCAATCCGCAGCGCAATGAAGTTTCTTGGGGCCTTGACGGCGGGCCAAGCGTGATGGAAGATATCGTAAACACGGGGATCCTTGCTGCCGACGCGCTTCATTGTGTGGGAACGGAAGTAGCTTGGATGGATGGACAATGGTCTCTTCTTGCAGAAACAATGACCGTTTCGATACGTGGTGGGGATGGGGGTTCCGCTCAAGGTTGGTCTTTACAGGGCTCTTGCTTTTTGACGGGAGAACACCGCAATTACAAGATATCCAACGGGACTTTTGGTCGGACGCATCCGTATTCTTCCTTTCTTGAAAATGGAAATGGTGCGTTAGAATTGGCTGCTCGTACGGAGCGTGTGCTCTTTCCGTCGACCTCGTTGAGTGCTGGCATGGGCGTGCAAACCCTCGCTCTGAATTGGTGGTTGACGCCTTATTGGAGAATTCAGACTAGTTGGGACCATCTACAACCCGTCGGCGGTGAAGGTGTCCAAGCTTGGACGATTCGCTTCGCCTGTGATTGGTAGCTTTTGTTATAGCGCCTTTCTTGACGGCAGGGCTGCATTACTGACGAGCAGTCCGCATACGAGAGCTATGGCGGCCATCGCAGTTTGGAAAACACTTTCTATGCCTTGAAGTGCATCACCTTCCATGAGTGAAGTGATGGAAAGGAAGCCGAGTGCACCGGGGACGAGGAAAAGTAGGCCAGGAAGTCGGGTAGTTGAGGCTGGGCGTTGTGTGATTCTTGCTACTGCATTGCTGGCTGCACCTACGCAAAACGCTCCAAAGAATACACCCAGGAGTGGACCGAAGGCGTCTGTACCAAAACTCACGCCGAAAAAGCTCGCTGCGGAAACAAGAAAAACCCAACCCAAATCCCTTCTATCTACTTGAAAAAGAATCCCAATGGTCGTGGAGGCAATAGGAAGAATGGCGTAGAGAGTCCACTGGGGAAGGGGCAACGTTTCCATCGTTGGAAGTTCGCCAGCAAGCCCATGGCCAACCGTGCGTCCAAAGGCAACGCCAAATCCAATCATCAAGAAGGACAAGACGGCTGACGCCAATCGAGCGGTTCCCGAAACTAAGTTTCTTGTGGCGAGTTCAGCGACGGCGACGGTCAAGGTAAAGCCGGGCACAAGAATAATGAGTCCGCCGAGTGTTGCCCGGTCGATGGAAATGGTGGTAAAAAAAGTAGCTCCAATAGTTGCTAAGAATGCCACGGTGAACCCACCTAAGGGCTCGAAGAGTCGACGAAGGGTTGGGCTGTATTTGCCGACTAGTGCTAACACCCCAAGCCCCACACCCGTCATTGTTGCCAAGAGGATTTCTGCAATCCCGCCGCCGAAGAACCGTGCTGCGCTACCGCTGGCAAAACCAAAAGAAAGGAGGGTGGTCCAAGTTCCATAGGGTGCCGGGGATTGCAGGATCTCTTTGAGTTTGCTGCGCCCTTCTCGTGGTGTGAGGTGAGCGTCGGCAACCTGATTGAACAGGGCATCTAATTGAGAAAGCCGTTGGAGGTGAATCTCATTGGAGTGCACGCGGTGGAGGGAGGGAATGGGGTCTTCTCCTTTTGCGTGAATGGACGTCATCAATGACGTGGGGGTGCTGAAAGACTCTCCGCAGAGGCCATAGACCTCGGTCAGCACGCGTAGCACCTCTTCAAGGCGGTGCGCCGGCGCTCCATAGGCGAGGAGTGCCTGACCGAGTTCTTGGCAGAAATGGACGGTTTCTGCTTGCGATGGGTTTTGTGGGAGAGGATTCATGAGCCGAACTCCCCATTTTAGAAAAAAATTGATTTCTTTGTCCGGTTAGATTCCATGGGGGACTGAAAGGAGTAAGGAACATGAGAAACAAGGGAATGGACAGAGGATTGGGTCGCTGCGAGAAAGTGGCCGCCGTTGGGGGACGACGGCTCATCTCGCGGGACTGACCTGCAAGGGAATCACAGCCCACGGCCCAATCCGACCTCCTTTACTCCATTGAGTGGTGAAGTTGAGGTCAACCTTGAGGTCGTTCCTCGTTTAAAGGACATTATTCCTGTCCGATTGCTCTCCTTACGTCACTGGTCCTCTATGCAAAGAGGAAACCAAAAAGATAAAAAATTACGTAAGCCCTTTACTGTAAATTACTTATGTGAAAACAAGGGCATTCCAGACAAAGGAAATTGCAAAAACCCCTCAACTCTGACAGAAGCTGTCCGCAAAGGGGTGGTCATGCCCCGCGCCCTCTCTCTTCTTACCCTCGTTCTCGGTGTCGTTTTCGGCTCCGGAAACCTCCTGACCGCCAGCTCTGGTGATAATCTGGATATTGCATCCATGACCCAGAAGGCCGAGTGGGTCAGTGAAATTGAAGTTCTATCCAAAGAATGCGTCATGTTGCCCGACGGCAGCATCGAAACCCGACTCCTGGTTTCCAATTTGACCCCCATGAAGGGCACCATGGGCTCAACCGAAGAAATTCGCATTCCAGGTGGTGAAGTCGCGGGGCGCGGCATGACACTGCCTGGGATGCCGAATTTTGAGGTCAACGAGCGCTACATCGTATTTTTAACACAAAAAAATGAGAAGCAATGGCGTTTGCCGGTCGATTTCAGCAAGGGCGCCTCTCGCGTTACCATAAAAGCAAGCGGTGAGCGTGTGGTCCTCCAAGGAGACCACGAAGGCCAAGTCCAAGTTCAGCGCTACGACGCCTATGTCAAACGCATCAACCAAGCCATCCGCTAAGGGAATCCTCCTCAAAGGGGTTTTCCTCCTCGCCGCCTTCTGGCTAGGCACAGGAATTGCGGACGCCTATATCCGCATCGTCATCAATGGAAAAAACATCCATTGGGACACCAATCAAGTCACATGGAATTTTCAAGCCGACGGGTCCGCCGATATTACGGATGGATCCCTTGAAGCGGCCATGGAACACGCCTTTGAAAGTTGGGCTGGTGTGGACGGCACCGCATTACAACTCCAACGGGGAGCAGACACCACATCCCATAGCGTCAGCGGGTCTTCCCACATGGTGATGTTTGATGAAACCAATCAATCTGGTTGGTTTCCCGTAGGGTCAGGGATGGTGGCCGTCACACCCATCACTTACCGCACCTCAGACGGAAAAATACTAGACGCCGACATCCTGTTCAATGCGAGGGACTACACTTTTTCCACCGACGGTAGCCCCGGAACCTTTGATGTACAAGATGTACTCACCCATGAGGTAGGGCACTTTATTGGTTTAGATCACTCGCCACTCCACGGTTCCACAATGTGGCCCTATGTGCAAGCTGGGCAGTGGTTGCATCGGTCTCTGTCGCATGACGATGAGGTGGGTGCCCTGGCTGTTTCCAATACGGGGGGGATTTCTCTTTTAAAGGGGAGAATCCTTGCTTCTGACTCCAGCGTTATTCGGGGTGCTTTGGTGTGTGTTGTTCTGGTCTCCGACGGCCGACTTATTGCGTCGGCGGCTACGGATGCAACAGGGCGATTCACCATCAAAGGATTGCCGTTGGCAAACTACCATGTCTACACCACTCCCATTGAGGGCGGGATGACATCGGCAAACTTGTCGGGCAATGGGGCGGTGGACACGGACTTTGGCTTTGCCTTTTATGGAAGCTTCTCAAGTCCCGATGTCATTGCTATTGCTGGGTCCATGACCACGGATATCGGCGATCTCACGGCTCCGAATGACGCGCAAATCAGAGATTCATTTGGATCTGCCATTGTGTTAGAGCAAGGCCAACAGAAAACGATTCCTATTTCCGGCGTGAATTTCGACGCAGGCGACATGGTGGTTTCCGAACTTAGTCCGTACATTACCGTTTCCAATATTGTTTCTAGTTCCACCTATGTCAGCGCAAGGTTGCACGTCAGTGCCTCTTGCCCACCCGGTTTATATGACTTGTACCTTTCCGCTGGCAATGGGGAATATGAAGTTCTTCCGGGTGCTATTCAAGTGGCCGCCCCAGCACCAGTGATTCAAAACATAAGCCCCACATTCGGCACCGTGGCCGGAGGGGATGAAGTACGTATTGACGGCACGGACTTTCAAGAGGGTGCTTGGGTTTTGGTCGGTGGCCGAGAAGCCACTTCGGTGAAAGTATTTGATTCAACCACCATTGGTTTTGAGTCACCCCAAGGAGATCCTGGCACGGTGAATATTCGTGTTGTGAATCCTGATGGCCGCCAAGTGATTGAAGAGGCCGCCTTCCTTTATTCATCTATTCCAACTCTCACGGGCTTGTTGCCGAAGGCGGGCCAGGTAGAGGGAGGAACTGATGTCCTCATGGTGGGGTCAGGATTTGCTCCAGGCATTACGGTGACCTTTGATGGAACTGCCGGCCAAGTTGTTTTATTGACATCCAATTTGATTCGCGTAACCACACCCAGCCATCTTGCCGGCGTGGTCAGCTTGAATTTTGAAAACCCCGACGGCGCCTTCATGCATGCTTTCAATCGCTACACCTTTGTGGCCGACGCGGATCCAGAAATCAGCACCTTCACTCCAGATTTTGGAGGAGACCAAGGTGGAACGCTCGTTCGCCTTTTCGGAAAGAACTTTCCCCCGGGAACGCGTATTAAGTTCGGCGTGGACCCCGTGACCGGGCAAGGGGGCCATTTTGCAGCCAGTGTAGAGATTCTCAGCGGTCGAGAAATCACCTCCATCACTCCCGGAGCCGTCCCAGCCGGTGCCTATGGATTGGTGGCCGAACTCCCCAACGGTCAGGCCGTTTTGGCGTCCACCAACTTCTCTTTTGATTCCACCTTTGAGAGCGGTGGTCCGTCCTCCAGTTCAGGCGGTTGCGCAGGAGCCATTGGCGTCGGTCATACACCGATTCGCAGTTTCTCCGACCTCTGGCGAAGTTTGACCGCAAGTTGGCCTTCCATTTCTATCAGCATTTTTGCGTGGATTCTCCTCCGCCGTTCTGCGCGCCGCCGGTAAGCCTCCCGAAGGCCGCGCGTCCTCTTAGAATTAGGCCGTGCGTGGAACTCTCCTCCTCCTCATTCTCCTTCTGACTTCGGCTTGCTCAAAACCGGCCTATGAAGGTCCGCCTATTTTGGTGATCGGCATGGATGGCCTGGAGTGGTCGGTGATGGAAAAACTTTTAGACCAAGGAGAGCTTCCGCATTTTGCAAAGCTCATTCAAAAAGGAGTCGGCGCCAGCATCAGCACGCACCAGCCAACCTACTCTCCTGTGCTGTGGACGACCATGGCTACAGGCAGAGAAAAAGAGGCGCATGGCGTTCCGCACTTTTTGCCCGTGGATCAAGGAGGCCGCCCGATTCCAGGAGGCTTGCCCTACACGTCCAACACACGCCGCGTTCCCGCCATTTGGAATCTTGCAGGAGATGCGGGACGCAAGGTCACCAGCGTGGCATGGTGGGTTTCTTGGCCTGCCGAAGTCGTGGAGCAAGGCCGGGTTGTGGCTTCATACGCAGCACAGGTTCAGGGGAACATTCTTTGGAAAGCAGGCGTTTGGGAAGAAGGTCTTCCTCAATTAACGTATCCCGAATCTCTCCAGAAATCATTGACGCCTTTGTTGGCGGATGGCACACCTCAAGGCCCTTTGCGTGCAGAATATGACGCACTCTTCGGAACGGTTCCCCGCAAAAAAGGTTGGGCTTTTCCAATCCAAAGAGATCAATTGTTTCGTGTTTCTTATCACGGAGATAAAACGCACTATAAAATTGCACGCCAGCTTCTTCAAGAAGAAGTCAGTGATCTGAACATGGTGTACTTCGGCTTATCCGACGTGGCAGGTCATTTTTATTGGAGATACCGAGAGCCCGGAAAGTTTGGTTATCCCGTTCCCCTGGAACATTCCAAATTGATGGGGGGGCATATTGATCAAGCCTATCGCGTGTTGGACGAATGGCTGGGCGGTTTGCTGGAAGATGTGTCAGAAGACACTTTGGTGATGGTGGTGAGTGACCACGGCATGCACGCGTCCAATCTCACAAAACCAAAACACCCTCAATCCGGAGGCCACGAAGATTCCCCGGACGGCGTTTTCATCCTGGCAGGCCCTGGCGTTCAGGCGCAGGGTCTCTTGACCGCTGACGCCCGCCGCGTCGGCGATATCTTAGACCTGACGCCTACTTGGTTAGATTTTCTGGGCCTTCCCATCGGCACTGCCATGAAAGGGCACTCTCTGCGTGCCTTGATGACTTCGGCTTGGCAAGAGAGCCATGCATTATTGCCCCGTGATGCTGACTTAGGGGAGGGCTTTCGGGCGGCCACGCCTGCGTTAGAGCCTTCTACAAATGCCAACGAACAGTTTTTGCAAGGCATCAAGGAAATGGGGTACATTGGTTCTGATTAACATGTTTCAACGCATCCTTCTTGCTACGGATTTTTCGGATAATGCTCATGGTGCTTGCGCTTGGGCAGAAAAACTCGCTCAAACTAACGACGGCACGGTGGTTTTAATCCATGCATTGGAAGATGACCTCGTTGCCACCGCACCCGTTTTTGCAGAATATATGGAAGCCGATGTTTTGGACGTAGGCCGTTACCGAGAAGGATTCCGTGCCGCCGCGAAACGTGCTTTAGAGGGGGTAGCGGATCGGATGCGCTCTCGAGGGACCTCGGTTGAAACGCATTTATTAGAAAATGGAAAGCCCTCGGTCGCCATGGTGCAAGGGGCGCAGGATTTGAACTGCTCTGTCATCGTGATGGCCACGCACGGGCGAGGCGGCATTGCCAAATTCCTTTTGGGCTCCACCGTGGAAAAAGTAGTAAGGATGGCAACGTGTCCAGTGTTGACCGTTCCTGAAGGTGAGGAGGTATCCTAATCCCATGGCAGCCGCCTCCCCCGACGCCCTTCGTGCCCCGGTCCTTGCCTTTGATATTGAAGTTGCGGGGGTAGAGTGGGAGGAAGTTGATGAAGCCACACGTCACTACTTAATGGCACGGGAAAAGCGACGGAGCGGTGCCACGGATGTGGAATCCATCCAACATCGCTTAGCGCTGGTACGCGGGTTGGGTCGGGTTGTTTCCATTGCCATGTGGAATTTGGATAAAGACTCCGGCGCAGTTTTGGTGCACGGCAGTGGGAACAAATGGGATGACTTCGACCCCATTCCAGGCAGTAAGGTTTGGCGCGGCAATGAACGGGAAATGTTGACTGAGTTTTGGCGTTTGGCCAAAGACTGGGGCACCGTAGTGACTTATAACGGTCGCTCTTATGACGGTCCTGTACTCATGACACGCTCCGCCATGTTGGATGTGGTGCCTTCCCGTCAACTTTGCGGTTATCGCTACAGCATTCGTGATCATTGTGATTTGATGGAAGTCATGAACTTTCAAGGCGCGGCCAGAGAAAGCTATTCCCTGGATTATTGGTGCCGACGTTTCGGGGTAGAATCACCTAAGGGAAAGATGGATGGTTCCATGGTGGCGCAAAAAGCCCGCAACGGCCACTACGACGATATTGCAGAGTATTGCCTCAGAGACACGCGTGCCACCGCCGACTTATTCCGACGGGTCCGAAGCACCCTCGTCCCGCTTTTCGCACAATCGCGGTGATTGTCCGCCGGGCGTATTTCCGAGAAATCCTTCTCCACTTTGCTTTTGTGCTGGGTGGAGTTCTTTTCTTATTGGCGCTTGGCGCAGCGGTACGGGCGTCGGCGACAGCCCAGGGAGCCCCACTTTGGGTTGCTTTGGCCTTGGTCCCGCTCCTGGTGGGAAACGCGCTTCCTTATTTCTTCCCCGTGACTTTGGCTACGTCGGTGGTTTTAACTTATGGGCGTATGGCCGCCGACGGCGAAGAAATGGCTTTGCGCAGTGCCGGCATTCATCCCATGCGTTTGGCACAGCCGGCGCTGATGGCGGGGCTCTTACTGGCGGTGGTCAGTTACCCCGCAACGTCGGTGGTCCTCCCTAAAGTCTTTCATGCCATGCGGTCCATGACGCAACAGGCACAGTTAGCGACTTTGGAAAACACTAATCCCGGCGCCAGTGCGTTGCATTTCCGAGGCATGCACTTGCTCTGGAAATCTCGCGGAGAGCAGGGTGCGTTTCGTGACGTGCTACTTACTCTGGACGGGCGGCTGGACCCTTCGGCGCGCGGTGGGCTTCGGGTGCGTGCGGATGAAGCCCGCATGGATTTGATTGAGGAGCAATTGGTTTTCCGTTTCGAAGGGATGCGCACCTTTAGTGAGTCCGACGGCGATTCCGCCTGGTCTTCTCGGAATTCCGGTACCACATATCTCCGTGTAAATCTGGAAGAGCTTTCTGCGGAATCTACGTTGCCAAGTCATCTCGTGAAAATATACACCTCAGGAGAACTAAGAGAGAAATTACGTACAGAAAAAATAAAGCCGGATTTGGCTCGGCGTTATCGATTTGTTTTGTGGCAACGATGGGCCATGGCCTTCGCTTCTCTGCCGGTTGCCCTGCTCGGTGCCTTATTGGGTTGGCGATTACGCAAAGGAGGGTTCTTGACGGCATTTTCTGCTGCTTTGGGCGCACTTTTGGTGGTGTACTATCCTTTGCATTATTTAGGGGAATCCTTGTCTCAATTGGGGAATCTTTCTCCGTTCCTTGCCGCTTGGCTCCCAACTTTGGGCTTGGCTGGATTCGTGGGCGGGCTTTATGCTTGGAGGAAAGGATGAGCTTCGGCCGATTTGATCGTTACGTGTTTTTCACCTTCCTTCGGTATTGGGTGGTGGTAGGACTTGCGATCCTTTCTTTGTTTTCCGTTTTGGACTTTTTGGGGAAGGCGGATGAAATTGGACGTGGCATAGAAAATGCGGAGAAGACCGGAGCTACGGTTTGGCTTGCGTTGCAGTATTATTTGTGGAGTCTTCCATTTTTACTGGTTCAATTTGCTCCGTTCTTGACGGTGCTTGCCGGCATTGCCACGGTGCTTCAGTTACGACGCACCCAAGAATGGACTCCAGTTTTGACGGCGGGGCAATCCACATGGCGTTCTTTCCGTCCTATGTTGACCGCCGCAATTCTTTTAGGCTTGGTGGTCTTCGGCGTCCGCGAAGTGGGCTTTTCCATTGCCCAACCTCATCGCATGGAAGCGCACGACCCCTTCTTTCGAGATCGGCCGTGGGAGGCTCGGGATTTGTGGGCGCGCGGGGCGCAAGACACTCGACTTCATGCAATCCGTTTTGTGCCGGGAAATCCTCCCATCATGCATGGTCTTGAGGTGTATTCCGTGGATCATGAAGGCCGAGACCACCTACTCCGCGCGGAGAAGGCAATATGGTCGGGAACACGGTGGGATTTACAGGGAGCTTCCTACATTGTGGCAGGCATGACTGAAGCCACACCCACGGTATTCCAAGTCGAAGGTTTGGAGCCGTCGGCTTTATTAGTTTTCCATTATCGAGACCGCCAGCCGTTGGAATTGACTCGAGGGCAGCTCTTGTCCTTGCTGGTGAGAGACCCTCATGACCGGCAAGCGGCGACTCTGGCCTGGAATTTCTTGTTTTCACCCTTAGCCCATGTGCTTTTACTGCTCTTGGGGCTCCCTTTCGTTCTCCGGTTTGACCGAAGTTCTTCCATGGAAGGCGTGGCCATAGGCCTTCTTCTCTGCGCTTTGTTCTTTGTGGGAGATCTTATTTTTGTGGATTTGGGCACGAGGGGCGTCCTAGCGCCGTGGTTGGCTGGTTCTGGATCGGTCTTACTTTTTGGTTCCCTCGGATGGGTTGCGGCGGACCGCCTGCCGACGTAATAATAAGGGCATGCGCATTTCCAGCATCCTTTTGCCGACGGCCTTGTGCCTTTTCGCTTGCCAGCAAATTCAACCGCCAGTCCACCCCTTTGCGGAAGGCGATGCGGCCTTTCTTCGCGGTGATTTTTCGGCCGCGATTTCTGCTTACCAAGATATTGTGGGAGAGGCCGATGCCAGGAAGGGGCGCATTGCTATTGCACAGGAACGGTCCCTTCTAGAAGCGGCTCGAAAGGAACTTCATATGAATCATCCACATCAAGCATTGGCGCTCTTGGATGTCATCGAAGTTTCGGACCGGCATGGAGCTCTGGCTGAGGATCTTCGCACGCGTTCTCATTCTCGTGCAGCGCACTTGTTGGTTCGTGTGGGGATGGAGTATTTACAAAATCACGCTTATGGTGCAGCAGAGATGTCTTTTTCGGAGGCCTTGGTTTGGGATGAGACTTCTTCCGACGCATCGGATGGGCTCCTAAGCGTTGCGCAGAAGGCTCAAGACCGGAGAGACCAGGGGCAGGCATTATTTTATAGCGGGCTCAATCAGCTGGAAAGCGGAAAGGAAATCCAGGCGTTGACCAGCTTGCAACATGCGGCATTCTTCATGGGAGAAGGAGACCGCTCTGAAAGTCTCCTTCGTCAATTGTCTGCGGATTTAGCTCAAGAGAGCAGAAGGTTGGCTCAGGTTTATTTTGAGGGAGGCCGCATTGGGTTGGCTTGGATTACATTGAAAGATGCGGACCGTTTGGCACCGGGAAATGCGGAAGTTCAGCAACAACTTCAATCTTTGTCGGAAGCCTTGACGGCAGAGCAAAAATTGCGGGATGCGGATCTTCACGTGCGGGCTGCTCGCTCCGAGGAAGCCACGGCTTTGTTAGAAGAAATATTGGCCCTTACCGGGAGTCGGCATCAAAAAGATGTGGCAAGCTTAAAAGATCGTCTTGTGCAGGAAGAGGCTGGATTGGACTACGCAAGGGCAAGGGCTTTTGAAATGGACCATCAAGTCGTTCGAGCTTCTGATCTCTATCAGAGAATTATTTTGGCAACAGAGGGTTTTGGTTTTGAAGACGTCAAACTTCGTCAAAGTCGTTTGCAACTGAGGATTCAGCAAGCAGAGCAGTTCTATACGGAAGCAGTTGCTGCCGAAGAGGCTGGCGATCTTGCCACAGCTCGTAAGAAGTATGGAGAAGCGGTGCGCCAAGCTGGGGATTACCCCAACGCACTCCAGAAATTTCGCACGCTTCAGTAAACGGAATGACGCAAGTCTCAGCACTCCCTTTTGACGTCCGACCTGGGGAGGTTCAAGAAAACTTACGCGTTGTCTTGGAGACCTTGGAGTCTTTACCCGACGTGGTGCAATTACTTCTCTTGCCGGAGAAATGGACGACTTCTTTCTTGCCAGCGTTTTCTAGTAACCTCCGCCAGCAAAGTGAAGAAGCGTTGCGCGTGGTCCATCAGGCGGCAGAGAAAAGGGGCTTGGTCGTCGTAGGCTCGGCGCCGGGGGGAGATGAGGAGAAGCCTTTTAATGAGATACACTTTTTGGGTATTGCAGGGAGCCATCGGCCTTATCGGAAACGGCTCTTGTTTAGCCCAACGGGGGAGGGGCGACAAATCGCGCGGGGGACGGCTCACCCTCAGGTTGTGGAGACGCCCCTCGGGTCGATGATGGCTGTAGTTTGTTATGACTTGCGTTTCCCAGAGGTGACGCGCCACGCTTTTTATCAAGAGGCCGATTTCCTGCTTGTGCCTGCTCAGTGGCCGACCCCGCGCGCAAAACTTTTCGACTTGCTGGTGAAGGCACGGGCTGCGGAAAATCAGCAATGGGTTTTGGCGTGCAATCGCGCGGGGTCGGCGCCCTTGGGCGAACAGCTTCTGGATTTCCCTGGAACGGCTTGGCTGGTGAATCCTTCGGGGCAGGTGCATGCAGAAGTTGGAAAAGATGGAGTGTTACGAGGCGAGGTGAAAATGAGCCAGATTGAAGCCATTCGGAAGCAAATCCCTTGCGCACGAGATTTGAAACAGGCCAAACTTTGGCCAGAGATATCGTCTCCACAGGGGTAGGATTCTACCCCATGTCGGCCTCCTCCTCTCATCGCCCACTGTGTGCCTTGGCGGCTGCCACGGCCTTGGCTTGCACGTTGGTCATTGCCGTATCCGCTCCAAGTTTGACGCGGCCTTTGGTTCCAGGAATACTTTTTGTTCTAGTACTTCCGTCGCTTCTTTCGGGGACACTTGGTTGGGTCTTCCTTCGGGGCGCCTCGGAGTCGCGTGAGCGCTGGGCCTTGCCGTTAGCCGGATGCCTTGCGTCCTTGCCTTGGCTTTTGGTAGCCGGTTCCGGAATGGGCCGTGCTTCTTGGATGCAGTGGGTAGGGTTGCTTGTTTTTCTTCTTGCCGTGTTCCAGTTCCTGAAATCCCCTTGCTGGCAGAGTCGCGGTAGTTTTTTGCTAAGTATTTTGATTCTTCTGTTCGTGCCCGACCTTTCGGTGAAACTTCCGAAGGATCCCGAGGCCCTTCAGCCAGTGGTCGTTTTTGGTATAGATTCGGCAAACTGGGAATTTGTGGACGGCATGATCGCCGAAGGAGAGTTACCCCACTTAGCTTCCATGAAATCCGAAGGGGCTCACGGAGATTTGATGTCTGAAAAGCCAACTGCATCGGCGCGTATTTGGACGATTATTTCTACAGGTGTCGGCGATGACATCAACGGCATTGCAAATTTTGGAAATACGCGCAGTGAATTGCGTGCGGGAAGGATATGGGATGATGTTTGTGAGCATGGCCATGATGCCGGCGTGGTGTCTTGGATTATCAACACTCCAGCTTGGCCTCGCGATGGAATGCGCTATAGCACGCCTGGCTGGGTGACGGGCCGTTCCGACGCCCTTCCTCCGCAAGCAAATTGTGTGAAGTTGTTAGAGCAAATTGGGGAAGATGGAGGGTTGATGTCGGGTGAAGTGCTTGGCGCATCTTTCTCTTGTATGGCTATTGCTTCCGCTGACAATGCGTGGCGCATGTTGAATGATGCCGGTGAAATCCTATTCGGAAAACTTTTCCGTGGATTTGAGGCGGAAGATCAAGAGTGGCGTATGAAAATATTGCGGGATCGTTTGAATGCTAATCTGTATTTAGAGTTGGCCCGACGGGGTTCTCCAGAGTTTGGTGCTGTTATTTTGTATGGCCCAGACCAGGTCGGCCATTTCTTTTGGAAATATCATGAGGCAAAGTATGGGGATCGAAGCTTGTTCCCTTCTGTGACGGAGAAACAAATTGAATGGCGCGGAGAGGCGCTTCGAAATGCTTACCGTGCTTGTGATGAGGAGTTAGGTCATTTACGCACTGCGTTAGGCAAGGAGGTCTTGTTCGTTCTTGTTTCTGACCATGGCATGATGGCTTTGCCGGAAGCGAGAGAGGATCAGCATTTGCGCGTTCGTGGAAGTGCATTGCTCAAGATGGCTGAAATGGAAGGGGAATTTAAGACGTCGGTCATTAATAAGGCCTTAGTTGTGACTCCAGCGGAAAACACACCAGCGGGGCTCCTTCGCCTGAAGGATTTTGCTGAACTCTGTAACGACGCGGACAATTTGAGCTTGAAAGAGAAAATGTTCCGCGCGACGTTTCCTGAAAACCGTCCCGGGACTTTGATGGTGGAATTTATTCATTTGCGGGGAGTGTTGGACTATTCTCATAAAATACAGTTAGGAAAGCACACGGCACGGGCGGACCAGCTCTTTTTTGTAGAAAATCGCTCTGGAATTCACCGAGATGAGGGGTTTTTCTTGATGGCTGGGCCCGGGATTCCTGCAGGAGTTCGCGTGGAGGATGTAGATATCTATGATGTCGCGCCCACCGTGACCTACGCTCTAGGGCTTCCTGTACCGGACAGCTTGCCCGGCCGTGTCGTTTTGGAGGCTTTTTCTGCTGAACACCAAACGGCCCACCCGTTGAAACGGCGTCGGGGAACGTATCCCACGCCTCCCGATCTCGGTGCCATGGGGATGGAAGATTATGAGGCCATGCAAAAACGCATGAAGGAAATGGGCTACGTAGATTGAGACGGTAAAATCCCTTCTTCCAGAACATTCACATGACCAAAGTTTTCATCATTTCTGCTTGTCGCACACCCATGGGTAAATTCCAGGGTGCGCTTTCTGGATTTCGTGCGCCAGAATTGGGCGCCTTGGCCTTGAAAGAGGCCTTGCTTCGTGCAGAGTTGGATGGCACAAAAGTGGACGAAGTCATCATGGGGAATGTACTTCAGGCGGGCGTCGGCCAGAACCCAGCACGCCAAGCCATGCGCTTTGCGGGTTTGCCCGATTCGATTGCACCCTTTACGGTCAATAAAGTTTGCGGATCTGGGTTGAAGGCAGTGATGTTGGCCGCACAGAGTATTAGGGCAGGAGATCAAGATGTTGTTTTGGCGGGTGGAATGGAAAGCATGTCACAAGCGCCTTACCTCATGCCGACGGCACGAAAGGGCGCACGTTTAGGCCATGCGCAAATGTTGGACGCGATGGTCTTTGACGGGTTGTGGGATGTTTATTCAGATCAACACATGGGCATGACCGGCGAGTTGGTTGCGGATGAGTATGAAATTAGCAGAGAGATGCAAGATGCCTTTGCGGCAGCGTCGCACCGGAAAACGTCGGAGGCTTGGGAATTGGGTAGATTCCAAGAGGAAACTTTTGACGTGGTCATTCCACAACGAAGAGGAGACCCACTGGTCTTGCGTCAGGATGAAGGTTTTCGCGCAGATGTGACCGCAGAGTCTTTGGGCAAGCTGCGCCCGGCCTTTAAGAAGGATGGTTCGGTGACCGCAGGGAACGCTTCGCAAATCTCTGATGGTGCATCCGCTTTATTAGTGGCCTCGGAAAAAGCGGTCAAGGAGTATGGCTTGACGCCTATGGCTGAAATCACGGGGTACGCGGCGGGGGGCATGGCGCCGGAATGGGTCATGATGGCCCCCAAGTCCGCCATGCAGAATTTAGAGAAAGTGACTGGCATTTCTGCCCAAGACTATGCATTGCTGGAAATCAATGAAGCCTTTGCTTCTGGCGCATGCGCCTTGCTGAAAACGTTAGGGCTGGATTCAGATAAAGTCAACGTCAATGGTGGCGCCATTGCTCTCGGCCATCCCATTGGTGCAAGTGGCGCTCGTATCCTGACGACCTTGCTGTACGCCATGAAAGACCGTGGCGCCCAAACCGGTGCAGCAACCCTTTGCCTTGGCGGTGGAAATGCAGTAGCCCTTTCTGTTCAAGCTTGTTAATCCTTACTCATTCGAAACGAGTCCAAAATCATGTCTGAAAAAATCAAAGTTGTTGTCATTGGTGCCGGAACCATGGGGAACGGCATCGTTCAAACGTTTGCCATGCATGGCCATGCTGTCACCATGGTCGATCTCAGTGCCGATGCACTTTCTTCGGGCATAGCCACGATCGAAAAATCATTGGCGCGTTTTGTGAGGAAAGAAAAAATGACACAAGATGCTGTCAATGCAGCCCTAGGCCTTATTTCCACTTCTCATGAAATGGAGTCCGCGTCATCGGATGCCGGGCTCATCGTTGAGGCCGTGTTTGAAAACGAAGAAGTCAAAAAGGATATTTTCAAAAAGTTAGATGCAGCCGCTCCCGCCGATGCTATTTTGGCTTCGAATACTTCGTCCATTTCTATTACCCGGATTGCCAGTGCAACAACACGGCCAGATCGGGTGATTGGCATGCATTTCATGAATCCGGTGCCGTTAATGAAATTGGTGGAAATCATTAAAGGAGAGCGGACTTCGGAAGAAACCCTTGCTACGACGATTGCCCTCTCCGAAGGTTTAGGGAAAGTGGTGGGTATCGCGGAAGACTATCCGGGATTCATCGCAAATAGAATTTTGATGCCCATGATTAATGAAGCGGCATTTTCGCTTATGGAAGGCGTCGGTACCCGAGAAGCGATTGACACGGTAATAAAGTTTGGGTGCAACTTTCCGATGGGGCCACTCGCTTTGGCCGACTTCATCGGTTTAGATATTTGCGTGAGCATTTTGGATGTTCTGCACGAGGGTCTTGGAGACCCTAAATACCGTTGTTGCCCGATGCTTCGCCGTTTGGTGGAGGCTGGGAAATTAGGCCGAAAGAGCGGCGAAGGCTTCTACTCTTACGAATAACCTATGACATTACGCACGTCACTGACGAAACAGTCCATTCTTTTTGCGGCTTTGGCCGTGTGTGGCCTTCACCTCTTATTGATTCAGGGGACGTCGGCAACCTTAACCTTCGCTGACGCCCTGACTTTTAGCTTGCTGATGACCAGTTTGGCGTTCATCTTCTTTTTAGGGATGAATCTTTTGGGGAAGTTTCTCGGGCGTTTTCTCCCGAAGTTTTTGCGCGCCGGGGCAACACGCTGGAATCTTTTTCTAGTATTTTCCGCTTGGTTTGTTTTGGTGACGGTGGTTTCGCTACGTCCTTTCTGGCCTGGCTTTCCCTCGCATGTGGTGGCCGTAGTCGCGGCGGTTGTCGGCGCCGCTTTGTTGGTTCGCGTTTGCTTGGCACGGCCTTTTTCCCAGAGAATCCTTTCGGGAGAATCAAAATGCTTCCCCATGGTCGGCCTCTTTCTGTTGATTCCGGCTTTTTGGGCGCCCATGGCCAAGGAAAACCGTGAAGCAGTGGATGTCACCACGATTACTCCCGATGACCGCCCAGATCATCGCATTGTGTTCATCGGGGTGGACGGCGCAACTTTCGACGTTTTGGATCCTTTGATTGCAGCGGGCCGGCTCCCAAACTTTGAGAAAATCATCAAAGGGGGAGCACGCGCTGTTTTGCAATCTGATCCGGCTGTCAATCAGCCCATGGCAAATAGTGCCAGTAAAGGCATGCGGACCCCTGTGATTTGGGAAACTATTTACACCGGCCACCATCCGAAAGAGCATCGAGTCTGGGATTTTATGTCCACGCGTATTGCCGGCATGGAAATCAATCTCCCGTTCCGACTTCCTCTCCCAAGGATTTTCTACCGCCTTGGCTTGTTTGAGTTTGATACTACCTACAGTACCGACGGACAGGAAAAACGTTTTTGGGAGTTTTACGAGGACTTTGGATGGGAAACAATGGTCCTTGGCATGGTGGATACGTGGCCTGCTTTTCAAGTAGGTGGTGCCACAATAGTGAGTGATCGCACGCACCGCAACGATCGTTTTTTGTGTTACCCGGAATCCTTAGATCGGGAGATAGGTTGGTTTTACACGCGTTTTCCCGAATTCGCTGCACGAGAAGGATTGGTGTTTAACCCTGATTACCGGGCTCACTTTAATCCAGAGGAGCAGGCCGAAGAATTCCAGGAGCAACATGCCATTTATGAAAATATGCGCGCCATCAAAGAGCGTGCAATGAATGGTAAAGAGTACCCTGAGTACGCACGTCAATATATGGGTTATGAATTTGTAGCAGATTACAAGGAGAAGTTTTCGGAGAATGACCCACAGTTTTGGGAAAATCATTTGGTACGTAATCAGTGCTCAGAGATTTCCCGAGACATCTTTTATTTTGAAAGTGCCATTCAACTATTGAATGAGAGGAAAAAAAATGGTGCGGCTTACCCGAAGCTGACCACGTTCTATTACCAAACCACGGACACTGTGCAGCATTGGTTTTGGAAGTACTTCCAGCCAGAGGCTTTTTCTAACGTAGATGCCCAGTCCGTGGCTCGCTGTAGGGACATCATTCCAAAGACCTATGAAATGGTGGACGCATGGCTTGGAGAAATCCTGGAGCATGTCGATGAAAATACGACGATTGTCATGTGCTCTGACCACGGTGCTGGCGCCTGGACAGAGCAAGAAGACTTCGGCCTGGTGCAGGCAGTGACTTCCTTGATCGGAGGGCAGGCCGACCATACAGATTATTCTGGAAATCACCGAACGAATGGAATCCTCGTTGTGAATGGGCCAGGCATTAAAGCTGGCGCACAAATTGAAGATTGCAGTATCTATGACGTGGCGCCCTTAGTCCTTCATCTTTCTGGCTTACCAACCTCAGAAGCGATGGTTGGTTCTGTCCCTGAAGCCCTGTTTACCGAGGATTTTCAGGGAGAGCATCCTATCCGAAGCATCAAGGATTATGGAAAGCGGCATCTCCCCAAAGAAGCCAGCCAACTTACGGAGATTATCAACTCCAACGATGATGGCGAAATTTTTCAGCGCTTAAAGGAATTAGGCTACATTTAAAACTCTTCGTCCTTCTCCAAATCCTTTCCTTTACGTTCTTCAGCCTTTTTGCGAAGGCGTTCGATGTCATCATCATCCGCATTAAGAACGGCGTCGGCCCCTTTTCTCAGCGCTTTTTTGAGGAGCTCACGCTCGTCGGGATGGGTCCACATGAGTTTCCATGCCGTGGCCACTCGCTTATTTTTTGGCTGCCACTCATCCTTAGAAATCTTGAGGGTCTTTTTGTTGTCATTCCACCAGCCAATCCATTCTGTGGCGTTGCCACCAAAATTTTCACCGGTGAGGACTTCCAGCGACGTAGAAACAATCACTGTCATTTTTCCGCCCCGATTATTCCCACGGCGACCACCGCCGGAAGTCATGAAACCCATGAGTGCTTTTACGGAATCTATTTCGCGAATTCTTCCAAGCGCTAATATTTTAGCCTGGACTCCTTTATCGTTCTTCGTCGTGGTATGCAAGTTGTCGGTAAGCACCTTCAAGCACTTCTCGCTCGATTTTTGACCGAGTGCTAAGTAGTAAGCTTCTTCCGTAATATCGGCGTCAAAAATCTTCTTGTTCTTTTTCTCTTTCAGGAGGACTTTTAAGGCTTCCGGATCTTCATTCCAGCGCAAGGCTTCAAGGGCCGCCATACGCACATCTTCTTCTTTATGCTTGAGACCAGAGGAAACTGATTTCACAACTTTCTTGTCCTTGACTTGTCCGACATCTTCAATAGCAAAAATAATGAGGTCCGCTTGACGGCTTTTATAAGCTTCGGATAACAACTCGAGAGCTTCTTCGGGTGTAGACACATCTTCAACCGGTACTTCGACGGGCTCTTTCGTGACCGGCGCCGGTACTTCGGGTGCCGGGTCTTGCAGGGCAAAGGCGGGCAGGAGGAGGAAAAGGGTTTGGAACATGGCTGTATTCTAGACGGACTCTTTAACCCAGATACTGAAATCAGGTTCCGTGAAAAACTTTCTTCTTCGCCTCCGCTTCTTCCATCATGGCGCGAAACCGTGCAAACAAGTGAAAAGAGTCATGCGGGCCGGGGGCTGCTTCCGGGTGATATTGCACAGAGAAGATGGGCTTTTCTTCGTGCTTCATTCCGGCGATGGTGCCATCGTTGCCATTGAGGTGGGTCATCTCTAAACCCGTTCCAGAGAGTGAACCAGGGTTCACAGCAAAGCCATGGTTGTGACTAGCAATGTCAATCTTCCCCGTAGAATCTTCAATCACGGGGTGATTGGCGCCGTGGTGTCCGAAGCGCATTTTGAACGTCTTTGCGCCAAATACATGCGCAATGATTTGATGACCCAGGCAAATTCCAAAAATAGGAACTGAAGCATCTGCTAATTTTCGTACGTTTTCATGAGCCCCCGTTACGGCCGACGGGTCCCCTGGGCCGTTGGAAAGAAAGACACCGTCAGGATTCATCGAGAGGATGTCGTCGGCCGACGTATTTCCAGGGACCACCGTTAATTTGAAACCGGCAGAAACAAGGCACCGCAAAATATTCCGCTTGATTCCAAAGTCCATACAAACGACAGACAGCGTTTTTTCTGTGGACACAGGCTCATCCGCAAGCGCTTCGGTCCATAAGTAAGGCTCTTGACACGTAACGTCACCGGTAAGATCTTTTCCTTCCAGAGAAGGGTGGCTTTGCGCTTTTTCCTGTAAAAGCTTCTCATCAAAACAAGTTGTGGACAAGACTGCGCGCAATGCGCCTTGCTCCCTCAATTTTAACGTCAGCGCACGCGTGTCCAAACCCTCCATGGCCAAAACATTTTTCTGAAGAAGGTATTCCCCCAGGGTCATGTCTGCACGCCAATTCGATGCAATAGGGGACATTTGGCGCATGAGCAGGGCATCGGCCCAGCAGCGTGAAGACTCTTCATCTTCCAAACAAACGCCGTAGTTTCCGATTTGCGGGTAGGTCATCAAGACGCCTTGGCCTCGGTAAGACGGGTCCGTCAGAATCTCTTGGTAACCCGTGAGCGCCGTGTTGAAGACCAATTCAAAAGCACGCTCTCCAGGGGCGCCGACGGATTGACCATGGAAAACAGTTCCGTCTTCAAGAACCAAGATGGCGGGGGAGGGTGCGGCCATTGCCTCTAGTTTAGCGGCTCTCATACCATCGAAGCCAGTCTTGCGGAGCTGGCCCTGGGTCGGCACCGGTGAGTTGCTTTAAGCTGGCCATTAATTGGCGGGTAAGTTGCACGGAAACGACACGGACTTGGAGGGATGACCCGTCCTGAAGCACACTCACACGGGGGCGAGCAATGGAAGCGCCTTGCGCCACCTCAACGTCAAACCCTTGAACTACGGAAACTCGATTGCCAAAAAACACCGAATGCCCTCCCGATTTTTGGATAGAGGCGGCAAGGGGGTAAATCAAGAAATCAACCGCTTTGTTTCTTCCAAAACGGCCAAGGTGCTTGGCCGCCATCAGACGAGCCGCCATCGATGACTCTCGCCACAGGGCACGGCCCCAGCGATCTTCGGCTTCCGAGGTGCCGAGCGCAAAGAGGGCTTCGGCAGCGCGTTGGGCCACAAGGAAGCTGTCATCTTTGAGGCTCGTTTCTCCGGTCAGCCACCATAAATCTTCTTCTTGTTGCCAACTTCCCAAACTTACCGAAGACCATCGAGGTCCTGCTCGGCGATGACGTAAGCCCCGGCGGAGATCGGCCAAGCCAATCCGCTGCATCGGCGTGGCACTAGGGCCGTCAATGAGAAACTGCAAACGGCCAGAAAGAAGCGCGGCCTCACCGATGGATGCTGAAGACAGCTTTTTCCAAAGAGCATCCAATCGTTTTTTTGCAGGCGTGCGCTCCGGAAGTGGGTCTAACCGCCGCCCCCACGTTTCCAAAAGATTGAGGGCTTTGTATTGGGCCTGAATCTTTTTTTCTGTGTCGACCTCTTGTTCCACCGCTTCAAGAAGAACAGAAATCATGCCCCGTTCTGAAGCGTGCTTAACCCAAAGGGCATAGTCGTTTTCCTTTAAAATAGTTAGGACAAGCGTTTCATTATTCAAGTCTTCCACGGCAAGAACAGGAGTACTTAAATCCACTCGACGTCCCCACGGCGTTTCAAGGCGCACATCACCGACTTGTGCTTGCATGCATTGCACCCGCGTGCCGTCATTTAAGATAGCCGAAGTCATCGGCGCTTGCACAAGAAGGGGAAGAAGAAGCCACATGATTCTTTACCCGCCTGCCGATACGTCCAAATGCAAATCGGCTTGGTGCCCGGATTGGAATAAGGCATAGCCTAAGCCGGCAATCATTGTGGCGTTATCCGTGCAAGCTTCTGGAGCAGCAAATGTTGTGGTAATACCTTCTGGAGTTGCAAGCTGTGGAAGAATGCGTCGGAGTCGTTGATTTCGGGCTACACCGCCACCGACTAAGATTTGTTGAATCCCCGTTTGTTGGCAGGCGCGGAGGCATTTTTTTGCAAGGGTTTCCATGACAGCTTGTTCAAAGCTAGCGGATAGGTCGGCCAGGTAACCGGGTTCTAACTGGGTGGGGTCTTTTCGCTTTCCTCCTGGGCCTTTGAGTTTGTAGAGCAAAGCCGTTTTCAATCCAGAAAAGGAGAATTCGAGGGAATCGGGGGCAAGGAGGGGGCGCTTGAAATGAAAGGTCTTTGGGTTCCCGTCGGCGGCTGCTTTTTCAATAGATGGGCCTCCTGGGTAGCCCAAATCAAGCATGGCAGCGGCTTTGTCTAGGGCTTCTCCTGCGGCATCGTCTCGTGTGCAGCCCAAAAGAGTATGAGAGAGGGGGGAATCTGTTTGGTAGAGCGACGTATGTCCTCCAGATGCAATGAGAGTGATGTAAGGGAAGTTCCAATCTGGAAGTGCCATCAATGCGGCATAAGCATGGGCTTGAATATGGTGCACATCAACCAGCGGTTTATTCCAGCTCCAGGCCAAGGCTTTTGCTGCTGTGACGCCTACCAAGAGAGAACCCATTAAGCCAGGTCGGGCTGTGACCGCAATGGCGTCGAGGTCAGCGGGGTCCACCTCCGATTTCTGAAGACAAGATTTAATGGCGGGCAAGATGTCTCTGAGGTGACCTCGTCCGGCAATTTCTGGAACTACACCACCCCATGCAGCATGCTCATTCGCTTGGCTCAAGACGACATCCGCTAAGACGGTCCTTCCTTGTTGTACTAAAGCCACCGCTGTTTCGTCACAAGAGGATTCAATCCCCAAAATCAGTCCAGTGCCCGCCGATGTCATGTGATTTCTAGCAAACTTTTTTGCAAGAGTTGAATGGAATGAAGGAGAGCGGGATCGTGAGGAGGTTCTGGAAGGGACCGGTTCGGAAAATATTTTTGGATTGCAGCGCGGTACTGCAGGGGCGGAAGATCCGTCCGAAGCCAAGAACGCAATGCAATAAGATCCAATGGGCTTGCCGTATGTACATCCGGTTCAAGCCCTCCAGGGAAGTCACTTTGAATATGACCTTCTAGGATTTTTCCCTGAGGGGAAAGGAAATAGCCAGCGGTGAATTTCAAAATCCCTTTCTTGTCTGGGTACTGCTGAACTTTTTGAAAGACCCCTTTGCCGAAAGAGCGTTCGCCGACCAAAATGGCAGCCCCTCGGTCTCGAAGACAACTGGCCAAAACTTCGCTTCCTGAGGCACTATATCGATTGATGAGCACGACTAAGGGGAGCTCTTCTCCAAAAAAAACAGAGGGGTCGGCTTTCCGGATTCGGCGGTCGACATTTCTTCCTTTGAGCGTGCAAACCACTCCTCCCCGAATAAAACGTCCTGTGACAGCAACGGCCGTGTCGAGTAGTCCACCTGTGTTGAAACGCAAATCCAACACAAGGGCTTTGAGACCCTTGGCCTTGAGAGCGGCCAAAGCCGTATCAAGTTCTCTGGGCGTGGATTTTGCGAATGCCCGAATGTGAAGGAGTCCAATCCCTTTTTCCGTGTCGAGGAGGGTAACTTTGCCAACCGTAGAAGAGGAAATAGGCTGTCGCTTGATGTTGACGTTATATTTCGTTTTATCGGGCCTTTGGAAGTCTAAGGAGACGGAGGCCCCGAGCTTCCCTTTGAGGGCAGGCCAAGATCTTCCAAAAACTCCCAAGTACCCATCGGCCTGGCCATCAACTTTCAAGAGCAAGTCACCTGGAAGAATGCCGGCTTTGGCCGCTGGGCTATCTGGGTAGGGGAAATAGACCCGCCCATCTTCATTCATCTGGACACCAATTCCGACGCGCTCTCCGGAAGTGGTTTCTTCAAACTGCTGAAGGCCATCGGGCCCGATCCATTGTGTGTAGGGGTCTTGAAGTATTTCCACCATCCCAACGACTCCCGCTTGCAGTAATGCTTGAGGGTCTCGCAATTCCACATAATCTTCCGTGAGATAGCGGTGGACAGAGCTCAGAACTTGTTCTTCTTGTGTGAGGAAGGATCGGTCGAGCAAGGGGCCTAAAAAGGATTGTGCAATCAGGAATCCCAAACCTGTAACCCCAGCCCCCGTGAGGAGGCCGTAGGCGAATAGGCGGGCTGGCTTCGGCATACTCCTATTCTAAAGGTGGCGTAGTTTTAGAAAGGCAAAAGAAAAAGGGTGAACTGACAAATCAGCTCACCCCAGAATCACAACCACTTTTCTCACCCGAAAGGGTGTAGGGAATTACCCCACAGCAAGAATCCCCCCAAAAACGGCATTTCGCTAATTTTTCCATTCTTTTTTTTCGCGGGTACAATAGGGGAAAAGGAGACCTTCTTTTGTCCACACGCATCCAATACAAGACAGAATTTTCTGCGGCATATCGCCTCTCCAGCCCTCATTTGTCCGAGGCAGAGAATCAAGCCACGTACGGCCCATGCTTCAGTCCGCATTATCACGGCCACACTTTCCAGCTCATCGTGGAGGTCGGCGGTACGGTTCAAGACACCACGGGCATGCTGATGGACTATGTGGCGTTGGCAACGATGGTGCAAGAGCAGATTATTCAACCCTTGGATCACAAGAACCTTTGCATTGAAGTGGATTTTCTGCAAGGCGTCAACCCGACGTCAGAAAATCTTTGTGCCGCTTTTTGGCCGCGACTCGCCGCAGTCCTTCCCGCTGGAATCACCCTTTGTTCGCTTCGTCTTCAGGAAAGTCAAGATTACGCGGTCGTTTATGATGGTCCTTCTTCATGACACACCCAGCATCCAGAAAGATTGCACCGTTAATTCAGACTCTTTTGTCTGAGTTGGGGGAGGACCCTTCGCGGGAAGGCCTTTTAAAAACGCCGACCAGAGTTCAAAAGAGTTTGGCGGATTTGACTTCGGGGTATCACCTCTCCTTGCCTGAGGTCCTGAATGATGCCATTTTTCATGAGAAAGTCGACGAAATGGTGCTGGTCAAGGACATTGAATTTTATTCTCTCTGTGAACACCATCTTCTGCCGTTTTACGGAAAGGTGCACGTGGCGTACATCCCAGACGGGAAAATCATCGGCTTGAGCAAGCTCCCACGTATTGTTGATATGTTTTCCAAGCGCTTCCAGGTCCAAGAGCGCATGACCAGGCAGGTTGCCGAAGCGGTTCAAACGGCCTTAAACCCGAAAGGAGTTGCGGTGGTCTCTGAAGCCTCTCATTTATGCATGATGATGCGCGGAGTCCAGAAGCAAAACTCTTCGGCGACGGCATCATGCATGTTGGGCCTTTTCCGATCAGATTCTCGGACGCGTTCGGAGTTTTTGTCCTTATTAGGGACTTAAACTGAGTAATTTCCTTGTCGAATTAGGATGTTGGTGTATATTTGATAACGAAGCTATTTCCTGGCTTCTCCCCTCATCCCCTCCAGACCATTCTCATGCGCACTCAAAATGAGCGCCCGATTGTAGCCCTAATCGCCATTGGCGTCGTGGTACTCGTCTTTGGCTTTTTGCTGACAGTGATTCCATTTGATATTGCTACCGGCAGTCCTGATGCAGCAGACGGTTCAGGTACTTTCTCTCAAGAACGCTAGAAAGCGTTTTAATGAATACTTTTGCTTAGGCAAGAGCTAGGGCTGAACGCCAATGATTCCAGCGTTTAAAGCGTCCATCCGTTCCGTACCGCTTCCCATTGCATCGACGGAAATTGCGGAGAACCAAAAATTCAGTCCTTCAATGCCGGCGCCCGCAGGCAATGTCATGGTGTAGGTGGCCTCCCCGTTTCCGTCGGCCGTATTGCCATTCAATCTTCCGAACACGCTGAAGTCTTGTGGGTTTTGGAGCCCCGTGTCATTGATGGTGAAGTTATTGCTGGCCATATTGGTGAGTGCACTGTCTGACCCGAAGCCATCGATGGAATAATAGAAGAAGGCTCTTTTACTGGCGAACCCGCCGGATGCGGTCAACGTGAATGGAACGGTAACCTCAATGGTGGCCACATCCAAAGTTAAAGTGAATGGCTGAGTTACGACAATCGTGATGGACTCCACAGTACCGATTCGGAGATAGTCCCCGCTCTTTTCTACCGTTTGAAAAAAGAGTTCCAAACCATTGGGGGCAAGAGGGTCAATTGTGTAAAAAAGAGAGGTGGCCCCGGAGGTGTTTAGGTCCGAACCGGCCAAGAGTGAACCGGTGAGGTTCAGTTGAAAGTCTTCTCCATCAAAGGTGACAAGGTCGCCGGTTGCCGCTTGCCCCGTGCCTACATACACCGCGGTTTGACCACTTGATTTTAGATTACCCACGTCAAGGCGAACATCGGTATTTGGCTCATAGGAGCCAGCCATACTGCTTGGGGTCAAGAGGATGGCGCCGACATTCTCATCAGGGGAAGCCCAAACGCTGACGGCGCCATAACGTGTGGTCCCAAATTTAGGCGCTCCAAATGCCAGGTCAGGATTACCGGTGCCGTTGGTGTCGCCGATTCCCGCCACGCTGAGTCCTGTCCGGGTTCCGGCATTGCCGTAAAGCGCTTCCGAAATAGTGGTGAGAATGGTGGCGCCACCGCTGGCGGCCAAATCGACAAGGACCACTTGCCCGCCTTCATTGATTCCGGCATAAGGTGCGCCGATGGCAAGTTCATGGGCGCCATCAAAGTTGGTGTCCCCAATCCAAGCCACGGAATGCCCAAAGCGCGAATTTGCATAAGCGCCGGTGAGGGTGAAGTTGGGGTCTCGCCCACCGGAGAGGGTGGCCCCGTTCCAGTAGTGCACTTCATTGGCCTTGGGGGCGCCTGCGACTAAGTCCACCGCTCCATCTCCATTGAAATCTACCGTGCTGATGCTCCAGCCCAACATGCCCGATGCGGCGTCGGTAGACAGGACAAAGCCGTTGGAACCGGCAAGACGGCCGGCTCTGGAAAAGCCATTCACCGAGGCATAAGGCGCACCAATGATGAGTTCCTCGGATCCGTCTCCTGAGCCATCATGGTTGCCGATAGAACTCATGGAATAACCAAAAACTTCAAAAGGGGTGCTCCCCAAAAAAGAATTCAACAAGGTGAGCGCGGTTCCGTCCCAGTCATAGACTTCGATTTCGCCGGTGAGAGAAAGGATTCCGACGGAAGAAACGGCCAATTCTTGATCTCCGTCTCCATCAAAATCTACGGCACAAACATTAGCACCGTGGAGCGTAACTCCGCCAAACCCCTCGATAGAATCCAAGAGCGTGCCGTCGGCGGCGTTGATCAAATAAGTGCGGCCGGACCAAAGGCCATTGGAGATGTTTGAGGTAAATGGGGAACCAATGGCAAGAAGTGGTGCGGTGCCCACGCCGATGGACTGCACCCCCAAGTAGGCTAGGGAATATCCAGCGCCTTCATAACGATCCTGGCCTGCGAATTCGCTGAGAAGAGTGCCGTCGGCGCCCGAAATCACGGAGATGACCCCACTTCCGGGACCTCCGACAGAGCTTGCACCGCGGGCACTGGTGGCGTAGTCCGCGAACCCGTCGGCGTTGATGTCGCCCACGCCTTCAATGGCCCAGCCATGGCCGGCCTTTGCTATGTTTCCGATGCTCCCCGCTTCAGGGCGAGCTAGCCAATCCCAATCTTGGGCAAAGGTGGGGAGGGGAAGGCAGAGCGTGGCGGTGAGTATGGCGAGGGGATGCATGCGAAATCAGAAGAATGAAGGCTCCATCTTATCCTGTGTTCTTGGTTGAGGTATCCTTTCCCTATGCAACTTCGGGCCCTCAGTTTTGTCATTCTTGCTCTGTTCACGGCGTGCGGTTCTTCGGAATCGCCGACGGAAGTCACGCCACTTGCGGTGGAAAGTCCTCAACCAGCGGTGGCCTTGCCAGGCCAAGGGCTCTTGACGAACCCGCAAAGTTTTTCCGAGACGTTTGACTCTAGAACACAGGGGCGGCTCTGGGTGCAGGTGCTCCGAGAGGCCGATGGCCAACCCTTAGAAGGCGTCGGCGTCCATCTCTATTGGCGGCGGGGTGATGAAGAAACGGGTCGTTTTAATACCATGACTCATGCCGATGGTTTGGCAAGGATTCCAGTACCGGCACGAACTTTTGGGACGCATTTAGATGTCGATGGCACACCATTTACGGCGCCCGTGAGTCTTGCCATTAATGAAATTATTCCTTTAGGGGAAAATGAAAGGCGTATCATTCATGTGAAACCTGCGGGTATTTTGGCGGGAAAAGTGCAAGATATTGACGGCAACCCCGTGGCTGGCGCTGAGATTTTGATTTGGGCTGATGAGCGTTGGGCGACGGAAGACCTCAAGGAACTGTCCCCCATGTCTCGTGGCAATTCCGACGGCAGCGGTTTGTTTCGGGTCGGTGGGCTGCCGGGTGGTTTTTTTACGGTGACGGCGCAAACCCCAGAGATGGTTTGTGTGCAACGCGCGGGAGGGTTGGTTGAATTCGGCCAAACGCATGAAGGCATTGAACTGTTGATGACTTCGGCACACGAAGTTTTTGGAGAGGTCTACGGAGCCGACGAGCAACCTTTGATGGATGCAGTGGTGATTGCTGGCTCTCCAGGGCGAAGAGCGGATATTCGGGATACGGTGAATGACCGTGTATTTTATTACCCCGCGGCTCAATTGATTCAAGAAGTAGAAGAGGATGGGAGTTTTTTACTGAAAAAAGTTCCTGATGGCGAAAAATGGAATTTAAACCTACGCCAAGAGAGCCACTTGTCTTGGTATGGTCACATCGAGGCGGATCAACCTGTCGTGCGCGTCGATATGGAGCCGGGGCAAACCCTGCGCGGGGTGATTACGGACGAACAAGGTGCTCCAGTCAAGCAAGTGAAGGTGCGCATGGTCGGGAAGATCCGCAAGAAAGGAAAGACGCGCAGGAATGGAGACTTCGCTTTCGTGGGCGTCCCCGAGGACCCTGATGCCGTCCTTCTCTTTTATAAAGAAGGTTATGCCGCCACAGGAGCTTGGTTATTGAAGCCCGGCGTGTCGTTGGACATTGTCCTTGAAGAAGGTAAGGAGTTGCACGCTCAAGTTTTTGCTCCAGACGGATCGCCTGCATTGGGTGTGCGTGCTACGGTGCGTCGAAAGTTCTCCAAAAAAGATGCGGCGGCATTTTTTGTCTTGCCGACGCCGGAAGAGGAGTTCGGTTTATCCGAAACCATGACCGATACTGATGGGAACTTGTCCTTGGTTGACTTGGCTTCTGTGCCTTTTCTATTAACCTTAGAGTCTCCTTTGGGTCGCAAAGAGTTAGAAGTGACCCCAGGGGAATCTATGATTTCCGTTACCTTGGAGCCGCTTCCTTGAGCATTCCCATTCAGCGTTGGCTGCAAGAGCGTCGAGATGGCGTGGAGCAAACGCCGGAAAATATTCAGGCGTTTGTGAACGCGGTGGTCCGGGAAGAAATCACGTCGGCACAATCTGCGGCATGGTTGGCCTTTGTGCTCACGCGTGGCATGACGGCAAAAGAGACTTTGGCGTTGACCGAAGCCATGACTCAAAGTGGAACGTCTCTTTCGTGGCCAGGAATCTCTGGCCCTTTTGTGGACAAGCATTCCACGGGTGGCGTGGGCGACAAAGTTTCCTTGGCATTGGCACCTCTTTGGGCTTCCTTGGGTTTTCGGGTTCCGATGCTTTCAGGACGAGGGTTGGGCATCACCGGTGGCACCTTGGACAAGTTAGAAAGTATTCCGGGTTATCGTACGTCGGTGGCTTCAGAAGACTTACAGAGGATCTTGGCGGATGTGGGTTGTTTCATCGTGGGGCAAACGGAGGACATTGCTCCTGCGGATCGTATTCTGTACGCTCTGCGAAACGAAACTGGAACCGTGCCTTCGATTCCATTGATTACGGCTTCTATCTTGTCCAAGAAGTTAGTGGAAGGTTTGGATCGTTTGGTGTTGGATGTGAAGTATGGAACCGGTGCGTTCATGAAAACAAAAAAAGATGCACAGAATTTGGCGGATTCCTTGGTGGCTGTCGGTGCGGGTGCCGGCGTGGAGACCACTGCACAGTTGACTCCTATGATTCAGCCGCTTGGCGAGGCCGTTGGAAATGCATTGGAAGTAGAAGAAGCGGTTGCGTGTTTGCAGGGCGAGGGGCCTCAAGATTTCCGAGACCTTGTGGTGGCTCTTTCGGGTGAGGGTGCGCGCGCGGAAGCTGCATTGGATTCGGGGCGTGCCTTCGAAAAATGGGTAGCCATGGTGGAGGCGCAGGGAGGACAGCTGTGCGCACCACGCAAGGGTGGCGGTTGTTCCGAGTGGGTCTTGGAATCCACCGCCGACGGCACACTTTCTTCTTGTGATGCCGGCTTGTTGGGGCAGGCTGCCTTTGATTTAGGCGCGGGTCGCTCACGCGCCGGAGAGCGGGTTCATTTCGGCGTGGGCTTGCGCGTGCACGCCAAAGTCGGCGATGCGGTTTGTGTTGGACAACCATTAGTAACCCTAGTGCATGACCAGAAAGGCTTGGAGCGCGCCCAGGAACTTGCGCGCTCAGCTTTTACTTTCGCGTCGTGATCCTGCCCTCTTTGCCCTCAGATTTTTCTTGGCAACAAGAAGCAGACCAACTGTTCTTAAACCACAAAGATTTAGGTTTGATGACGGTTGATTTTTTGTCTGAGGGCTTTGCCTACCGACTTCGTCAAGGGGGTGTCCGGGGAAATGCGGTGGCGAAGGCCGTCGGTTTAGCAAAGGTTGGAGACTCCGGGCCTTTGGTTTTGGATGCAACGGCTGGATTAGGGCGCGACGCATTTTTACTAGCTTGGCTAGGATGTACTGTAGTCGCCGTGGAGCGGAATCCAGCCGTGCATGCTTTGTTGTTGGACGGCTGGTGTCGAGCCTGCGCGGACGAGGAGGTTCGGGAGAAAATTGGAGACCGACTTCATTGGATTTGTGCGGATGCGCAAACGGTGATGACGGATTGGAGCGGCCGTTCCCCAGATGTTGTTTATTTGGACCCGATGCATCCCACGCGAACAAAAAGTGCACTCGTGAAAAAGGAGATGCGTATCTTTCGTGCCTTGGTCGGAGAAGATTCGGATGCAATAGACCTGTTGCCCCTTGCAAAGGCTTTGACTCCGAAGGTCGTTGTGAAGCGACCTAGGCAAGGTGAGGCTTTGGCGTCAGGGGTGTCTTATGTGAAAATGGGGAAGAGCACGCGATTTGATGTTTATCTTGCACCGCCGCCCGCTTCTTAGGTTGGGGCGGCTACCGTAGAATGTCGATGGACCATGACTCCTGAATCCCCTCAAACGCAGTTCGTGGACGTGCCGGAACCGGCGGCCATCAAACAGTGGGCCACCGAACAGGGCATTTTGATTCTTGCCCATAGCTATCAAGATGGTTTTTTGCAAGAGGCAGCACATTTTGTGGGAGATAGCCTTGAGTTGGCGCGCAAAGCGGCAGAAGAGCAGCCCGACGCCATTTGTTTTTGCGGCGTTCACTTTATGGCGGAAACGGCCAAGGTCTTGTGTCCAGATGCGGATGTTTTTGTGCCAGATATGGAAGCGGGGTGTTCTTTGGCAGATTCCTGTAAAGTTGAGGACCTGAAGAAATATCAAGATCACTTGGAAAAGAAAAATGGCCAGCGGCCGGTGACTATTTCTTATGTGAATTGCACTGCGGCCGTGAAAGCGGCTTCCGACATTATTTGCACCAGCGGAAATGCGGAGAAGGTGATCAGAAGTTTCCCCGAAAACCGGCCCATCCTTTTTGTGCCGGATATGCACTTAGGTGGATGGCTGAATGAAACGACCGGGCGGGACATGACGTTATGGAATGGAGCGTGTGAAGTGCACGAGCTATTTAGCGTGGAAGAATTAGAAAAAATCCAAGTGAAAAATCCCGGTTCCGTGACCATCAGTCATCCAGAATGCCCTAAGCGGGTTCGCGATGCCAGTGATCACATCCTTGGTACGGCGGGAATGCTGAAGATGGTGAAAGAGGCTCATGGGAAGACGTTCATCGTGGGCACAGAGGGCAACATGATTTACCGTTTTGAAAAAGAGGCGCCGCAGAATACGTACATTCCAGCACCTGGCGCATCTTGCGCCTGTAATCTCTGTCCTTATATGCAAAAGAACACACCAGAAAAACTTTGGCAAGCTTTGCAAACGCGCGGGCCACAGATTACAGTTCCCGAGGACCTCATGGAAGGCGCGCAAAAGTCTTTGGCGCGCATGTTGGCCATCGTTTAGCGTTTCGTCCGCAGTTTTTCGGCAGGTGGGGTGCGCCAACGTTTTGGAACAGGAGTCCCATTCAACGAGCGCAAAAACGCCGCAAGGTCCGCCTTCTCTTGGGCATTGAACCTTAAAGGGATCATTGTTTCTTCGCGGTGGCCGATGGGTGGCCCCCCAGGGAGTTCAGAATAATGGTCCAGGACTTCTTCCAAGGTCGCAAACCGACCGTCATGCATATAGGGAGCGGTTCGGCCCACGTCTCTCAGGGAAGGCGTTTTATAAGCGCCATAAGTGTGATAGTCATAGAACAAGTAGCGCAATTTTATATTGTCTTTCCATTGGGTTGAGTCGCTGAACAATCCTCGTCCGTTAAAAGGGTCCAGGCGGAGTATTTCAATGCCGGCTGGTCGTCCGTCATCAAAGTTTTTCCCTTCTTCAACACCAAGCCCGATGTTGTGGAATTCTCTGTCTGTGAGCCGCGGCCCAAAGTGGCAGAGATTGCACGCAGCACGACCCACGAACAATGCCAGTCCGCGTTGTTCTGGCAGAGAAAGTGCCAAGGATTTTTCATTACCCTCTTGAAGATCAGTCAGAAACTGGTCAAGTCTTGCTTCACCGGTTTGAATGTTCCGCTCAAAAGCTTCGAGCGCTTTGCCGACATTCGCAAATACTGTATTGACAATGAGCTGGTCCGCCGACGTCATTTTTTTCCAGGCAATATGGCGTGGATCAGAGGATTCCGTTTGTGTTTCGTCAGGAAGGAATCCGAATACGAGATTGACTGGGGGGGGCAGGGCATTTTCAGGGTAATGAGTGCGATCGGTGAAATCAGGAAGAAGGCCGAAGATGGCCTCATAATGGGAACGGAGGGCCTCATCGGCTTGGAGATGGTGGGCCACCGCTAAGCGATTGCCACCCATTTCATCAGGATGTTCGATGGGCTGAAGCGCTTGAGACCAAAGAGAGTCTGCGCGACCATCCCAAAAGTGCCATCGGTTATGGCCAGCGCCCAAAATCGTTGGCGCATTTTTCTCAAGAATGGAGAGTCCTTGAGAGAGAGTCCTTCCGTCACCCCAGCCTTTTTTCGGGTCATGGCATGTGGCGCAAGAAACGCGGCCGTTGGCAGAAAGGCCTGTGTCAAAAAAGAGTGCATGGCCCAGTTCTGCTGCCAAGGGGGAGTTCGCTACAGCATTGGTGGGGGAATCGGGTAAGTCGGGAGGTGGGGAAAAGGTAGCGAGCAGGCGGAGGTCGTCGCTTGTGAAATGCGGAGGTCGGGCAGGAGGCGTCGTGACCTCTGCTTGCAAGGCGAACAGTAAGAGCGGCAACATCAGCGACTGTGCTCTAGCGTGACATCGTGGGTTTGCCGAGTGACCTCTTGGCCACGCTTGAGGTCAAGATAGAGCTCCCAGAAACCAGGCATATGAAACATCATGCCGTCTACCCGCCAAACGCTCGGCCGGATCTGTTCCACCACCGGTCGCGTAATCATGCCATGACCATGACTGGGCATGTCCGCATCCACCGCCAAATCCGTCACCGTCTCATCCGCCACATGCACTTCCATGCTGAAGTAATCATTTAAAGGCGGTCCACCCTCCGGCCAAACCACCGTGGCAACCGAAGAAGTGCAAGAAGCCAGAAAAGCCAAAACAATTATCCGCATCGACGTCGTTCCTAGTTTTAATATCATTATTCTGTTTGGGTACGGAGCCATTTCATCCAATCTTCCTCAAAGTCGTCCCAGTTTTTTAGCCCCAGAGCGTTCTTGAAGTGAGAGGAGGAGCCTTTCCGTTCGTAAACGGATTGAAGAAACCGAAGAAACCCTTCCTTTCGTTCCTCCTCCGCGCCATGCAGCAAGTACTGAACCAGATTATAAGACTGAGCATACTTCAAACTCTGATCCGTGGATGCCATGAATTCACCACTGTCATAAGTAAGGACGCGTTGAATGCTGTCCGGTTGTTTGTGCTTGGCGTGCACCTCAAAATGCTTTGGGTTTTTTCGACCCGCTTCGTAATCCGGCTTGCCCGGACTGCCGGCAAAGGACACTTCCATGTATTCCGCCATGCCTTCATTCAGCCAACCTGGAATTGCCGGGTCATTGCGCGCGAATTCTCGGATACTTTGCGCAAGAAGAGCATGCGTGGTTTCATGAATCAACTCTTTTGCGATGCCGTCATGGAAATAGGTGTGCACGGTGCGTGAAGCCTTGTGATAGTAAGCGTCCACGGTGTTAGCCAAGTTCGGCATGGAAGCCTTATCCGGATAAATATGAATTAAAATAGGCTGTCGCGCTTCCCAAAATCCAATGATTTCCTGAAATGTGCTGTAGTACGCGTCATACAAAAACTCCAGGTCTGCGCACAACCGAACGAGGTCGGGTAAATCACCTGCGCAACGAATGTCAAAGTGCGTAGTGGTGAACTTCCAGGCATGGCTGAAGTCGGTGCGTCGGTATTCTCGTAAATCACCAAGAGAAATTTTCCCTCTGCCCTGGGTGGGAATGCGCCAAAGCCCTCGCCAGCGTTTGTGATCTAACGCCTTATGGGCGGCTTCATGCTTGGGGTCAATCAAGAGAGCGCGCCAGAGGTGGAGGTTGACCTCGCGGAGAAGCCCATTTTTTTGGCACCATTGCGACAGCGCGAAAGAGGCGTCGGCATCCGGAACTTCGGAAAACGCCGTCTTTAATTTCTTCAAATACTCCTGCCGAACAGTACGGGGGCCTTCGGTCTTGACGACCTCCTCCAACGGATAGTGTTTGATGCGCGTTTTCTTGGCGAGCCAAAGCCCGCCCGCATCATGGCGCAAAATCACCCCTTTGAGCGGTTTGCCCCGTGTGAGGGTAACCGTATCTTGCGGGGGATCCTCACCAAGGAGTCCGCAAAGAAGGGCGAGGATCAAAAAACGCACGGCCTAGCATAAGAAAAACGCCGACCGCGTTAGCAGTCAGCGTTCCCCCTTTGTCAGGGCTCCGAAGAGTCCTTATGGATTACCAGTTGTAGGCGCCGGGTGTGGACACCATCCAAGAGGTGGTTGGGCGGGAAGGATCAATGAAGGGGTTGCCGGCATCAAAACTTTCTGGAGTCTTATGGGCGCCGAATTTGTAGTCGATGCCATCGGAGCGGTAGAAGTATCCGCGGTCATCCACAGGGATGGAGGAGTCGGGATCTTTCGGAAGTGCCTGCATGAAGTTCGGTACAAGCCCGGGGATGTATCCGGTGGCGTCGTAGCCAAGTCCACCAAAGGAAGGTGCATCGCCTTGCCAAGCACCGCTTGTGTTGGGGTAGACCCCATTGACTCTTTTGTAGGCTTCTAGGGATGTCTGGACGGCCTTGAGGTCGGCGCTGCGTCGTGCATCTCGAGCAGCTTTTTGGGTGTCTTCAAGCACAGGAACTAAAATGCCAGTTAACATAGCCAAAATAGTGACCACGATGAGCATTTCGATGATGGTAAAGCCCGCTTGGGCGCGTTGTTTCAGTTTCATGAGGTTCTCCGGTTAAAAGGGATCTAGGGAGGGGTCCCTTCTATTTCGGAGTTTGACGCCTTTTTCTTAAGAGAAATGTCTTAGTTATTGCCAGAAAGCCGGCCAATTGTCCGGATTTTGAGCAATCTATGGTCGCCAGAAGGCTTCATACCCTGAATCAAGATGGCTGCGCCGACTTGGTGAAAGGGGAGAGACCGGTCCTTTTCGTCCAAAACCTCACCCACCTCAAAGGGTGGCGTTTTGCCCTGATCTGCCATGGAAAGCATGACCCAAGTGGCTGAATTTTTTCGGTTGGCCTCAAAACTCATAGTCAACGCCGACGAACCGCTCAAAGAGGCTGACTGGCTGTGCCAAATCCAAGGAAGCACCCTTTGGCTGAATGGGCTGGGGGAGGCCGCAAAAACCCCACGTGGCATTTCTGGCCGCAAGACAAAAGTCGTTGTCGTTTTCCCCGGTACGGTTTGAATGAATGTCCGACGGAACCCGCCTAAAAGTTCTGGGACATCCCAATTTGCCGCCAAACGCCACCGTTTTGGCCGATCCCAGCCGAGGTCGGAGAACTTTACCGAGAAGGTATAGGGTTCCTTGCCGGGGTTGGTGAGCTGGAGCAGATCAAAGGTTGCAGTGGACTCCCCAGCCTCCACGCGCGTGTTGTGGATGGTAGGTCCGACGTTTTCAGGCAATGGAGCGCTGATGGCGCGCACGCGCAATTCTTGGGTGAGTTCACTCATCTCACCGACGCCCTCAGGGAGGGGCTCCACGCGCAAGGCCAGGCCGTGAGGCATGGTGAAGTGAGTCGTGATGAATCCACCTTCTTTCCACGCAGAAAAATCTAACGCGCCCTCGGGGAAAATCATCATGAGTCCTAGGTCTGGATTGGCAATGGCATTGCACTTTTCCGAAGTCATCAAGCCAACGACGGATTGCTGGACCGGAATACCATCGGTGGATAGTGCTGAAGTCGTACAGGGAAAACCGTTTTCGCCTCCGAAAAGCACCGTGCCTGAGACGGTGGCCTCCGGAAAATCAGAAATCATATGCGTGAATTCCTTTCCGATGATGAAATGAATATTTCCAGCATCGGAATCAAAATCATCCGGCGTTTCCCCTGGAAATTTCAAAGTCATGTTGCTGATAGCTGGCAAGGTTTCAGGGGTGACGCCCTGCTCCTTGACCAAACTTCCATAATTTAAATGGCTTCCAGCACCACTCTGGCAAAGTTCCCATTCTTCCACGGGAGAATGGATGGGCGTGTCTTGAAACACGGCAAGTGAAAGTGCAAGAGCCAACATCATGATGTCTTCAATACTACAACGAGAGGAGCATGGTCGCTTGGTTTTGCTTCCCAGTCCCCCTTTTTTCGCTCATCGCGATCCACGCCTACGTCGGTGCAAATTCCCGCCGCCGAAGGATTTCCCAGCGCAAGATCAATGCGCATGCCCATGTTGCGTGGGAAAGCACCGCCTCGGTAATCCCACCAAGTGAAGATGCCCGCCTCGCTGGTTTGTTCGCGGTGAAGGTCTACCATGCCAAGAGACAGAAAACTTTGAAGACGCGCGCGTTCCTCATCCGAGCAAAGAATTTTCCCGCGCCAGCCATCAGCGTCATAGATGTCTCGGTCATCCGTGACGATATTGAAATCCCCCAGCATCACGGTGGGGCGGGGCTCGGCGAGCTCTGCCTTCATAGTTTGGGTGAGTGCATCCAGCCACGCCAACTTCCGCACGTATTTGTCGCAGCCGACCTCCTTACCGTTGATGACGTAAGCATTGAGAACGCGCACGCCTTGGCAAGTGGCACGGATTATGCGGGCTTCTTCCGGCACGGGGTTGTCGTCAAAGTTGCACACCACCTCTTCCAGAGGCTCACGAGAAATCATGGCCACCCCGTTGTAGGTTTTTTGCCCATGCACATGCGCATGCCAGCCGGCGTTGGCCAAGGCGGTGTGCGGAAAATCCTCATCCGTTACCTTGGTTTCCTGCAGACAGAGGAGGTCGGGTTGGTGGCGTTCCAGGACGCCGAGCACACGCTCAAGACGAGTGCGGATGGAGTTGACATTCCAGGAGATGACTTTCACGGGGCTAAGGATAGGGGCGCGGGGCGGGGGTAGAATGCTGTTTCTATGACGACTTCCACATCCACAGTTGACCTTTCCTTTTTGGCCGAATTGGGCCTTGAGGGCACTTTGTCTGGCGCCTACAACGGTTCTTGGCTGAGCTGCAACGGTTCCAAATTAACCGTGAATTCCCCCGCCGATGGCTCGAAGATTGGCGTGATTGAGCAAGCGAATGCGGAGGATTATGAAAAGGTGGCCGCGGCTGCGCAGGAAGCATTTTTGCGGTGGCGGGAAGTGCCCGCACCCATTCGCGGGGAATACGTGCGTCGGATTGGTGAAGAAATGCGCAAGCACAAAGAGGCACTCGGAAAGATCGTGTCCTGGGAAATGGGCAAGATTTTGCAGGAAGGATTAGGCGAGGTGCAAGAGGCCATTGACATTGCTGATTTTTCTGTGGGTCAATCCCGCATGATGTATGGATTGTCCATGCACAGTGAGCGCCCGCAACATGCCATGCGCGAGCAGTGGCATCCCTTGGGTGTGGTGGGGGTCATCTCCGCGTTTAACTTCCCTTCGGCGGTTTGGGCGTGGAATTCCATGTTGGCTTTGGTTTGTGGAGATTCCTGTTTGTGGAAGCCAAGCTCCAAAACGCCATTGACGGCTATTGCCATGACGAAGGTGGCTGCCAAAGTGCTGGAGCCCGAAGGTTGGGGCGCGTTGATTGGTTTGGTGGTAGGGCGTGGTTCAGAGGTGGGCGCGTTGATGTTGGATGACAAACGCGTTCCGTTGGTTTCCGCCACAGGTTCTTGCGCCATGGGGAAGCATGTGGCTGAAAAGTTGGCTTCTCGTTACGGCCGGACCATTTTGGAATTAGGCGGCAATAACGCGGCGGTGATTTTGGAAGACGCCGATTTAGAGATGGCGTTTCGTTCTACCTTGTTTGGCGCCGTGGGTACGGCCGGCCAGCGCTGTACTTCTACTCGACGCATCTTGATTCAAAAAAGCGTCAAAGATGAATTCGTTTCCAAACTCGTGGAGTTCTACGGAAAAGTCCCCATCGGCAATCCCTTGGCCGACGGCACCTTGATGGGGCCGTTGATTGATCAAGGTGCGGTGGATGATGTTTTGGCGTCCATTGAAAACGTGAAAGCTGCCGGCGGAAAGATTTTATGCGGCGGTGAGCAAGTGCATCCGGAAGGTTGCGAAGGCGGGACTTATATGACGCCGTGTATTGCCGAAGTGCAAAATGAATGGCAAGTGGTGCAGGATGAGACCTTTGGTCCTTTGCTTTATATTATTGAAGTGGAGGATTTGGATGATGCGATTGCCAAGCACAATGATGTTCCTCAGGGTTTGAGTTCTTGTATTTTCACAAGCAACATGCGGCATGCAGAGCGTTTCGTTTCTGCGGCTGGTTCGGATTGTGGAATTGCGAATGTGAACTTGGGAACTTCTGGTGCTGAAATTGGCGGTGCTTTTGGTGGTGAAAAGGAGACAGGTGGTGGACGTGAGTCTGGGTCGGATGCTTGGAAGGCTTATATGAGGCGTCAGACGAATACGATCAACTGGGGGACGGAGTTGCCGTTGGCCCAGGGGATTTCCTTTGATTTGGATTAGTCCTTCTTCTTTTTCTCTGTCCCTAGCCCACTCGGCTTCCGTCGGGCTGGGGCACAATGGAAGTGACGCAAGGTCTACAATGAAAATGCCATGAATCCCCAGTTCACAGAGATACCAGATTTGCTCAAGGCGTTTATTGAAGAGCAGGAAATTTTCTTTGTTGCCACTGCAGCGAAGGATGGAAGGGTCAATGTCTCGCCGAAAGGTATGGACTCTTTGCGCATTATCAATAGAAAGAGGGTGATTTGGCTCAATGTTACGGGAAGCGGCAATGAGACGTCGGCCCACGTTCAATCAAACCCGCGAATGACGATGATGTTTTCTTCCTTCAAGGGGAATCCAATGATTTTGCGCGTATATGGAAATGCCAAAGTCATCCACAAGAATCATCCAGCGTGGGATGAACTGTTTTCTTTGTTCCCTCCTACGCCTGGGGCAAGGCAAATATTTGACTTGTCGGTAGATTTGGTGAAGCCATCCTGCGGCACGGCTGTGCCACTCTTTGATTATGTTGAGGGTAGAGGCCAATTGAAAAAGTGGGCGGAAAAGAAGGGGGAAGATGGCATGAAGGCATATTGGGAACAACATAACCAAACAAGTCTTGATGGTCTTCCGACAAAAATCATGGAAGGCAACACTTGAACTAATCCATGGCTGAGATGCCAAATACCATAAGCCCCCAAGCTCCCATTGTTGTTGAGCAAGTATTCCTTATGTCATTCGAGCGCGTGTAATCGGCACTGACGCTGCCGAAAGAAATGAGAGAATGGCGTTTTTCAAGTATTCCAGACTTTACGCCCATCGTCGAATTGTCTACTCGGTTTAGATTGAAAATCATGGCCGAATGTTTACTCATATTTGGGATGTCACGGGCGTGGATACTCCCCATTTCATCACTTACCTATGGACATCCCAGAATTCAAGCGAGAATCCGGCGTGGCCGGGTGGGGACATTCCTTATCCAAGACCAACGCTCGAAATACTTAAGTTGGTAGTGGCATTCCTGCGGAGACGACCGCGGTGTAAGCAGCTAAGCAAACGGTATTCGCCAAATTCAACGACCGGATTTCTTTACTTATGGGAACCCGAACGCATTGTCGTGCATACGCGTCCAACATCGCCGAGGGCAACCCTTTAGATTCCCCACCAAAAACTAAAACAGCATCTTTTTCAAAGGCCACGTCAAACAAAGAAGTCCCTTGGCGTGCAGAAAAGAAATGCATTCGATCCTCCACGGTCGGCGATGACCCAGAGCTTAAAAAATCACAGCAAGCATCCCAGTCGTCATGCACCATCAAGTCCACCCTGGGCCAATAATCCAAGCCCGCCCGCCGCAATCCCTTTTCTTCCAGTGAAAACCCAATCGGCCGTACGATATGAAGGCGGAGCCCAAGCCCAAGCACCAGCCGTCCAATGGAGCCGGTATTGTTGGGGATCTCTGGGTGCACAAGCACAATTTCCATGGTCCGAATTCTAACCGAACGCCTCATCCTTGATGAACTTACCCCGGCCGACGCGGGAGACATGTTCCCTTACCGGGCGGATCCCGAAGTCTGTCGCTTCCAATCCTGGGAGCCCATGACCACTTTGGAGGAGGTGGAGCGCTTCATCGCCCAAATTAACGCCACGGAATTCAACACCCCAGGGACGTGGTTTCAGATTGCAATCCGCCATCAAGAAACTGGGCAACTGCTTGGTGATCTAGCCACCCATTTCTTAGCCGATGCCCCTCAGCAGGTGGAATTGGGCTTTACTATTTCCCCTCAGTGCCAAAGGCAAGGTTACGCCACCGAAGCGGTGCAAGGACTGTTGCAGTACTTATTCCAAGACTGCGAAAAGCATCGCGTCACCGCATCCGTAGACCCCAGGAATCAAGCGTCCCTTGCGCTGCTTCAAAAGGTCGGCTTTCAACAAGAAGCACACTTCCGCAAAAGCCTCTGGTTCAAAGGAGAATGGGTAGACGACATCATCTTCGCCATCCTCCGAAGTGAGTTTCACTCACCCAGCAAGCAGAAGACCCTTTAGCATCATCCACCGGGCCCAAAACATCATGATCTGTCGCTTTAGGGCGACCGTACAATTCATGGTTCCATGAGTCTCTCCTGCGGCATCGTAGGGCTTCCAAACGTCGGCAAGTCCACCCTCTTCTCAGCCCTCAGCTCCGCAACAGCTGAAGTTGGGAACTATCCATTCTGCACCATAGAACCCAACTCAGCCGTCGTCGAAGTCCCCGATGATCGCCTCAAGCAAATAGAACAATACGTTCCCGCAGGACGCCTCATGCCGGCCGTCGTCCAAATTGTGGACATCGCCGGACTCGTGAAAGGGGCCTCGGAAGGGGAAGGCATGGGCAATCAATTCCTCGGCAACATTAAAGAATGCCAAGCTATTCTTCACGTCGTCCGATGCTTCGGTGGGGACAAAGTCCTGCGGGAAGATCCCGTGGACCCGAAGGGAGATATTGAAGTCATTGAAATGGAACTCGCACTCGCGGATCTCGTCACGGCGCAACGTACCGTAGAACGTTCAGCAAAAAAAGCAAGATTCGGGGAAAAAGAACTCGCCATTGACTTGGCAGTCTACGAAAAAGTCGTCACCCTATTGGAGGAAGGCAAACAGGCGAGGTCGGGAAACTGGACGAAACGAGAATTGGAAGCTCTCAAGCCACTTTGCCTGATGACCCTCAAGCCTGTTTTGTACATCGCCAACGTAGCCGACGATGACCCCGAAGGCACCAGCGACTACGCCAAGCAAGTCGCGGAAATTGCCGAAGGGAATGGGTCGGAATGGCTTCCTATTTGTAGTGACTTGGAACTAGAACTCCGAAGTATGGATGCGGACGACCGCGCGATGTTTATGGAAGAATTGGGCTGGAAAGAACTCGGCTTAGAGCGCCTCATTCACAAGGCATATGATCTTCTTGATCTTCAAACCTACTTCACCGCTGGAGAAATTGAAATCCGCGCATGGACGATTCATAAGGGAGATACTGCGCCGGTTGCTGCCGGAGTCATTCATACCGATTTCACAAAAAGCTTTATTCGCGCCGAAGTCTTTTCGGTGACGGATCTTTTGGCTTATGGTGGCGAATCCGCGGTGAAAGCAGCAGGGAAACTGCGCACCGAAGGCAAGGACTACCTCATGCAAGAAGGGGACATCTGTCACTTCTTGTTAGGGAAGTAGCGGTTAGGGAATGGTGAGGGTGTGGACGTTGGAATCAAGGATTCCGAAGAGGCCTTTACTGCCCCCTTCCAAATACCAAGTCGTACCCGATGCCGCTGGCGGAACGGTCCCTGGAAATTAACCGTTCCTGATGTGTCGGCTGTTCAAAGTTCAAAGCCGCATGCTCGCTGCGCAAACTTCAGGGTATTGCTGCGGACGGATGCAACTACTTTTTCTGCCGACGCCACGGAGGTGCCAGGCAAGGTGTCCACGACAAATGAATCCTGATACCGAAGGAAGCCGTTTCCGCACTCTTTGGAGAGGCCGTAGGGAATTGTGCAACAAGGCGCGTGCGGCCCCGTTATGAAAATGAGGGCCTAAGTGGCAGGGAGTCGCCTAGAAAAGAAGGGGCGAAGAAGGGTGGTCAGTATTCCACCATCCTAACTGACCTAGTCCAGAAGGCTGTTTAATACCCCTTTCTGCTCCAGAGCGGCCAGGTCGTCGTACCCGCCGATGAACTGGTCATCGATGAAGATTTCTGGCACCGTCATCCGGCCGTCGGCACGCGCCATCATTTCGTCCACACGGTCGGGGTGCTCTGTGAGATTGATCTCCTCCCAAGTTTGGCCTTTGCTCTCCAGAAGTTTTTTTGCCATGTTGCAGTAGGGGCAGATAGTTTTGGTGTAGATTTCAATTTTTGCCATGATTCTAAAAAGAAGGTGAATGGAGACGGAGATTATCTCATAAGATAGGTTCCATGACCATGCCATTCGAAGAAGTTGCTCAACTCATCACCGATGCCCTTGAGGGTGCCACTTGTGAGGTTACTGACCTTGGGGGTGGCAATCATTTGGGCTTGGACATTGCTTGGCCCGGTTTTGAAGGGCAGATTTTGTTGAAGCAGCATAAAATGGTCCTGGAAATCCTTCGGCCCCACATGGACGGGGGCACCGGCGAAATTCACGCCGTTCAAATTAAAACCATCATATCATGACTCTTCACGACGACCTTCGGACCGCCATTCAGGACACTCCCATTTTGCTCTTCACCAAGGGGAATAAAATGTTCCCGCAGTGTGGATTTTCCGCTCGGGTGATTGACATCTTCAAATCCATGGAGGTGCCCTTTGAGACCATTGATATTTTTGGGGATCCTGAAATCCGCCCGACCTTGATTTCCATCACGGATTGGCCGACGACCCCCCAGATTTTCTTGGGTGGGGAATTCATCGGCGGTGGAGACATTGTGGGCGAGCTTCACCAGAAGGGGGAGTTGCAGGGCATGGTCGATGCCGTGTTTGCTCAAGGTCCGCAAGAGTAGAATTGCACAGATGACTCCGGAACAAATCCACTATTGCGAATGCTGGGCTCGAGACGGCCTTCAGTCCATTGAAACTTTGGTTCCTGCAGAACGAAAGATCGAAATGATTCACGGCATGATTGATGCGGGTATTCCAGAGATGGAAGTCACGTCTTTCTCTCATCCAAAGTATCTCCCGCAGTTTGCCGACGCGGTGGATGTTTTGAAAGGGTTACGTCGGGATACGGATACAACTTATCGTGTCTTGATGCCGAACATCAAAGGATGGGAACGTTTTGAAGAATGCGTCAAAGAGGGTTACGGTGCGCATCGAATCATTTTGATGATTTCATCTTCGGAAACGCATAACACCAAAAACTTCCAAGCCAATCATGAGCAGGCTATGGCGGAGCACGCGGAAATCATGAAGCGTGCTTTAGCGCTGGGTGTGGAAGTAGTTGGCTGTGTTGGCACTGTTTTTGGCTGTGCCATTGAGGGGGATATCCCTATGCCGCTGATTGATAAGTTGGTGAATTTCTACCATGACAACGGAGCTTGTTTGCTGATGATGGGCGATACCACAGGCCAGGCTAATCCTGCGCAAGTAAGGAGAATCTACGGTCATTTGATGTCCACGCATCCCGACGTAGAGTTTTTGGCGCACTTTCATGACACGCGCGGTACCGGGCTTACCAATGCTTGGACGGCGGTGGAGTGCGGTGTGAAGTGGGTAGATGGCTCTTTAGGCGCCATCGGCGGTCAGCCCGCTACCGGTGCCAAGCTTTACCACTTGGGGTACAAAGGAAATATTTGTACCGAAGATTTTTTGTCGATGGCGGATGAATCTGGAGTCAAGAGCGGAGTGAATATTGACAAGCTACATTTGCTTGGCAAACGCGCCGAAGAAGTGGTGGGTTTCCCTATGCGCTCTAACGTGATTCATGCTGGGCGCGTAGACCATGATCCTTCAGCTGCTGAGAAGGCAACGTTAGCGGAAGGTGGGAAGGGGACTGCGGCTACGAATGCATAGTGGCTGATTTCGAGATTTACTGAATCGAAATCGGCAATGGAGCGGAATCCAAAATGATTCCTGTGGCATGATCCAAGGCTCCCGCTTCCAAAAACAAATTCATTCCACTGGCGGATGGAGGCAAAGGTGCTGTAAACACAGCTTGTCCAATTTCATCAGTTCGCCCGCTGGCACCTACTTTCCAGCCCACGCCAACGTCAAAGGAATGGCCAGAAATGATACTGCCAGAGTCTGTCAAGCTCCATAGAATCACGCAGAAAGAACTTGCCGGAGCACCGGATAAAGTCCATGTTGCCTGAGAGCCTGCTGACGGTTGCGTGGGGCCGTTTAACTGTAGCCAGTCACTGCCATCCGAAGTGCCTAGGGTGACGAGTTCAAAGTCATCCAAATTCCAACCGCCAAATTCTACGCCACCATCGGACTCTAAATCAAAACGAACTTTTACAGCAGCGTTGTTGTCAGCGTCGGTGCTGATGTCAAGATTCACGGGAACCCAGGATGTGTCCACGGTGTGACCGCTGGTTGGATTTTGCCAGACGAGGTTGCCGTTGACGCGGATGGTGGCTTGGTCATATTGACCTTCCTCGACGGTGAGCCATCGGCGGAAACGTAGGTGCACGCCAGTGTGTCCGGTGCAGTCAATGTCCGGTGATTTCAGACGATTATGCACGTTCGATGCGTACTCTCCGTTCCAACCACTGGGGCCTAAGTCATTACCCCAAATCTTCGTGCCGGAAAATGCTGACGCGGGGTCTCCGGCAAGGCCGTAGGGAACGCCCCTTTGCCAATCATCTTGCGTGGCCACTTGGGTGTGCGTCCAACCTTCATCCCCACTCCCTTCAAAGTCATTGGCGTAAATGATAGTGCTGGTGCCGATACGGAAGAGGTGCGTGGTTTCACCCGCTTGAAATCCGTCGGGTAACCAGAGGCTTCGACCGCGGTCATCCATGCCTTCCAACCAGTATTCCACGGTGGCCGGCGCGGTTTGGCCTGGGATGCCTGCTGCCCATTGGTCTGCGGTGGAGGTGAGGGCGCAGGCAACCGTGATCCAATTACCGGAATCCACGCGGTAGTGCAAATTCAAATGGGCAAGGCTTCGTCCATTTCGGTCTGGTGCTTGCACGGCCACAAAGTAGGGGCCGAGTTCATTGCGGGTATCCACCAGCGCCGTATGCTCCAAAACTAACCCCGCAGGCCGAGCTAATTCCGCCAAAGTAGCCAATGCGCCTTGCGTGATCAGCCTGGCTAAATCAAAGTCATTCGCCGATGTACCGACGGTGTCTGAAGAGGAGTGGATGTACGGGCTGTATTGCCCAATATCCTCAAAAGGAAAACATGCGGGAAATCCATTTTGAAAAAATGGCCGATGGTCACTGGTTCCGCCGGAAAGATAACCGCTGGTGACGGGCAAACTGGGTACGTAAGCTTGGTAGACCTCCATCGCAAAAGAATTTAACGAGGGCGTGGTGTCGTTCAGCACAAAATCCACACTGCGGGAATCTCCGTTGGCGCGATAAGCCACCATGTCCAACTGCACCATGCCGACGACGTCGGCTCCTTGGGAAGCCAAGTGACTAGCGTAGGCTTCGGAGCCCAGCAAGCCCAACTCTTCGCCGGAGAACGCACAAAACCGCAAAGTGTAGTCAAAGTTATGGCCAGCAAGAATGCGCGCGATTTCTAAAACTGACGCAACGCCGGAAGCATCATCATCCGCGCCTGGAGCGTTGCCCGACGTTGTGGAATAATTAATGGAGTCATAGTGTGCGCCCACAATGACGACGCGGTCCGGGTTGGTGGTTCCAGGGAAATCACCGATAACGACGTCGGCGCCACTGTCATAATTAAAAAGACTAGTCTGCGCACCTAGGGCGTTCAGTTCTTGAAGAATCCAATTCTGCGCGCTGACTTCGCCGGGTTGAAAGTGTCGTCGCGTACCGAAATTGACCAGCGTGTTGACGTCGGCCAGAAGATTAGCCTTGGAAACCTGTGCGACGAGTGCTTGAATGTCGGGGTCTGGATTAACCGCCGACGCGCGTCGGTCTTGGAAAACGGCCGGCTTCATGGGGGATTGAAGTGCCACCGTACGAAAGGCGCCGTGGCAGGAAAAAGGTTGCTTTTGAATTTCATCCAGCAGTTCTTTTTCTAGCAGGCGAATCATCATGCCTTGCGACGGGGCTTTCCAGAGAAGTTGTCCGGCGTGCACCGCAGGGTTGCCGGGGAATTCATGCGCATGCGCAGAAAGAATTACCGGTTGGAAGCCGTCGGCCCATATAGGAAGGACTTCCATGGGCACGGAATAATGGTTGGCGAGGGTGGCGTTCGCCTGACCCAACAAAAAACCGCCCATGTCGTCATACATTTGGCCTTGGGCAATGAGGTGGTCCCGCACTTCCGCCCTGCCTCCGTAGTCATATACGGCCAATGTGGGGTCGTGCAGAAAGAAAAGAAGTAGGGCGGAGAGCATTATTGAACTTGAAGGGTGAGAAGGTTGGAGTCCAAAACAGCACCTGTGGCATCCAGCGCGCCAGCTTCTAGGTAAATCGTGAGCCCGCTTGTATTCGATGGCAGCGTTGCCGTAAAGCTTGCCAAGCCGACGGTATTAGCGCTTTGCTGACTACCCACCGTCCATGGAGTTCCAAGGTCAAAAGGGTGGCCCATGATGCTGGTGCCCGCGTTAGACAGACTCCAAAGTAGGTAAACCGTTCGATTGGGTGTGGCGCCCGAAACCGTCCAGTTTCCGGATCCACCAGCAGAGGCTTGGGTCGTTCCACCAAGGTTGAGTCGATCTGTATTTCCACTGACTGCCTTGAGTCCGATAACTTTGACATCATCAATGTTCCAACCCCCATAGTTGTTGCTCCCGTTGGCATCTAAGGTCCAACGTATTTTTGCATCGACGCGGTCCGCCGACGCCGAGGAAATGTCGTGGGTTTGGATGGACCATGCGGTGTCGATTTGGGCATTGTCGTTGGGATTTTCCCACGCAAGGTCTCCATTGGCACGAACTTGCGCAATGTCATTGAAAGAATGGTCAATAGCCAACCAACGAGCATACTCCACAAAGACGCGGTCAAATCCAGTAGTGTCAATTTCTGGAGAACGCAAGTAGTTCTTTGCATTGGACTTGTACTTTCCATTCCAACTGGTGCCAACGCCAAGGTCGTTGCCCCAAACGTTGGTGCCGGAATACGCACTAGAAGGGTCTTCGGCATCGCCGACGGGATTACCGCGTTGCCAATCATCTTCAGTGTTTTGCTGCACGTGTGTCCAGCTTTCATCGGAGGCACCTTCAAAGTCATTGAAGTACAAGAGAACTTTGTCTCCAATCAGGAAGCGAATTTCCCCGGTGGTGGGGTAGCGATAGTCGTTGCCGTCGGAATTAGTGATGAGCATGTGGTAGGTCACGACCGATGGAGAAGCCTGGCCAGGGATGCTTGCCGCCCAATTGATGCCACCTATATTGCTCATGCCAACGCTGATGGGGCCATTGCCGTCTACGTCATATTCCACGATAGCCGAAGCGATGCTGGTTCCGGCAACCGGGTCAAGGTCCGCGATGACGTTGTAAGGACCGGCTTCATTCGTGGTATCCGCAACCGGGGTATGGCTGACGTCCACCAAGTTGAGGGTGACCCCTGGGAATCCTTGTTCACGAAATCCACCATCAATGTCGGAGTAGTTTGGGGTGCCGTTATCGAGCAATCCGTCATCGTCATCCAATGCTAGCCAGTGATCCTCAATGTAGGTGCGGATTTTCGAATCATTATAGCCGTTCATCCATGCATTGTGGAGTACGCTGGAAACCGTGTCTCCCGTTTGATTACCTAAGCTCTGATTGAGATTACGGCGAACTTTCCAAAGTGCGCCCATGAGGACTTCGCCATCAGCATGCACTCCACCCCAGCAACCTCCATTGCTGTCACCGCAGAATTGCCGTGTGTTTTCCCCATTTCGGATTCCACCGAAACTCGAAAATCCTTCACCGACGAAGGGAGTATCGTAAATATACATAGCATAAACGTCGGCGTTTCCTTCGCCGAAGCCGTCACTTCCGTTACCACTACTGTATCGGTCATTCGCCCAGTGTCCTTCTTCGTGGGCCACAATGGTGCTAAATGCGGTATTCGCGCAACCACCACCGGATTTGTAAAAGTTAATGCTGGACCCGTTGTAGTACGCATTGCAAGTGTCATTTATGTTGACGTTAGCTTTGACACGAAAATCCATTTTCCCATCATTGGCATTCGTCGCCCGTGTCCATTCACGGAAGTCAATGATGCACTTATAAGAATTTGCCTGTGAGGTTGCTTGCTCTCCTTTGCTTGGATTCATTGCTGCGTTCGCTGGAGTTCCAGGGGCGAAAGACTGTGACAAGGTGTAGTCTGAACCTGCATTGTTCACCACATTTGCAAAGTCTCCGTAATACTCAAAGGTGACGTTGACATTGGAGGACCCTGTGTAGGAAATATTAAAGTTTCCACTTGCGTCCGTTTCGGTGTTCCCAGCACTACTTGTGACCTTCATGTAAGCCATGGGAAACAACTGTTCCGGGTTTCCATTCGAGTCAGCCGAAGAGCCGGGGGTTGCCCAGGCATCCACATGGCCCGACAGATCATTGGGGCCGGATTGGTGGTGGATGAGGTTTTGGCTCTCTAGGATTTCCGCACTTGCATCATCCGCGGCAACAAAGATTTTCAAGGAAAAGGGTTGGGTGCTTGATTCTGCACGGAGGTCCATCATCCACGATAAACGTGGGGTGGTGATCCCGCCATCTTTGGAGGGGAAGATAATCAACTCAGGTTTGCCGATGTCTTCTGGCTGACGTCCACCCAATTCACGGAAGGCGTCCGCTGCCGCGGCGACGGCGGTCCAAGAATCGACAAGCGGTTTCGTGGAAATCCGCACGTTTGGAAGGGCTTGGCTGTCCAGGGCCAAGAGGTTTCCCGTTGGTGTAAACAATGCGGAAACCCAACTTCCTAATACTGGAACCCCGTTCACTTCTTGGCGTAAGGTGACGACCTGCTTATTCGTCGTACCCGCATTTTCTAGATTTAAGAAAAGAGTTTCTTCAAAAACCAAAGTGGAATCTTGGATTTGAAACCAATCAAAGAGTGCATCCAATTCCATCCGGGCTAAGTCTTCCCATTCTATATCGGAGTGCGGAGCAAAAAACGCCTCTCTTTTTGCACCAAAAAGAAAGCGGGCTGCTTGCCGGGAATCATCCCAGCGAAGTCGCCAGCCATTGCCGAGTTCTTCTTGAACTTGAGTTGATGTTGGCTGATTGTCTTGGAATGCCTGCCCAGGGCTTACCTGGGGAATGGCCATGAGGAGGAGGGGGAGGGTCGTGATCATGGAAAGGGTTTATTGAATGACGAGTGTCAAAAGATTTGAATCTGAAATGGTGCCCGAGACCCATTGGCGGGCGGCACCTTCGAGGTAAACGGTCATCCCAGAAGCGGAGGGAGGAAGTTGTGTGGAGATGGTCGCCATGCCGGTGGCATCAAAGAGCCCCGTGGTGCCGATGTTCCAGTTGGCGCCGATGTCGAAGTCATGCCCCAAGATGTTGGTGCCCGTATTGGTGGTGCTCCAGAGCAACCAGAACGCATTCGAAGGGGGGCCACCTGACAAAGTCCAAGAAGCTTGCCCGCCTGCAACCGCCGAAGTATCTCCGGCAAGAGTCATCCAGTCACTATTTCCAGAGGACGGCATGAGAGAATACAACTCAAAATCATCAATCGTCCAACCGCCAAATTCTAAACCGGCATCGGTGATGAGATTGTAGCGAACTTTGACGTCGGCACGGTTGTCTGCAATTTGACTGATGTCATACTCGTGCTTGTCCCATCGAGAATCTTGCGTGTGACCTGTGTAGGGGTTTTCCCAGAGTTGGGTTCCATTCACTTTGATTTGCGCCTGGTCATAACGACTTTCTTCCACGGTGAGCCAGCGCGCAAAGCGAAGGCGGACATTGGAAAATCCCGTGCAATCAATCTCCGGAGAGCGAAGGTAGTTGCTAACGTTGGGCTGGTATTCTCCGTTCCAGGTTGGCAGACCTAAGTCATTGGCCCAAACATTATTGCCCGAGTAGGCCGTCGAGGGATCTCCGGCCAAGCCTTGCGGTGTCCCGCGCTGCCAGTCATCTTGGGTGTTGACTTGGGCGTGAATCCAATCTTCGTCAGTAGATCCTTCGAAATCATTGAAGTAAATCAGAACCCGTTGGCCAACAATGAATTCAAACTCTGTGTTGCGTGGATGATCGCCTGAGTTGCCCAGCTGATCTTCCGCAGCGAGATAATAACTCACTTGTGCTGGAGAGATTTGGCCCGGGATTTCTCCTTGCCAAGTATTCCCCTGCGTGAGAGACATCATCACTTCTTGGCTTCCGCCACCATCGACGGAGTAATGGACACTCGCCGAAGTTACCGTGGAGCCCATCATGGACGTGAGGTCGGCGGAAACGAGGTAGGGGCCGACTTCGTTTTGCGTATCTTCCAAGGGAATGTGCTCAAACTGAATAAACTCCAAATCAATGCCGGGAAAACCTTGTTCTCGGAAGCCCAAATCAATTTCGTCATAGTTTGGAGTGCCGTTTCCAATGTTTCCATCATCGTCATCGAGAATGAGCCAGTGCTCCTCAATGGACGTGCGAATTTGTGAATCGTTGTACCCATTCATCCAAGCGTAGAAAAGTGTGTCCGCAACAAGATCTCCAGTTTGGTTTCCTAGACTAGTATTGAGCCTTTGGCGAACTTTCCAAAGCGCACCCATGAGAACTTCGCCATCAGCATGCACTGAGCCGTAGCAACCTCCATTGGAGTCACCGCAAAATTGCCGCGTATTGTTGCCACTGCGGATGTAACTACTTCCAGAAAAGTTTTCTCCCACCAAAGGTGTGTCATAAAGGTACATGGCGAAAACATCGGCGTTACCTTCTCCAAAGCCATCCGCACCGTTTCCGGAGCCATAGCGACTATTTGCCCAGTGACCTTCTTCATGGGCGACCACCGTGGAATAAGCAGTGTTAGCGCAGTTATTTCCGGACTTGTAAAAGTTGATGGAAGAGCCGTCGTAGTAGGCGTTGCAGGTACTGGAGATATTGACGTTAGCCCGTAAGCGAAGGTCCATGGTGTTGTCCGTTGGATCAATCCTTTTAATCCATTGATGGAACTCATTCACACACTTGTAGGCATTGGCTTCGGCTGTGATGTCCGCCGTTTGGTTGGGGTTCATGGAAGCCGTTTGATATACGCCCGGCTGAAAAGACTGCGTCAACGAGTAGTCCGAGCCTGCCTGGTTGTCTACCCAGCACCAATCACCGTCATAATCAAAGGTGACGTTCACGGCACTGCTTCCCGAGTATGGAATCGTGAATGTTCCGTCAGTAGCGGTGGTGGTGTTCCCCACGCTACTCTCTACTTTCAAGTTGGGCATGGAAAACGTCATTGCTGGATTTCCATTGACGTCCGGCCGAGTTCCTGGAGAGGCCCAGGATTCCACGTGGCCTTGCAAGTCTTGACGATGCACGAGGTTTTCCTCCTTCAAAATCGTTCCGTCCACGGCATCGACCCAAAGGCGTCGGCCGGACGGAAGGCTAATGGCCGAAGGAGTCCGTAATTCTAATTCCCAAGCTAAGCGTGGCTCAGTAACTTTTCCGATTTCCGTGGGAAGGATGCAGAGCTGGGGGAGGGCAATGTGTTCGGCCTTTTTCCGTTCTAATTTCTGATAGTTCTGATGGGCCCGGTGGATGGCTGTCCAAGAATCCAAAACCGGTTCCAGATTGATTTGGTGGGCCGTGGTTAAGGCCGAGTTCTCCAGAGCCAGGAGATCCCCCAGAGGGGTCATCAAGACCATGATTTCCCCGCCGACCACCGAAAGACCGTCTACTTGCTGCTGAAAACGCACGGCGACCTTGTTTGTGGTGCCGATGGCCTGAAGATGAAGCGTTTTAACTTCGTCGAGGAAAAGGGTGGAATCCGGGATGGGAAAGAAATCTTGGAGGTCATTCACATAAATCCGAGCTAACTCTTCCCATTCGACTTCATTTTGTGGGGTGAAAGGAGCAATTAGGGTGCCGCCAAAGAGGCTTCGGGCAGCATCTGCACCAGGGCTCATCCGAAGAACCCAAGATCCGGGATGGACCGATTTCCAAGCATTCCACGGCATTGTTTGGGTGGCGGGGGCATTCGACCGAGACCTCGCTTCTCCTTGGGGAGTAGGAAGGGCAAAAACTAGGGCTGAGGAAAGGGCAGCGTGGACGAGGTAAAGCATGAAGGGGAAAGGGTTTAGATGTATTCGTAAAGGGGGGGAAGTTCCCCCTAGATGTAAGATGGGTTGAAGCCTAGTTTAGTTCACTGAATTATCCCCCAAAAATGGAGATTAGTTCTGTCTATTCTTACAAATACGGGCAATTCATGAGAGTTTGTTTTTGAATCTTTCGACAAACAGGGGAGATTCGGGATAGAATCTGAGAGGCTTTTGGAAAGGGTTCTCCGTGTTGCTTTGTGTTACGAGGTTCCTTTCTACAGTTATCAGAGGATATAGCCGATAAATCGCAGTAATGAGAACACCTTCTTTTCCCTTGATTCCCCTCGCCCTCGCCGTCCTCGGCATGGCATTCGCTCCGTCCTGTATCCCTTCGGGTGGCACCGATGGTGGCAATGACTCTGGTGGCCTTGGTGCAGGTGCGGGAGACGGCTCCGGTTCCGACGGAAGCGGCAACCAGTTCAGTGATGCAACACTGACCGGTGATTGGACTGGCATCATGATTCCAGTTCCCAACCCATTGGTGAATGCTGGGGACGTGCTTTTCCTTTCGAGGAACTTTTTCCTTCGAGTGAATTCTGGTGGAAACATTGTTTTGGCCGCCGACGGCCTTGGTCTCCAGTTTGATGTACTTTCTTCGGAAATACGTACATCTTCGGTCGGCGGAGATGGAGGCTTCACGGCCACCATGAAAATCACTTCTGATCGCAGAGAAACTCTTACCATTGCCGGCAAGCTGGATCAAACGCTGACTGGAATCTCTGGTTACTATGAATTACGATCTCATACGGCAGATGTTCCGATTGGAGAGCAAGAGTTGATTGATACCGGTGATTTCCGTCTTCAATTAAGAGATCAGAACAACTCTGCGACAACTGCGGATTTAGCGGGTGCTTGGTCGGGCGTGGGCTACGACATTGATTCTCGTTTCCTCAGCACGGTGGTTACATTCAACGCCGCAGGGGGCATTACGGATGGCGGTGTTTACAATGCAGGGTCCCTGGTCCGTAGCTTCTCCTTAAACGGCTCCAATGACGGCATTCTGGACCCCTTCAGTTTTCCAACGCTTGGCCGTTTAGACAATGTCTTGATGGAAATGTCTGATGGGAACACGCTCTATTTAGATTATGTTCTTGTAGATCTTGATGAAGGAATGATTTCGGGTCCTCTGTTGGATTCTCTGCGTCCCACGGCTGAGCTCGTCCTTCGTATAGCTCGCGAATAAAGATACTTGCTTCGTTCAGAGGCGGCCTCCGGGCCGCCTCTGCTTTTTTTCGCTACACTTTTGCCTGCTGATGACGAATTCCCCTTTCCACCTAGTCTCTGATTTTGACGGCGTCTGGACGGAGCCAGCGCGTGAACTGCAGGCAGTGCATGCGACGCTCATTCAAGAATTGGCTACATTGACGACAAGACCGCTCTCGCTTGTGGAGGAGGATATTGCTGGGTTCATCCAAAAAATTCTGGAAAAACCAGAATGCTTTGGCTGGAGAATTCAAGGTCGTTTTTCTTCCTATGTGGACGAAGATTTTTTTGCTCTCCCAACGGCCATTGGGCAGTTCCTTGAGGATGCAACTTCTAGCCCAGAAAAAGTGTACTTAGATGCCTTGCTTACTAAGCATGAGTCGGCTTTGGCTTTTTTGGATTCCTGTTATCATAAAACGTGTGATCGATTTCGATCTGATGGAACACATGACCTCACGCGCGGGGCAGAGCGGGTATTAGAGTGGCTTTTGGCACATCAGGTACAAATCACTTTTGTGAGCAATGCACCCGTCGAGAAGATTATTGACTGGTTTGCGGCGCATGGCCATCCAGTCGTGGATGGACGTTCCCCAGCATCTTCTGAAGCTCCTCTCCGTGCCTACGGGAGGGCAGGGAAGCAATTCCTCAGCAACAAGCCAAAGTCTTTGGTCTTTGGAGGTCGCGAAGTCCAAGTCGATCGCCCGGACTATCTTGCCCTTTTGGAACAAGCGAGCCCGGACATGGTCATTGGAGACGTTCTCTCTCTTGACTTGGCATTACCTTTGTGGATGCGTCAGGAAAAACATCCTGCTGCGCCCATAGCTGTCGCCTTAATGCACCTGAAGCAGTCTCCTGACTGGGTGACTCGGGACATTGGGAAAACGCCCCATGCACCGGATTTTCTAGTTCCTCATATCACGAGTCTTCCCCGTTTGGTGACGCAGGTCCGCCGCATGAAGTCGGCAGGGCTCGCACCGGTATGATTTCAAGATATGGAACTTCCCTTTGACCGGGTCTGGCTTCCCTACATCTACTTGTATGGAGTAGGGGGGCTCATTTTTTTCGGTGGCCTATTCATCGTTCTAAAAAGTACATCTTTCCAAGCCTCGCGCCCCGAAGATCGCCGATGGATTCGCATCCTTCTTTTTGGTTTTTTTTGGTATGCCTCTCTCCACGGCATCGGCATTCTTGCCGCTATTGCATAGATGCTCTTTTCCTTTCTTTTTCGCATGCAAGAATCGGCCGAGTCTCTTTCGGCACAGGCCATGGACGCTGCTGCCGCCGCCGGTTCTTCTCCCATTTTCTGGGTTATCGTTATTGGGTATTTTGCCTTAGTCCTTGGCTTTGGTTCCTACTTCGCTCGTTTTAACAAAAGCACATCAGACTTTTTCTTCGGGGGCCGACGGTTTTCTTGGTGGCTAATCACAATGTCCATTGTGGCAACGGGCGTGGGCAGTCACAGTTTTTTGAAGTACAGCGCAAAGGCTTGGGAGCATGGCGTTTCTGGAACCATGGCCTATATGAATGATTGGTTCTTCATGCCGCTTTTTATGTTCGGCTGGCTACCCATTATTTACTTTATGAAAGTTCGTTCTATTCCGGAATATTTCGAACGCCGCTTCAATCCCCTCGTCCGACGCCTCGCCACCATCGCTCTCTTGGTTTATATGCTGGGCTATATTGGCATTGGTTTTGCCACCATGGCAAAAACACTGTTGCCGATTATGGAACCTCATTTGGGCTGGGACTTGATGACCATCACTTGGGTGGTTGCCATCGTCGCGGGCGTTTACATTACCTTCGGCGGTCAAACGGCGGTCATCTTCACCGACCTTCTTCAAGGGTTTATCCTTCTATTAGCCGGCATGATTTTATTTGTGTTGGGTTTGAATTACCTAGGAGGTTTCGATGCTTTTTGGAATGCTTTGCCCGCCGACTTCAAGTTACCCTTGGCAAATTACAATGATGATCCTGGGTTTAACTTTGTCGGGATTTTTTGGCAAGATGCGGTGGCTGGGTCCGTCGGATTTTTGTTTATGAACCAGGGTCTCATTATGCGTTTCATGGCCTGCCGCTCTGTAAATGATGGGCGCAAAGCCGCAGCTTTTAATGTGCTATTTGCATTACCACTTTCGGCAGTTGCCGTGACTTGTGCAGGCTTGATTGGCCGAGCTATTGCAACGACGCGGCCCGATATCTTGGATCCTGAAACGGTCAAATCGGATGAGGTCTTTGTGCGAGTGACGGCCATTCTTTCCACTAAAGCCGGCTTTGGTTTCTTCGTCGCTGCAGTAACGGCTGCATTGATGAGTACGGTAGATACTTTGATTAATGCCGTGGCTGCCGTCGGGATTAATGATGTCTATCGTCCTTATCGAGAAGCCAAGGGAAAAGAAACGGATGACCGTCATTATTTGCGTGCCGCGATGTGGATTTCTGCAGGTGCTACCGTTGCGGGTGTTGGCTCCGCTTGGGCCTTCAATCAATTTGATTCTTTGTATGAAGCACACGGCTGGTTTCACTCCACCTTAACTCCGCCTCTGGTTGCCGCGATTTTCTTGGGAATTTTTTGGCCAAGATTTACGGCGAAGGGTGCCGTCGCGACCTTTGTGTTGGGTAGTGTATTCATTGTTTTTGGCCGGTTCTTTCCTGGTTTGTTGATTGCACCTTTTGACCACGGAATTCCCATGGACGAAGAAGCGCCGTACAAATACATCGGCGCACTTTATAACTTGGTCGCTTGCTTCGGCATCGGCATTGTTGTGAGTTTGCTAACACGAAGAGAGGTCAAGGATATTCGCGGTTTAACCATTTGGACTGGAGAAGATGCGCGTCATTTCTTTAAGGGCTCGGCCCCGGATGATCGCCCCGGCTTGAAATTGCACCTTCGTTGGCAGGTCAATCCTGCGCTTGCGGAAGGAACCGTCCAAGTGGATGCCGAAGCTTTGGAGGGCCTTGCCGGTTCTGAGGGCGCCATGGTGTACCTTTGTGACCGGAGGAAATGGTTGGGCGGCTTGCGGAGCACGCACGCTGTTCTCCAAGGGGTGCATGCGCACGGTGAAGTCGTGCATTTGTCTCCTGATGTGGCGGATGCCGGTCATTTTCTCGTGGGCCAGGAGATAGTTGTTGAAAAGGAGTTCTAATCCAGGAACCTTTCTTGGGCGAGGCCGTCTAAAAAGAACAGAGCATGAAATCTGATGACCACAAAGAAAATGTCGAAGACCTTTTGAAGGCCATCGGCAAAGCAAAGGCAGAGGGTGGCAATGCCCCTGTGGAAAAGGGTCCATTGGTTCCATCTTTGCTCCGCACTGGTCCAGAGACGGGGGACTATTTAGGTGACTTTCACCTTTTAAGGGAGCTTGGACGCGGCGGAATGGGCGCGGTTTATGAGGCGCATCAAGAAAGTTTGAACCGTCGGGTTGCCATTAAAATTCTTTACCCAGGGCTGACTTCTTCCAAGCGCGCCTTGAGTCGTTTCTCAAGAGAGACGGAGGCCGTGGCCCGTTTAAGTCACCCCAATATCATTCCGATTTATGCGGTGGGGAACCATGATGGTTTGCACTACTTTGCCATGCGGTACTTGGTTGGCCCTGATTTGGCTGAAGTCATCGATCGGCTTAGGGAGGCTCGCAAAGTTGGGAAATCCATCGTGATGGTGGACTTACTCGCGCGGACGCATCCAGAAACAGCGACGCCCACTGAGGATTGGGATCCCGATGAGACCACCGTGATTCAATTCCGTTTGAATAACTACGTGTATCAAGCGGTAGAGTTGATTGCTGGAATTGCGGAGGCTTTAGATGTTGCGCACCAACAGGGGGTGATTCATAGAGACGTGAAGCCAGGAAACCTTGTGTTCGATCGCGGGGGGAATCTGGTGATTACGGATTTTGGAATTGCAAAATCCGTCGGGGATATTTCGATTACGCGGACGGGTGAGTTTCTAGGATCCCCAGGATACATTAGTCCAGAACAGGCAATGACTCGACGCTTGAAGGTGGATCATCGAACGGATGTTTATTCTCTTGGAGTCACGCTGTATGAGTTTTTGACTTTGGAGCACCCTTTTCTTCGAGACACCTTTGAGGCTACCTTGCGGGCTATCTTGACGAAAGACCCTGTTCCTCCGTGCAAATTAAATCCAAAACTTCCGAAGGATGTAGAAACAATCGTTTTAAAAGCCATCGAGAAGGATCCCGACCAGCGCTTCGCGTCAGCGCGGGAAATGGCCCTGGAGCTTCGCCGTATTTTGAATTTCGAAGCCATTCGCGTTTCGCCCATTAGTCCTTTCACGCGAGCATGGCGCATAGTGCAGAGAAATCGCACCACCACGATTGCGGCAACAATCGGGGTGGTCCTTGGGATTTCGATTCTCTGGCTCACCACTCTCTTAAATCAACGCCAACAAGCGGTGCAGGAAAAAGCAGAGTACATTCGGGCAAGTGCATCGGCGGGTGCAGAAGAAGGCGCTTTAGCCGACTTCATTTCCGGAGCCGGTGGCTTTGATGAGAGCACCATTGCGATTCAACTTCAAGTTGCGGAAACCACTCTGGATGAGGGGGATTGGGAGAAGAGTATTTCTTTGATTAGTGGCATCGACAAATATATTGAATTGGCTTTGTTACAGGGTGATGAAAACATTCGGAAGTTTCTTCCAAGTTTGTCAGCGCGGAAAGTAGAGTTGATCCGTTTCCTTGAGCCTTTTTTGAAGACGGAGGCGGACCCGGTTACTTCTGCAACCGCTCGTCGCGAACTTGTTCGTTATTTGGAAGACAAGGATGCGATGGTGGTTAAAAACGCTGCCGTAGTGTTAGGGCGCAGTGGGGGTGGCTCGGCCGTTTTCCCCCTTGGGGATGCACTTTCCTTGTGGAAGGAATCCCCACATTATTCAGATAGTCGGGGTGACTTGCGCATTGATTTTGTCGAAGCCCTGGGGTTCACCCGTCACCCTGATGCCATCACGGCATTGTCAAGCCTTGGAGGCAGTCCCAGTATCATGCTAAGTTTAGAACGCATTCATGCATTAGTTCGTATCGCCACTCCGGAGGCAAAGGCGCTCTTACAGGAATTGTCCAAGTTATCGGATCAGGCGCGGGTGCGTCGGAGTGCCATGGAAGCCTTGCGAGGATGGAATGAATAAAGTTTTCCCCCTTTTCCTCTTCCTGTGCTTTACGGCATGTGGGGATCGTCCCGTTCCCTTGGTCGGTGTCATTCTTCCTCTTTCCGGCGGGTTTTCCGCTGACGGTGCGGGTGCTTTAAGGGGCCTGCGAGCCTTGGAGAGTGAATTAGGAGAGAACCCTTCCTGTCGTTTTATTGTGATGGACAACTTCTCAAACCCCAGGGAGAGCGTGCGGTGTGTTACGGAACTCTATGAGGAGGGGTGCTCCTTGATCGTGGGCCCGGCTTATTCTTCCTCGAGTATTGCAGCAAGTCGCCGAGCGAAAGAATTAAATATTCCTATTCTTTCGCCTTCGGCTACGCACCCTTTGGTGACGGAAGATAACCTTTGGTCATTCCGCGCCTGCTTTTTGGATACACAGCAAGCCGAGGCGTTGGCAAAGTTTTCCGTGTCTACTTTGGGTGCAAGCCATGCCGCTCTCATTGTGAATTTGTCCGAACCGTATAGTTTGGATTTGGCCCGTGGATTTGCAGAATCTTTCGTTCGTTTCGGCGGTAATCTGGCGGGGCGATTTTATTACTATTCAGAAGAAAAGGATTTTCAGGACTTGGTGGAAGCAGTGGCTGCCACTCATCCGGATGTGATTATGGTTCCTGGGTATGCGCCGGAAATCCGACCTCTCTTAGAAGCAGCCTACCCCGCGTGGAATGGGATTCCTCTCTTGGGCTCCGACGGTTGGGATTCACCGGACTTGTTGGCAGATCCAATTCAAGTGCCGAACTCCATCGAGGCTTATATTTCGAATCATTTTTCTGATTCCGATGCAAGCTTGCCGGTGCGCTCTTTCGTGACTCAATTCATGCGCCTCTATCCAGGTCAACGACCCACGCAATTATCCGCCTTGACCTATGACGCGGCCCAGTTAGCCGTGAAAGCCCTTGCGCAGAGCTTGGACGCAAGAGATCCACTGGCTTGTCGAGATGCTTTGGCGCGCTTGTCTCCTCTTGGAGGCGTGACCGGTGAGATTGAAATGGCGCTGGACGGTGACGTGAAGAAAAGCCTCGTTCTTCAAAAATTTATGGTGAAGAACGGTCAAGCGAGCTTGAACTTTCAGGAGCGGATTGCTCCTCGATGACGTCGTCGGCCCAATGGCTCGGAAGATTTTCCGTTAAGGCATAGGCTTCGGATTCTTTGGGAAACTGACCTTGTTGAATGTCATGAACAAGTTCCCCCAGCGCTTTGCGGATGACGTCGGCGAGATTCGCATACCGACGGACAAACTTGGGAGCTGGGCCTGTGGACAATCCAACCACATCATGGAAAACAAGGATCTGCCCGTCACAACCTTGGCCGGCTCCAATGCCGATGGTTGGAATGGAAAGTGATTGGGTGACCACCGACGCCACCTCCGACGGCACGCCTTCAATGACCACGGCAAAGGCTCCGGCTTTTTCAACAGCAAGTGCATCACGTAATACCTGTTGAGCGCTGGATAGCGTTTTCCCCTGAATTAGGTAGCCTCCTTTAGAGTGTACCGATTGAGGAAGAAGGCCGACGTGCGCCATGACAGGTATGTCGGCTTGGACGAGTTTTTGAATCAAGTGGGCTCTACTTTCTCCGCCTTCAAGTTTGACAGCTTGTGCACCGCCTTCTCGGATAAGGCGAAGCGCATTGATGGTGGTGTCTTCGGGGCTGACATGAAAGGTTCCAAAGGGCATGTCGGCCACGACCAAAGGACGGTCGGCTCCTCTTTTCACCGCGCGCGTTGCACTGATGATTTGATCCAAACTTATCTTGAGCGTGCTGGCATGCCCAAGAACAACATTGGCCATGGAGTCTCCAACCAAGATCAAATCAAAACCCGCTTCATCCACAAGCCGTGCCGTGGGGTAGTCGTAGGCGGTGAGGCACAAAAGAGGCGCCCCATTTTTCCGCGAACGGATACTGGGGACAGTGACTTTGGCAGGGACAGGACGTTCGTGGACGTCGCCGTAGAGTTTGTTTTCGGATTTACTCATAGTTACAACTGGGGCGCCACGTATTCTAAGCGAAAAGCCCTAAGGAAGTGGGGCGCCGATGTGAACCGGGCCTTCATCGGGGTGGTCAGGAAGGCGGCCGTGCGAGCCCTTGACAAGGTCCGTGTTGAGGGGGATGACGTCTAATAGGGTGCGAAACCCCAGCTTTTTCGCCAGAATCTTCATGGCAACACGAAGCTTAATGGCCCATTTCTCTGAATCTAAGAAAAGCTCACAGGGGTCATAGCCCGGTTTTTGGTGAATATCCACAGTCCGGGCAAAATCTGGAGGCGTGTCCTTGGCTCCCCAATAGGGGTAAGCAAACCATCGGTCTTTCCGCGACACCACAAAGATTTCACCACTTCGGGGATGGTCAAGGTTGATTTTTGCATAGTCCGCTTTGGTGTAAACACTCTCTACTCCGTCCAAGTCTTGGAGAAGTTGCACGACTTGAGGAATGTCCGAGGCTCGTTGGACGTACACATGAGCGCATTGGTGATCACAAACTGCAAAAGCGCGTGAATTCCCGGGGTCAAGAATGGCTCCATTTTCTGCAGGGTGAATCGATAGCCAACCAGCTTCACGCAGTGCAAGGTTGGGAAGAATGGCAGAATTCACTTCCGTGATTCCATATTCCGAAAGCACTGTGATTTCTAAATCTTTGGTGGCGGGGTCGTCTAAAAGCCGACCCACTTCGACATCCAATTCTTGTGCGGCGCGAGCAGCCTGAGTGCTGTTGGGCCCAAAACGTTGCAAGTCATAATCTAAATGAGGTAAATAAGCTAACGTCAGCCCAGGGCGATCCTCTTTTAAGACATCTAAGGTTGCATCCACAATCCATCGTGTGCTTTTGATGTTGGCGCCTGGCCCCCAAAACTGGAAAAGTGGAAATTGCCCAAGCCGTCGAGTGAGTCGCCGACGAAGTGTGGTTGGATGGGTGTGAATGTCAGGCCCTTTATTGCCGTTGGCCCAATAGGTGGGGCGAGGCGTGACGGAAATATCCGCGCGGGAGGGTAGATTCCACCACCAGAAAATCTGCGCCGTTTTGGACGCGGGGTTTTGTTCTTTCCAGCGCTCGAAAAGAGTGGGCGCCTGTAATAGGTTGGCCGATTGTCTCCAAAACCAGACTTCGGCTAAATCACGAAAGTACCAACCATTGCCGACGGCGCCATGAACGGAGGCTGGTTGACCGGTGAGGAATTTTGCCTGCATAGAGGCGGTGACGGCGGGAAGGTCGGGTGTGACGGATTGCATTCCGAGCTTTTCTGAAAGCTTCGCCAAACGAGGCATGGAGCCTGACTTCAGGAGTTTCGGGGTGAGAGCAACGACATTCAGAATGAGTCGGCGCTTCATCATTTTGCATGGAGACCCATTTGATTTTCTTTGAGCCACGCAGGGACTTCGTCGGCGGGCAGAGCTTTTCCGAAGAGCCAACCTTGTCCATAATTGCAACCCAAGGAGGACAAGGCCTCTTTCTGCTTTGAAGTTTCTACGCCTTCGCCGATGACCTCTAAGTTGAGCCCCTGGGCAAGTTGCAAAATAGCACGGACGATTTCCTTTTTACCTTCATCTTCGGCAATCTCAGTGATGAAGCTCCGATCAATTTTCAAAGTGCTGACCGGAAAGGAATCAAGATAGGCCATGGAGGAGTAGCCCGTTCCGAAGTCATCCAAACTTAAACTTACTCCTAAGTGGCGAAGGTCTTGTAAAACATCTTTTGCTTTTTCCGCTTCCGCCGCCATCGCAGTTTCCGTAATTTCCAGTTTAATCGATTGAGCGGGGACGCCACTTTGTGCAAGGATGGCTCGCACCATAGAGGTGAGCCCGGGCTCTTGCAATTGAATGGGGGACAGGTTGATGCTCATGAACAGATTCGCATCGGGGAAAAGTTTTCGGTATGCCGAAAGAGCAGCGCATGATTGGCGTAATGCAAGTTCGCCGATGGGTCCGATGAGCCCTGATTTCTCCGCAACGGGAATGAAGTCGGCAGGTGAGACGAAACCGTGTATTGGATCCATCCAGCGGACAAGTGCTTCAAATCCTGCTGGTTGACCGGTGGGTAAATGCACAATGGGCTGAAAGTGCATTTGCAAGATGTTTTGGTCAATAGCTGTTCGTAGGTCTCCCTCCATGCGCCAGCGTTCTACGGACCGCATATGCATGGTATTGGAGTAAAACGAAAGCCGACCAGCCCCTAAATTTTGTGCTTCGCCTAAGGCGGAGTCGGCGTCCGCCATCCAGTCTTCGGTTTTCTGATATTGCGGCGTCCACGGCGCTACCCCTAAGGTTGCCGTGAGCCCGATTTTCCGGTCTACTTGCGGAAGCGAAAATCCAGCGGATAGTTGATCTCGGAAGGTCGCCCCTAATTCCGCAGCTTGGTCCGGATTGGTGAGCCCACGGACCAAAATGGCAAATTCATCTTCGCTGAGTCTGCCGAGCGCACTGTTTGCGCCAAACGCTACGGGCATGGCATGGCCAAGAGCCATTAAGAGTTCTTCGGCCTTTTTCTCTCCTAATCCGTCCCGCACCGTGCGGAATCCATCTAACTTCATCAAAATCAGCGCCGAAGTGGTGTTGTCTGTTTCCGATTCCTGCTTCAGTTGTTTGCCGACGCGTTCCAGGAAACTCTCTCGGGTGGGCAGGCCCGTTGCTGTATCAAAACGTTTGGCCAAGGGTTGTGGGAGCGGGGATACCGATGAAGCCGAAGGCTGCGAAGTTGGTTTTTTTACTTGCACTGCTTGAAGCTTGCCTTCTAAGTCCTGAAGCTGGCGTTCGAGTCCTTTGTTCTTCCGGCGGAGTTGATCCACGATAAGGGCAAAAACGAAGGCCAGTGCAGCGGGAAGATACGTTTCCATCTTAAGCCAATTCTACAAGAGCTTGCCCTTCCTCAACATCCGCACCGTCCGCAACTAAAAGGCGTACGACGGTAGCGGGGGATGGTAGGTGGTCTTCGGCCGGCATTTTGACGGGGTTGAAGGTCTTCATCACCTCTAAAAGGCCGATAGTTTTCCCTACTTGAATGGTGTCTCCTTCTTGAACAAAGAGAGCTTCTTCGGGGGTCGGACGGTGGTAAAAACGACCGGCTTGGGGAGCGCGGATGACCGCTTCGCCTTCGGCGGAATCGGTTTCCTTTTCTTTTTGAAACGCGAGTGCTCCGTCATGAGTTTGGATGCAGAAAAGGACTTCTCCATATTCCACGGGCCGTTGTGTTTTGCCCGTACGGGGAGTGATCAGAATTCCGCCGATGTCCTTCGGAAGAAGAAGAGTGTGCGTGCGCCCCAAAATGGTCAACGTTCCTGTGGTCATCCCCGGAGTCATCGCTTGATTTACATCGGGCGTTTGTGAAAAAAATCCCACGGTTGGCGCGAGAAGTTCCCACCCTTTTTTGTCAGGAAGCTCGCGTGCGGTCAAAGTGAAGGTCAAGGAGCTCATGCGTTGCCGTCGGCTAATACATTTAAGTCATGAAGCGACCAAATGCGAGGGTTCTTCACCCGTCGATACCCTTGTGCTTGATAAGAGGCTTCGACAAGACACTCTAAGTATGGCCGAAGCTCTGACGGCAAAATAATTTCATCGGTGTCGCGTTGACTGGCCGCTTTGTAGGGATCCATATCTCCTTCAATGCGTTCTTCCACCGAAGCCATTCCTTTTTCAATGGCGGCACGTTCTTCCGGATCTTTGGAGGCCACTTCAAACTGGTCATCTAGTTTGGTGCTGAATGCGGCAATGGCCAAGGTGCGCCCTTCCATGACACTTTGGCGTGCAATGGGCGTGGATAACTGCAAGACGGGTTCATAGGGAAGCCCGGCCATGGCGTAGTAGCCGGCACCCGACGCTTTGCGCATCAATACGGTGAACATGGGGGTTTCATTGGTGCTGTTGGTGTAAATCAAGTTTGATCCATACCCCAACAAGCCTTGTGCCTCCGCTTCGGCGCCAATGTCAAAGCCACTAATATCTTGAAGCCAAATGAGGGGGATGCCGTCGGAATTGCACGCGCGAGAAAACTGAGAGATTTTTGCAATCCCTTCTTTGTAAAGGATGCCACCCGGTTTCACTTTTCCATGTTGATCCGAATCTGGAATGGGGCCTTGGACGTTTGCGATGAAACCGCAGTAAAGGCCATTCACTCTTCCGACGCCGACCATCATTTCCTTGCCTTTATGAGGAAGAAGTTCCCAAAACATGGATCGGTCCACGAGGCGGGCCAGGACTTCGCGCACGTCGTAATACGTACGGTGGTCGGGCGGAAAAATGGAATCTAATTCGCTGGCCGGAAAAGCAGGCGGGGCGGGTGCAACGCCACCGCGTCGAAAAGGAGCACCGGACCCCGCCGTGCGTTGGATTTCCTCTTGAATGGCGGCAATGCAATGGGCGTCATCCGGCACGCGCACGTCGGCACAGGCCGATTGATGCACGTGTACTTCGGGGCCACCAATGCCCAAGCTGGTGAGATTTTGAGATTTTGCGCCCTTGATGAGCGCGGCCCCGGCAATCACCATATAGGCCTGCTCAGTCATGTAAACGCGGTCTGAGATGATGGGCATGTAACCACCCCCGGCAATACAGTCTCCAAAGACACCGGCAATTTGCGGGACGCCGGCCGCGGACAACTGCGCATTCTTTTTGAAAATATGGCCTGCCCCGGTTCTTCCAGGGAAAGAAAGCGATTGCTCCGGCAAGAACAAACCACTGCAATCCACAAGGTAGACCACAGGGATACGTAGGCTTAACCCGATCTCCTGCGCGCGCTCAATTTTTTCTGCACTTTGTGGCCACCAAGACCCTGAAGCTACCGTGTTGTCGTTGGCGATCACGACTACCCAACGGCTTTCCACTTGAGTTAAAACAGTAATCACTCCCGCGCCTGGGGACTCTAAGGTCTTTCCACCTTGGTCAAATTCACGGCCCCAATTGATGAAGGTGCTGACGGCGTGCACTGGGGCGTTCTTGTCTTTAAGAGCATCTACCCGCTCCCAAGCAGTCATCTTCCCTTTAGCTTTGGTGCGCTCTTGGTACTTTGTCCCCCAGCCCGCAGCAACTTTGGCGCGCCGATCTTCCAGGGTTTTTCTGTGCTCCGCTAAGAAAGAGGAATTGCGATCAATTTCTTCTGGCTCTAAAAAGGTGCTTCGGGAAGAACCGATGGGGTGGAGGGGGACAAACGCCATAAAGGGAAGGTTATCGCTTCGGGGGGATGGGCGGAGAGTTCTGTAAGGCGGGTGCGAGGAAGCGCGCGCATTCTTCTTGAAGTCTTTGAATGGCAGGTTGCGCGTTCTTCAATACGGCATCGGGATTATTTAAACGTTCCCAGTTTTCGGTGTACACCGATGTCCTCCCGCCTTCGGGGCTGGGTAGGAAAATGATGTGATCTTGATTATGAAGAGCGAGGCCTTGCCATCCACCCGCAACCCGAGTTCGGTGATCTTTGGGTCGGAACATATTTTCACCTAGGCTATATTCTGATGCGAAAGAAGGGGAGACACCAAGCCATTCCAGGATTGTCCGGGAGAAGTCAAGGTGCGAGGTCGGCCGGGTTTCGATGCCTGCAGAAACGGTGGGGCCCTGGATAAGAAAAGGGACATACACTTGTTCTTTTGAAAAATTTGTGGAGTGGCCCCAGATTTCATGTTCCCAAAACTCTTCTCCATGGTCTCCTGTAATCACCACCAAGGTGTTTTCTTTGAGTCCATTTTCAGAAAGTGAGTCTAGGATTTGTCCCACTAAGCCGTCGGCATAATGAATGGCATTGCGGTAGCGATTTCGAATGCGTTCTCTTTGTTCCGTGTCCGTGCCATAGGAAATGGGGAGGTAACGGATGGTCTCTTCAAAGGGGGTAAACGGTGCATCATCTTGGGGAAAGCTGTAAACCTGATGCGTGGAGTCCAGTAAGAAAAAACTGAAGAATGGCGCGGTGGTTTCTCTTTCTTGGAGCCATTTAGAAAAATCGTGCACGGCTTGCTCATCTCTCTTCCACGGGCTTTCTCCTGGAAACTGGTCATAGACATCCTCTTGAATTTCAACCCAAGCCGTGTCTCGGAAAGCAGGGAAGGTTTGCGCGGCCGCCGCAGAAATTCGAAAGTCATAGCCTGCTTTCTTTAAGGTGCGTAACAGGGGAGGAGCCGCCTTTTTCTTCAGCGTTGGTTTCCAGTAAGAGCCATGCCATCCATAAATCAGACTGAATATCCCGTGTTGGGTCCAATTCCCACCACTCATGTGGTTTTGAAATTGCCGAGCGTCTTGTGCAAAGGCATGTATGCGCGGGGACACGCCGGGGGAAAGGGCGTCGGCGCGAAGACAATCCAAGACCACAACAAGGATATTCCAGGAAGGTGCGTCTTCCGGTAGGTCTGGAGCCGGAATGTCCAGGAGAGCCCTTTTTTCTAGGTCGGTGAAATAAACGCCCATCGGGTCTGCAAAGTCTGGACCGGGGATGGCGTCGGCGCGCTCCGCAATGGAGCCTTTGAAATCTGGCCCCGCTGCAGATTCAAGGAGTGGAAGGACAAGGAATCCAAGCAAAGATCCTGCAATGATTCCAAGGGACCATCGGGTTTCTTTTTGCATTGGCCGACGGGAAACCAGCCATGCTTGCGCGGGAACTAAGCCTAGGACAATAAAAATGAGAGGAAGGATTTCTCCCCAACCCACGCTAACGGATTGCTCAATGCCCGGGGTGAAGATGGCAGCCATAACCGTGGAGTTGATGTGATATCCGTAAAAACCATGAAGGCGAGTATCAATAAATAAAACGAGAATAGCGATGGTCCAGCAAAGAGCTAACGCCCACGCTTGTAAGGGGCCACGAATTACTTTGCAAAGTAATACGCTGAGAAGGCCAGGTCCCAGCGAGAGAATGCCAATGCTAGACAGAAGAGCGAAAACTCCAAAGAGGCCTACGGATACCGACGGGGCGTCGGAAACGCGGCCGAAAAAACTAAAGCTCAATAAAACACCCAGGAGGATGTTTGCTGCCCAAAGGAAAAGGGCAGGAGTTACTCGGTAGCCATCCAGCGTGCGAGCCACAGTGTGTCAAACTCTCCAGAGTGAAAGTCGTTGGTTTTTAGAATACGTTGATGCAAGCCAAGGGTGGTGGGGACACCTTCGATGACAGCATCCTCAAGCGCCTTGATCATGCGTTGTGTGGCTATTTCCCGCGTGTCTCCATGGGCAATGACTTTGGCAATCAAAGAGTCATAGTGCGGTGAAACTTTGCTTCCGGCTTGTAGGTGGGTATCCACGCGAATCCCTTCTCCTTCGATTTGAAATTCCGTGATGGTGCCTGGCGCGGGTCGGAAGTCTTGGTCGGGGTCTTCCGCGTTGATGCGCACTTCAATGGCATGGCCAGAGAAAGAAATATTCTCTTGCGCCCACGGCAAGCTTTGCCCCGCTGCAACTTGAATTTGTGCTTGCGCTAAATCCAGCCCTGTGATGGCTTCGGTGACGGGGTGCTCCACTTGTAACCGCGTGTTCATCTCTAGAAAAAAGAGTTCTCCGGACGGCGCCATGAGAAATTCCATGGTGCCGGCGCCTGCATAATTCCACGCGGCGGTGGCGTCGGCCGACATTTCCCCGTAATGGTCTCGTTGCTCTGAAGTTAGAGCAACCGAGGGTGCTTCTTCCAAAAGTTTCTGGTGCCGGCGTTGAATGGAGCATTCTCTTTCCCCGAAGTGAACGGCATTGCCGCGTCCATCCCCGAAGACTTGAAACTCAATGTGCCGTCCACCTTCCAAGTACTTCTCCATGTACAAGGTGGCGTTTCCAAACGCAGCGCGCGCTTCATTCGAGGCGTCGGCGAATGCCTTTTTGACTTCACCCTCATGATCACACCGACGGATTCCCTGTCCGCCTCCACCGGCATCCGCCTTGAGCGCAATGGGGTAGCCCAACTGTTTAGCCACTTGAATGGCTTCTTCGGGGGAATGCAGCGGGCCGTCGGAGCCCGGAACAACCGGAAGGCCTACAGCTTGCGCAGCTTCTCGGGAAGCCACTTTGAGCCCCATTTGATCCATGATAGAGGGGGACGGCCCGATGAACGTTAGACCATGTTGCTCACAAAGCGCGGCAAAAGTTGCGTTTTCTGCAAGGAACCCCCAACCTGGGTGGATGGCAGTGCAATGGCTCTGCTTTGCTGCTTGAAGAATGGCCGTCATGTTGAGGTAAGAGTGAGCGGCGGCACTGGGGCCAAGGCAAATCACATCGGTGGCCTCTTCCAGATAGGCGAAATTGGCGTCAAGGTCGGCTTCGGAGGCGCCACAAACAGCTTCAATTTGAAGCGACTGGCAGGCGCGGACCATGCGGGCAGCCACTTCGCCTCGGTTTGCGATGAAGACGCGGTGAAACATGGTGCATAGGATACTCTTGCTGGGCTACTGGGTCATAACGATGACGCCAAGAAGAACAAAAAAAGCACCGACCCAGCCACGCCAACCGGGTTTCTCTTTCAGGAAAATCACGGCAAGCGGAATTGAAATCAAGGGGGTGGTTGCAACCAGGCTTGCAGCCACCCCTTGCTTGGCATACTTGAAACCTCCCATGAGCAAAGTGAGCCCCAGCCATGTACCCAAGGCAGATGGCAAGAGGAAAAATTTGCGGGTGTGTGGCTGGATGGAAGACTTCAGCATTTCCCATCCTTTATTGCGAAGGGATGCAAGGAGTAAAACTCCGGCCGCCCCAGCTCCGAGTCTCCATGCGGCCGCAGTCACCATGCCGGTGTCCGTCATCCCATGATGCGTGAGCACATTGCCGATAGAAAAAACCACGATGCAACCGATGGCTGCCAAGAACCCCAGTTTGTCTCCCGCTGTTCGTGAAGGTTGGCGAGACTCCGACAGGATGCCTCCAAAGACCACCAGGAAGGCGCCCAGCCATTGTTGTGTCGTGAGGGTTTCATCTAAAAACAGCCAAGCCAAAATCGCCGTGGCAACCGGGGTAACTTGGGTCAAGATTAAGGTTCTTCCCACGCCAATATGCGCCAGAGCTGTGAAGTAGAACAAATCTCCGAGAGCCAAGCCAATGAAGCCCGACGCCAAAAGCCATGAGAGGTTGCCGGATCCAACCGCCCCGCCTCCATGGGTTGAGCCTAAAAAAAACGCAACGATGCCAAGGAGGAGGGCTCCAAAGAAGTTCTTGAAGAAAACGGCTTCCGCCGCCTTCCCACCTTTCTTGAGAGCAAGAGTAAACCAAACAGTTGCAAATCCCCATGCCAAAGCTGCGGCAAGCGAAGCCATTTCTCCGGCCATGGGGAAGGGCGGATCCGAAGCTTGAAGGAGTGAAATCAGGGCTGGAGCTCTAGGTACATTTCCGGCACACCGGCATCAATGACTAAGTCATGACGACGAGGGGGAATCCCTAGCCGATACAGCAAAAGGGTATAACGTCCCGGAGGCAAAGGCCCAATGGATTGTGCCCCACCTTGGATGAAGGCCACATTGGTTCTTTGGGATTGCTCGACGGAATAGGTGGCGCTGATGGGGGAGCCACGGTCATCAATGGCATTTACGAGAACCCCTTTGACGGGATAGCCTTCTTCGTCAACGGCTTGTACAAAGACGGTGCAACCCATTTCCAGGGTGATACGTGCCTTCGTCAATTCTCCTGCGATTAGATCGACAGGGACTTCTACGGTGCCAGCTTCTGGGTGTCGGACCAAAATCCGCCCTGGGCCAGCGGGTAATCCATCCAGCTGGCGAACCCCTTTGGAGTTGGTCGATTTCACAGAAAGCTGGCTTAAGGGTTGCCCAAACTTATCTAGGTAAAATACGGAAGCGCCGGCGACGGGGTTGCCGTCGGTACCGAGCACTTGGGTGCGAAAACTTGCTCCGGGCCCCAGCTCTAAGGTGACTTCCGTAGAAACGCCTTCTTCATAGGTGATGGAGAGCATGGTAGCCCCGTAGGTTTCTGGCCCGCCGAAAAGCGGCATCACCATTTTCCCGGCAGCCAGTTCCCATTCCCCACTTTCCAAGAATTCCAGGGTGGCGATGCCATCGGCATCCGTGACACTGAGTTTAGGGTTCCCTCGGGCCATTTTTTCACGCGCGGCGACAGTCATGCCCGCAATGCTTTCGCCAGTGCTGGAATCCACGACATGGACTGTGACTTCCCCGCCGGGCAGGTGAATGTCTACCTCGTTCTCTCCAGGGAAGAGCTCTGCCGTCGTTTGATGATTACTGCCGACGCCTCCAACGGCGCCCACAATCAAAGTAACGAGACCGGACTTGAGCTTCTCTTGAAAGAACATGCCTTGCTCATCCGTCTCTCCTCGAACGAGTCCGGTACCCGCCAAAATAGCGTAGCCCGTATTGGGTTGAGGCATGCCCCCTTTGGTCAAGGTGCCACGCAAGGAACAATCTCCCGACGGTTGCAAGGTGACTTCGATTTGTTCCCCGGCATGGAGAGTGACAAACTCAAAAAGAATATCAGTTTGTCCTTTTTCATCTTGGGGGACCAAGAGGACTTGGTATTTCCCAGGCTTTAGATTGGGCTCTAGCCAAGAGCCGTCTTCCCCTGCGGTACGCACGGCCTCTGATTTTCCGTCCAGTCCAGCAATTTGAATTATGGACTCCGAAAGAGGATTGCCCTCTCCGTCCAAAGTATGAACGAGCAAGGAAGCGCCGGCCACCATACTGAGTTGAAGTTGTTCCAGTGGGTTTTCAAGGCCAAGAGAAAAAGATTCAGATTCAAGGGGGGCATACCCTTTTTTCTCAATGCGTAAAGTCCACTTTCCCTCCGGGATTTGATGAAAGCGAATCCCCTGTTCCGCCGAGGTTTGAATGGGGGTGTAGTCGCTCTTTTGGTTTCTTAAGAGTGCCGCTCCAATCAGCGACTCTTGCGTGGGCTGAAGTTCGATGATTCCGAAGTCGTCCAGTTTTTCTCCAGTAATTTCATCGGTGACGTGAACAACCAGGCCGAAACCCGTTTGGAGGGCAATCGTTTTCTCTGTCGTAACACCTGGGTCAGGAAGATGGAGACTTCCTTGCCACGGAGAGATATCAAAGGCTTGTTCTACCTCATCTAAAGTCAGTTTGAGGACGATGGGAATATTGGGAAGGTTCGTCAGCCTGATTTTTCCTTGCTCATCGGTGAGATGACTGGAGATTCTCCAGAAATCAAGCCCAATCAGTCCTGCCCGGAGGTTTTCAGGAGACCATTGCGCCGACACACCTTGCACGGGTTTTTTTGACTCTCCGTGGACCACGGTCAGTTCCAAGGTGGCGGCCTCAAGGAGACTCCTTTCGTCAAGCGTGGTCAGAATGCCGGCTTCTACATTCACTTCTCCTGTAAGGACAGCCGTTTGGAAGCCTTCGGCGTAGGCAAAGATTTCCCAAGCTCCGGCATCAAGGGCAGGGATGAGGAAAATCCCGTCGGCGTCAGTGGTGAATTTTGGGTTAGTGCTATTTTTCTCGAGGTCTACCATGTGAGACTGCGCCCGAACTTTTCGAGCGAGGTCATTTTTGTTCCATGCCTTTGCCAGCAAGGCCGCGCCTTGAATAGGTTGGCCGACGGAGTCCGTGAGTTTGCCTTGGATTGCGCCCGCGAGGGCAAGGCTGAAATGAACTTCTGTGGTTTCTCCGGCAACACAGTCCATAGTTTTTTCTTGGTGGAGGCCGAAAATGGAGCGAACTTCCACGGTGTATTCCAGAGGTTCTAAGTTTTTCACTAAAAGAGGAGCCTGCGCATTTTTGAAACCTGTATCCTCTCCGCCACTGCCATCATCCAAAGAGGCTGAACGACTGCGAATACGGTATTCCATGGCAATCGGCGCAGAAGCCCCTTCCATCACGGTGCTGATTTTGATGGATGCCGGCCCCCGCCCTTTTTTGGCAACTCGCGTGGGCGATTCCGCCGCCTGGCCAGGGTCTTCGTCAACCGTGGTCACGTTCGCCACTGCTGCCGTATCTTTCGTGTATTCCGCATCTGCCGAAGTCTCCGGGGTGGTCCCCACACTGAGTGTGGAGGGATTTCCTGGGAGAAAGAGGAAGAGGGCCAGGAGAATGGCTGAGAAAACAAGGAGGAGGGGGAGGTGTTTCATTGGTGCAAATGAGTGACTGGTATTCGCTATTCTACGTGGCATGTTGCGGCTCATTGTTCTACTTTTTACCCTTTCCCTTGGATTAGGAAGCGCGGAGGAAGAGCCTTTGTTGAAAGAGGTGGTCGGGGTTTTATGGAACGGGTCTTTGGGGGTTGTTGAGGTCCTTTGTGATGGCGGGCGCACCATTCAGACATTTGATTTAGAACTAAGACCTCTTTCACAGCGAGGAACTACGCAAGATTTATTACATCCAACTTTGAGAACAGAAGGGCCATCGGGCCGCCCTCTTTTTTGGGATTCAACTACGGATATGTTGACCCTGGGGATGGCAAGTTGGGAGGCGGGGCCGTTGGCGGAAGTCGGCGGAAATTGGGCCACGGTTCGCTTTCGGAGTGTCCGTCCGCTTGGCCCGTACCTAGAGTGGAAGTCCACCGACGGCACCTTACATTTAGCCGAACTCACTCATGATCGTAATGACCCCTTGCTGCAGCGGGCAATCTTGCGTGGAATTAAAAAAGGGGAAGTGTTGCAAATGCGACACTTCCCCCAAGAGTTCACTTATCCGGCAAAACGTTGGACATCGTGGAAGAAGCTCACGGTGCCCAAGCCAACATCTACTGCAAAGTAATGGTAGCGGTATGGCTTTTGCCCGACCGGGAGTAAACCACTTCCACCGTTTCCCCTTTCATTTTTCCGCCTAATGCGCGACGCATGTCCAAGATGGTCACCATGGCGCGTCCTTCAATGCTGAGAAGTTTGTCCCCTGCTTTGAGGCCCGCTTGATCTGCGGCTGAGTCCTCTCGCACTTTTTTTGCTTTGATGACCTCTTTACCTTCCTCTGGGGTGACCCCAAGCTTTCCAAGCTTTTGCTTGCGCTCCATAGCGTGCTGGAAATGCATCATATTCCGCTCCATAAAGTCGGGGGGCATACCCATGCCGTCATTGGACGTGAATTTCAATTTTTTCACTTGGTCAAGGGCAATGGCGCAATCCTTGACGATATTCAGAATCTGAACTTCTTCGTCATACAAGATGCCGTCGGCGTCATCTCCAGGCATGTGGTAGTCGTCATGGATATCGGTGAAGAAGAAAAGAGCCGGGACTCCACCGTGATAAAAGGAAGTGTTGTCACTCGGTGCTTCCCCTTTATCGCTTAGGTCAAGGTTTAGGGAGCTCTTCGCGAAGACAGGGTCTAGGATTTCATGAAATTCCTTCGCGGTACCCATGCCGCCAACAAAGAGATAATCATCACGCATCCGGCCAATCATGTCTAAATTGATCATGGCCAACATTTTCTTGGGGTTGATGACTTTGTCTTTCACAAAAGCTTTGCTTCCTAAAAGTCCACGCTCTTCTGCAGAGAAGGAGAGGAATAGAATGGGGTGTTTGAGGGGATGGGCCGTGAAGTATTCCGCCAATTCCAATACACCCGAAGAGCCGGATGCATTGTCGTCGGCTCCGTTATGAATTTCACCGTAGGCACCCATTCCCCCGGTCATAGGTTCCCCCAAGCCGGCGTGGTCATGATGACCTCCAATGACTAAATACTTGTCTTTCATCTTGGGGTCCGTTCCAGGAAGAATGGCGCAAGTGTTCCGACAAGTTAGTTTGATGCGCTTTCCTTTTTCACGATCATTGACTTCGAACTCATGGAGATAAGACTTCCCATTGCCGGGTTTCAGACCCAAGCGTTTCCATTGAGAAACAAAATACTCCGCTGCCAGCGCCCCTCCACGACGACCAGAACCCCGGCCTTCTAATTCATCACTGGCCAAATAGCCGATGTGCAGGCGAAGGTCGTCTGCGGAAATTTCTGCGGAGGTGACCGCTTTTTTACCGACGGTTTCCAGTAATTCAGGAGAAATCGGTTCTTGTGGGGTAGCAAGGAAGGGAAGAAGAAGAAGAGAGGTCAACATGGTGGTGATTATTCTTGTGCCTGCAAAGTGATGTTTTCAAAACCGCCAGACTGCAGGGAGACTGACTTTTTCGCGCCACTATTTTGGCTTGGGAAGAGGAAGGGTCCGCCTTTGCCGCTGACCGCGGTGAGGTCATAGCGAGCAGGCTCAAGACCTTGGAAAAGGAAACGCCCCATGGCATCCGTAACGGCTTGTTTGCTGAGAAACTGCCCTCCTCCTTGACGGGTGAGGTAAACCGTAGATCCCGCAAGAACTTTGCCGTTCTTGCTTGTGACCGTGCCGGAAATTTCACCGCCGGCTTGCATGGAAATCGTGCCGATATCTTTTTTTCCACCTTCGGGAAGGTGAAGGAAGATAAATTCCGGGAGATGTTCAGAGTGAACAATTTCCAATTGCAGGTCACCTGTGTAAACATTCTTTAAGTGGAAAACACCTTGTGCATTCGTTTTCACGGTTGTTCCTGGAATGTTGTTCGGGTCTCCGAGGGTTGCACCAAAGAGAGAGAAGCGGTCTTGGTTGCTGTAATCTTTACCGTGCAAGATGACTTCGGCACCCGCTAGAGGTTGTTGGTCTTTGGAAACGACTTTCCCCGAAAGTTCCGCGCCGAAAGTCATGGTGATGTTGACATCACGTACGATGTTTTGTTCGACGAAAAAGCCAGGGCTATATGTGGGGGCAAAGCCGGCTGCGGTGACGAGAAGTCGGTAGGTACCCCGTTCTAAATCCTCAAATAGGTACATGCCGGCTTCATCTTGAACTCGTGTCTCTCTTCCGGGAATGCCAAACATGGCCGTTCCTGGATTGACTTTTCTCAGTGCCAATGTGAAACGGGGTACAGGGTTTCCTTGGCTGTCGGTGACCTTTCCAGTCACGCCCCCGCGTGTACCCAAAATGAACTCCAAATCCATGCGCCCACTTTGAACGCGGGTCATGCGCATGGGGGAATAACCAGGGCAAGAAACGGCCACGCCATAGGTGCCTTCAGGTAAGCCTCCGACTTCAAAGGTGCCATCCTCAAGGCTGGCGCCTTCCATGCTGAGGATGGGGCGCGGGCGAGAGCGCGCAACAGAAACGGTAGCTTCGGGGATTGGCGTCCCCTGTTCATCGACCACGCGCCCGCCTAACTTGAACTCCGTTCCTAACTCCAAGTTGTGCTCAGCGTCAGGATTACTGCCCATGAGGACGACCGGCATGACTCTGCCTGTGGCAAAGCCCTCGAGGGAGGCGGTGAGCGTGAAAATTCCAGAGCCGAGGTGTAAGAATTCATAGGAGCCGTCGGGTTGACTCTGAATTGTCCGAAGTTTTCCGATGGCTCGATCTTTTTCATCCCATTCTGCATGCGTGCCCGGCCGAAAACGGGTGTCTTGCATGCGTAGTTCAATTGCGGCCCCTTGCAGTGGATTGCCACCGGCATCCGCAATGAAGCCATAGACTCGAAAACCATCTCCTAAAACAAGAGGGGGAAGTTGTTGTTCTTCCTCAGGGAGTGGTCGTACGAGAGGACCTTCCGTCGGCGCGTGGGACAGATGGCTGACCCAAAGAGAGAATTCTTTACCGATGGGCAGGCGTCGGATGGAGAACGACCCATCTTTGAGGGTGTTGGTGGTGCGTTGCAGCAAACCCGTTTCTTCGTAGGTCATGAACGGTTGGTCCATGCTAAGGCGTTCCGTCAAAGTCACGGTGGCATTGGCAACGGGCGTTCCTGCCGTGGTGACGACAGACCCACGAATGGCAGCTCCTGTGGGGCCCCGTCCATCGGGCCCGGAAGGCAGGTCCAGTTCAGTGCGTTCTCCATGACTGACTCCGCCCGGGATAGGGAGTGGGTCTGTAGAAATGGCGCTTATGGGGTTCTCGGGCCTGTTTGTGCCGTCGACTGGAGCGACGTCAGTGTAAAGAGGCTTCGGCGTGCCGGCTGGCAACCACCACAAAACCGCTACCGCCAAGAGCCCTAGAAGAGCAATGACGGGAATGAAGAGAGAATTGCTGTTCTTCTGCATGATTCAGGGGACAAAGGATACACCACTCCTTAGGCTTACGGGAGTCTTCCTGAGATGTTAGGCTTCTTGAAATTCAAGAACCATGGCACTTCACGTTGACCTTACTTCTCTTTTCGGCAGTGGCTCTGACGCCCGCCTAACACGTACTGCATTTGCCGATGCCCTCCCTCGGGCTGCGGCGGTCCGCGAGGCTCATTTAAATCAACGCCCCGAATGGCGAGGCTTGGGGACAAGAGAGGAATTTCTTGCCGAATGCCGGAAGCGAGCCAAGGAAGTTTTGGCTGACGGCACCGTAGAGGCCTTTGTAGTTTTGGGGATTGGCGGCTCCGCCTTGGGGAACGCTGCTCTCTTGGCCGCCCTTGCTCCGATTTACCAAGAGTGGAGCCCTGCTTCCGGTCGGCCGAAGATTTTTATTCCAGATTCCGTGGATCCTGACTGGATTGCGGCGTTACTAGAAAATCTTCCTTTGGACCGGACGCACTTTAATGTGATTTCAAAGAGTGGGGGAACGATTGAAACGGCGTCGGAGTTTTTGGTTTTCTTCGATGCCGTGAAGAAGGCGGTGGGCTCCGAAGAAGAGGCTAAGAAACGCTTCACCATTACTACGGACCCTGCGCAAGGACATTTCCGTAAACTTTGTAATGAGCAGGGTTTTGCATCTTTGACGGTGCCTCCTGGCGTGGGGGGGCGTTTTTCCATATTGACGTCGGTCGGATTGTTCACGTCGGAAATTGCGGGCTTGGACACGCAGAGCATGCTGGAGGGTGCTGCGCGGGTGGATAGAAACTTGGCAGAATGCTTGCCGGAAGAAGACCCGGCTCTTGCTTGGTCCTTGGCGCATGTGCTTTACTTGGAACAGGGAAAAAATGTTCACGTTCACTTTCCCTACAGTCATCGGATGCGGCTTTTGGCGGATTGGTTCAAGCAACTTTGGGCTGAGTCTCTTGGAAAAAAGCATGCGGTAGATGGTTCCGTAGTGCACCGGGGGCCGACGCCCGTCAAGGCGGTGGGGCCAACGGATCAGCATTCTCAGGTTCAGCTTTACGCCGAAGGGCCGGATGACAAGGTGTTCACGTTCTTAAAGCTCCGAGACTTTGCGCAGCAGATTGAAGTTCCGGCACCGTTTGTTTCTTCGCCGGCGTTTGACCATCTCCATGGGAAAACCTTGAATGATATTGTTGAGGCAGAACGCTTGGGGACCGAAGTTGCCTTGTGTGATGCAGGCCGTCCGGTGAGCATTCTAGAACTGTGTAAATTAGATGCGTTTCACGTGGGGCAATATTTCATGTTCATGGAAATTGCCACGGCCTACGCGGGTGGGTTACTGGAGATTGATCCTTTTAATCAACCTGGTGTAGAGGCTGGGAAAGTGGCGGCGCTCGCTTTGCTGGGCGCGGGTCATGAAGGTCGGGCCAAAGAAATACGGCAGTCTTTAGCGGAAAGAGATCTCTTTCGTTTGAGTTGCTAACGAAGCATTTCTGGACTGGCTTCGGGGATGCCCGCAAGGGGGTCCACGTAAAGAGATTGCAAGTTCATAGTGACAAGCAACTGCTGACGTAACGTTTTATGGAAACCACGTCGGACGGCCTTGTAGAAGTCGGACTTTTCTGGGGCAGGTTGAATTTCATGCACCCATCCAAGGGCTTGGCCCCCTTTTGTCCGAACAGGGCCGAAGAGCGTTTGGGCTTTGGCCTGGAAAGCAGCTTGGGCAAATGCGTAGTCCGCTCCGGGGTCCACTTGGGCAATCCAACCCAATATCCCGTCCCTCCGTCGGGAAACTTCATCTTCCGAGTACGCGCCGGCGGTTTTGGCAAAGTCACTTTCCGAGCGAATTTCTTTGGCGTAAAGGTGGAGTTCTTCAGCGGCTTCTTCAAAAGTCAGGTCCACGGGGTTTTGTTTTTCTTTCACACCCCGGAGCAAGAGCCAAGAGACCTGTCGCTTTGCCCCGTACTTTTCTTGAAAACGTTGCATTTCCTTTTCCCCTTGTCCTTCAAACCAAGCGTCGGAGAAAACAGTTTGCGCATAAATTCGGAGGTAGGCTGCCGCACGCAACTCCGCGCCGGCCCGCACGCTTTCTACCGTAGATCCTTGGGTTGACAGAAGTGCTTCGTAGGTGGCGCCTCCATAGGCAGGGTTTTCTGCCACTCTCTGCCGACGCCATTGAATTTCTGCCTCAAGAATGTCATCGGTTAAAACGAGCCCTTGCTCTTTGGCCCAACGCGGCAACCAGCTTTGCAAGGCCAGTTGTTCTACATATTCGGAAAGACGGGATGCGGGAAGGATTTCATGCAGTACCTTGCCGAGTTCTGCTTCGGTGACCACAAAAGGTGGAGCGTCTAGGGCATAACCTTCGGGCGCCGACGCAGATTGAGCAAGCAGTTTCTGGGTGTGTTGGTTGCTCCATTCCTGCAATTGATCGGGCGCGACGTCGGCGCCCTTGGGAAGCTTTAAATCTTCTCGCACCAGCATTTCGTGGTAGATGGAGTCTTTGATGAGCTTTTTGAATTCCACCATGGTCATCCGGCGAGCTTGCACCAAAGTTACCAGGTCTACTCCGGCCTCCGCCGCCGCCGTCCGAATGAGATTCATGCGTATTTCAAAGTCTTCCTCGGAAACATGGAGCCTCCTTTTTTCTGCTTCCTGCTCCACTAATTGCACTTGTAAAATGTGCGCTAAGGCATCCATGCCTAATTTCTTTTGATGAAAACTTCGACCGAGGAAACGCTCAAAGCGATCTTTTTGGATGGAGCCTCCTTGCCATGAGGCCACCACGCCTTCAGGGAGCGTGATGCCATGGGATTGTGTTGGAGGGAGAGCTGCGGAAAGAAGCAGGATGCCAGAGAGAAGCATCCTTCCAGTTTAAGGCGTCGGCGATTAGGCCGCTTTTTTGAATTCCACGCAGCCTTTCAAGGAGCGAAGAGTCCATTCTTCTCCTTTTTTTATCTCACCATCAAGGATCGCATTACTAAGTGGTTCCTCAACGAGGCGTGCGACGGTGCGGCGGACTTCTCGTGCGCCATATTCTTCGGAGTATCCGATTTCTGCAAGAACTCGAGAGGCCATCGGCGTCCATCGGAGGTGGATTCCAGCCTGCTTGACCCGTTCCTGAAGAAGGTTGAGCTGCATGTGTGCAATGCGCGCACAATCTTTTTTACTCAGTGAGCGAAACGTGAGGCAACCATCCAGACGATTAAGAAGTTCTGGTTTAAAACTGCGTGTTAGAGCCGCTTGCGTTAAGTCCTCAAAGTCTTTGCGGCTGAGAGATTCCTCGCCGAAGCCAAGACGGTTTTTTGCTTGTGCATAATCTTGGGTTCCCACATTGGACGTCAAGAGTACGAGGCATTGCGTGAAGTCCACGGTTTCTCCTTTGCTGTCGGTGAGTCGGCCCTCGTCAAGAATTTGAAGCAACATGTTGTGCATCTTTTCATGCCCCTTTTCAATTTCATCAAAGAGAACAATTGCCTGCCGGTTTTTCTTCAGTGCTTCGGTCAGCACCCCGCCTTCGTTATGGCCGATGTATCCGGGAGGGGCGCCAATCAGTTTTGCGGACTCATGCGGAAGTGCATACTCCGAGCAGTCAATTCGAATCAAGGATGCCTCTCCGTAGAGATTCCGCGCCAAAGACTTCGCCAATTCTGTTTTCCCGCAACCGGTGCGGCCAACGAAAAGATAGGTTCCGACGGGGCGTTTGGGGTCATTCAATCCACAGGCTGCTTTGCGCACGGAGCGACATAGCGTGTGCACGGCCTCGTCTTGTCCGACGATGTCTTTCAGTATTCTCCGTTCCAGTTTGCTGGCTTGAGATTGCAGTGCATCTTGAATCACCTGGGGGGATGCTGCAGGAAGAGCGTCAGCTTCCATGGTGGCAGGAAGGACCACATTGTGGATTTCTAAATGTGGATTAACGTCAATGCAGATTTGATAGAGAAGGTCTTCCGCAGTGCGAAGGTCTTCTGGGTAAATCCGTTGCACTTGACTGAGGATTTCTTCGGGGCGAACGACGCAAGATTGCACCACCATGTGGCGGTATTGACGGCGATCGGGTGGGGTTTCTAGACCTGCGGGAAGAGCCAGTGTTTGGTCTTCGGCTAAGCTGCGGACTCGAATGAATCCGTCGAGAAGATCGAAGTATTTGTAGACGATGCCAATGTCGGGTTGCATGACGAGGACAGTTTTTAGGGGGGGACGGCGAAATGCCAACCTCTTTTTCGGCCAGTTCTTCCTTTTTTCTTGAGCGCAAGTCGTAACATTTAAGGATGCCCCAGCCTCCTTCTGCCCAAAACCAGGAATTTTTAGCCATTTTAGTGCATCGAGGCTTTTTGACCCGAGAAGAGGCTGTGGAGGCACTTCAGGCTGCAGGCACCCAGGGCAGTTTTTTGCCAGCATTAGCTTCGTTGCGGGGTTGGGATGAAAAAATCATCGAATATCTCCGAGAAACGAAGGGCATGGAAGAGCCGGAAATCCCGGGGTATCGCATTGAGAAGAAACTCGGCATGGGGGGGACGTCCGAGGTTTTTGGCGCGCGTCGGGCAAAAGATTTCCGGCGAGTGGCTTTGAAGATTTTGCGACCTAATCTCGCTCGAGACACCTATGCAGTAAAGCGTTTCCTTGAAGAGGGGAAATTGTTGCAGCGGCTTGAAATTGACGGCATTGTGCGTGGGCACCGGCTTTTTAAATTTATGGGAACGTACATCATTGAAATGGACTGGGTTCCCGGGCGTACCTTGGAAGAATATTTAACGGATGGCGAGACTTTTTCAGAAAAAGAGGCTTTGGATATTGTCATACAAGTCGGTGGATTTTTGGAAGAGATGAAAGAGTCAGGCGTCCTTCACCGAGACTTGAAGCCGGGGAATATCATGATTGGACCCAAGGGCGAAGTGAATTTGATTGACCTTGGTTTTGCAGGTGAAGGCTTGGAAGGTCGTTCAGATGCGAACACCACCATGGGGACGCCGGCTTATTTGGCTCCGGAGCAAGCCCGAGGAGACGACGACTTGGATTCGCGCGCTGACATTTATTCTTTAGGCGCTACTTTGTATCACTTAGTCCTTGGAAAGCTTCCTTTTCAGGGGGAAACAGATCAAGAGATGATGCGCGCTCAGATTCTGAAAGGGCTTGACGGTGCGGCGCTCAAGGGGAATGATGTTTCCCCAAGCCTCCATTACTTTCTTGAGAAGATGATGGCGAAGGATAAAGAAGAGAGATACCCCAGTGCATCGGCACTCATTCGACACATCGGGGAACACAGGAAGGCGCAGGAGGATTTAGATTAAATGACTCACTCTACTCAAGCATTTGATTTTAATTGTTGCCGTTCCGGGAATTGTTGTCGCACCGGTCACGGGCAAGTTTGGTTGAAAGAAGAGGAGATGGAAGGCATGGCGTCGGAAAAGAAAATGACGCTGGAGGCTTTTGTACGTATGCATGTTCGGCAAGTCGACGGCCGCTTCAGTATTCGTGAGGCCGAGCATGGGCGCTGTTCCTTGCTTGAGGGGCTCAATGTGTGTTCTGTTTATGAGGCGCGGCCGGAGCAATGTCGTACCTTTCCTTTTTGGCCTTCGTTGCTAAAGGGGGGGAAGGCTTTGGCTGCTGCTGCAGCTTATTGCCCTGGATTGAAAATTCGAAAACGAGGGGAGCGCCATCATGTTTAGAAAGGGCCGATGGCTTGCTTGGACCCTTTCCATTCTTCTTGGCGTGGGTGTTTTTCGGCACTTCACTTTGGCCGATAATCCGGTAGAGGTGTCCTCCATCCTGCGGCGCACAGAGATTCAGTCCGAAGCACCGATTCGTTCCGATGAGTCGACCAAGCCCAAAGCCTCCCGGTCAACGTCGGCCCCCGTGGACCCCCGCATTTTGGCCGCCGAAGACTTCTTGGCGTCGGACTCCTTTTCCCTTGCCCTTCCTTTGGTGGAAGATTGCTTGGTCGATATGCCAGAAAGCCCGCGGGTACGTCGAAATGCGTCGTTGGTCTATTTGGGCCTTGCAATTCAAGCATCCACGCAGGGGAATAATCGCACTGCTTTGAGTTTTGCACAGCAAGCAATGGATATGGATGGCTTAAAAGGGGCACCGCATGCTTTTTATGGGCAAGTACTCTTGCAGCTTGGGCGACACCAAGAAGCGGAATTGCATTTGCAAGAAAGCATGGAAAGGTACCCTGAAAACCCGGAGGGCTATTATTTTGGAATTCGTTCTGCATTTCTCCTCGGGAATTATGCGGAGGCGGTCCGACGTGCGGAGCGGGCCTTATCGCTACGTCCCTCATGGGCATCAGCCCAAACTTGGTTGGAGCGCGCACGCAACGAAGAAGAAACTTGGAGATCGGGGCAACGGTGGACGTCGGCTCATTTCATTTGCGTCACTAGTCAGAAGAATGCCTCACTGATCTCCTTGGCTCCTTATGTCTCGGAGGCGTTGGAAAGCGCGGTTTTGATGGTAGAGCAGGAGTTGGGAGTGTCTTTGGACGAACCCGTGTTGGTGCTGCTTTCTCCCACAGCGGATTTTCAAGCCGGTGCGCCGTCGTGGGCCTCCGGACTTTATGACGGAAGAATCCGCCTGCCGGTGGAAGAGGATACAGACGCTGACGTTTTCGAAGCCACACTCTTGCATGAAGTGACGCATGCAGTCCTGCATCGGTCCGGATTTCATTTGCCAACATGGCTTGGGGAAGGATTAGCGCAATGGATGGAAGGCAAGGATGTTAGTCGTGCACGCCGACGACTCCAGGACGCGGCCCAAGCGGGACAGTTGCCGTCGGCAGCCGCATTACGAGAGCAGTGGGTATCTTGGTCCAGTCAAAGTCGTGTGCAACATGCCTATGACTTCGCCTTGTCGCTGACCGCTTGGATTCAAGAAGAGTATGGGCAACAGGTTTTGCGGAATGTGCTCGATGCATTGCAGCAGAACGATTTGAAGGTGGTGAGCCAACGACTTTTGGGACTTCCCTTTTCCGTGTTAGAACAGCGGCACCGGCATTGGCTAGAAGAGACGGTGAAATAGCCAAAAATCTCGTCACCCTTCTTGACAGTGCCGTCTTCTGAGGGTGACTTCCACTTCCTTGCTTTCACTTTCCTTGCTGGAGAACCCAGCGGACCTTTCGGATGAGGTTTTATTACACCAATTCCTTGGCCGACGTCCGCTTATGTCATCTTTACCTCGGCCAGGTTGGACGCCGAAGGAATTGGCATTGAAGCATGGGATACTAGAAGAAGATGCTTGGAGAATCTGCGCAGCGGTGGAACTTGGTCGACGGTGTCTTGAAAAAAAGGGTCCCTCCCCAAGTATCTTGCGGGGTGGAAAAGATGTGTACCACCATTTATTACCTCGCATGGCTGCTTTACGAACGGAATGTTTTTATGCGCTTTATTTGGACGCGAAGGGTGGCATCTTGTTGGAGAAAGCAATCAGTCAGGGAACCTTAACAAGCTCTTTGGTTCACCCTAGAGAGGTGTTCTCTCCGGCTATCTTGTGCCGTGCGGCAGCGGTGGTCGTGGCTCATAATCACCCGAGTGGGGACCCAGAAGCGTCCGCGGAAGACCGTACGACAACTCGACGCTTGCAAAGGGCAGGTCGGCTATTAGGCATTGAGTTATTAGATCACGTGGTGGTTGGACGGGGACAGTACCAATCATTTTTAGAAGAAGGTTGGCTTTAGGGGTTGGCTTCACTGAGTTGAAAAAACCAGTGTTGGCACAATCCAGCCGCAAGAGGTCCTGCAGACTCAATACGAAGTACCGTGGGAAGGAGTCCAGCTTTGGCGATATTTCTATTCTGAAACCACTCTTCTTCTTCTGCCGAAAACCCGCCTTCGGGGCCAACGAAAAGGAGGACTTCTTTTGGAGAGTGAAGCCCTAATTCCATCATGAGCGGCCAGGCCCCGGGAGTCAGTGCAACGGGGTGTGCCTTAGGGTGTCCTTCCAGGATATCTTTCAGGCTTTGGGGCGTTTTTTGAATGATCGGCGCAACGGGACGTCCACATTGTTGGCACGTCTCCCGCACAATTTTTTCAAGCCGACGCATCTTTCCGAGGGGGATTGAGTCTTTGCCCGTCACGCTATGTTCGCATAAGAGAGGGATAATGCGTTCTACACCCGCTTCGGCAGCGCGTCGGACCAAGTCTTCCGCGTGATTGCCCTTTGGCCAAGCCGTGGCTAAAGTGATGGGCATCAGAGGAAGTCGAGGGATTTCTCGGAGGCCCAAAAGCGTGAGGCCCTCTGCGGAGTTCCATTGCCCGCCGACAGCCCCACCTTGCGGGAGCAAGAGGAGAAACTCCTCCTTTTCTGAGAACCGAAGGGCGCGGAGATGCTGAGACAGCTCTTTGGGTGGTTGCCACGAGCCCTCAAAAAAAGGAGGGGCTTCCTGGAGGAAGAAGAAGCGCATGGGAGAAGGTTACTCCCAATGTTCCGAAAACTAGAGAAAAACTGTGCCTGGCTTGTTTGTGCCAAGGGTCAAGCCCTCCTAAACTTGGTTTCCCTCAACTGGATGGTTGAGGCTCACTCCCACATGGTTCGTATCCGCATCGTTGATGGCTTAACTGCCGGTCAAGAGACCGCCCTCTCCCCAGGAGTCCACATCGTTGGGCGTGCTGCGGGGTCGGACTGGGTTTTGGCCGCAGATTCTATTTCGGGAAAGCATTTACAGTTGACCGTTTCTGAAGAGGGATCCGTCCGTTTTCAAGATATCGGGAGTACCAACGGCACTTGGTCTGGCGGGGTTAAGGTGCAGGAAGGAGAATGGTTCCCTGGTACGGAACTCCGTCTTGGGGCTTGTCGCCTTCAATTGCTTGAGGAAGAGGGGCAGGAAGAGTCCGCTTCTCATTCTCAAGGCAGAGAAGAGGCCCTGCAGGCAAAGAAAAGTGGGCCCTGGGCTTTGGTCGTTCTCTTGCTGTTTCTTGGCGCGTCCGGGGTTTGGGCAATCCAAAGCGGCGTTTTCTCATCTTCCGTAGATCTTCCGGAGACAGCAACCCAGGTCAGTACTCCCTCTGGTCTTCCTTCTTTGGATGCCATTGATGACCTCGGCCATTTTGGTTCGGCCGGAGCCACCGAGGCGTGGACGTTGGCGGAAGGCTGGGCACAAGAAGGAAGCCGTTTGGTGAATCGGAAGGGGCGTGGAAAAGCATCGTTGGCGGCTCGTTTCCCCGTGCAGGGGGGGCTAGAGCTTTCGGCCGATGTGCAAGGCGCCGAAGTGGTGGCCGTGATTGCTTGGGGAACTCAAGATGCGGAACGTCCAACGGTGGAGTGGAGAACCGCTCCTCTTTCTTCGTCTCCCGTCTTGTTGGCCTTCCCGAAAGAGGCTGACTGGTTCACCTTGTCTCTCTCCTTTTCTGGTGCTGGTTCTTGCGGCTCCTTGCAGGTTCACAGCGTGGACGAATGGGTTGATTCGCAGGACATGGATGGCCGAACGGCCTACATTTCTGGCGGAAATCTTTTCCTCAGGTATCGAGACGGCCGAAGCCTTCTGGAAATTGCTGGTGAAGGTGGCCATTGGTCCACCACGTCGGGGGGCTTGAATTACCAAGGTCCCGGCCGACTTTCTTTGACTGCAGGGGAAGCCGCCCAGGAAGCCGGGCCTTTTTTGATTTTGAGTGAAGGGGGACCTCGTGTGTTAACTCCAGGCTTGCGGGTGGATGCGTCACCCGGTTGCTTTGTAGGAGGAGAGGCACGTCGTTTTCTGTTCCGTTTTGCGGAGCCCTCGGCTGTCATGGCCTTATCGCGCGCCGCGATCATGGACCTCTCAAGTGCGCAACTTCGTTGGGATTTAACCGACGCCCTTGCCCAATCGGCACGGTTAGATCGCCGGGTGAAGTCGGCCGTGCGAGCGGGCAATGCGCCAGAAATTTTGGCGGCGTCTGCGGAGCTCGTACGAGATTGGCCTTTGGATGAAACCAAGGTGGACTATGCGCAAGGGGAAATCTTTAAAATTCTCCAAGAAGGGCGGCAAGAATTGAGGAGAATTCAAGGAGAAAAAGAAGACGCCCTTTTTCTGGGATCTCGGCAAGACCTCCGAAGTCTCCAGGCCGCGGCTGAGATGTTGTCGGAGAGATTCTCGGCAACCACGCTCCGTGAGGAGGCAATCCTTGAGGCACAAGATTTAGCTCGTACTTTGGTGTTGTTAGAACAAGATTCGGTGAAAGCAGAAGCAGATTATCAACTTCGTTTGTCTCGCGCGCTGAAACGTGCTTATCCCATCTTGTCCACTTGGCTTCAAAGAGAGGGTCGCAATGAGTAAAGGTGTCGGACTCGATCTCGGGAAATCCAAGGTGCGTTTAGCAGGCTTGGATGTCAAAAAAGATGCTGTCAAAATTACGCGCTATCAGTCGGCCGTTTTAGAAGATGGAGAACTTCCTGTAGAGGTGGCCAGTGCTGTTTTCGGCAAAGTCAATGGGGCTCGCGTGGGCGTGACAGGTTCCGATGTCATGTTGCGTTACTTGCCCGTCCCGGAAGTAGAGGATTGGCGTTTGGAGCGTTTGATGGAGTTTGAAGTGAGGGAACTGACCTCTAGATCAGGTGCACCGTTGGCAACGTCCTACAACTTACTTCCGGTCCCCAAAGAGTTGGATGACGAAGACACGATGTTACTGGGTGTTATCAAGGAAGGTCTATTGGATGATTGGGTCACCGACCTTTCCCCAATAAGTCCAGAGGGCTTCACGCCAAATGCAGTGGCTTTATATAACGCGTATTTGGCCCTAGGGGATCATGAATCTTCCGTAACGCTGTTGGCTAATTTGGGTAAGTCTACTTTAGATTTGGCATTAGTTCGTGGCACAGAACTTTATTTTGCACGTTCAGTCTCAACCTCATTAGATCAAAGAGATGCCAACCTCGGAAAAAGTTTGGGTATTTCAGAAGGCCGCGCACAAGACTTAATTCACAAGCATTTGGATTTGCGCCTTGGGCTTGGAGAACGCCTCTCGTCCGACGCCGACCGTGTCACGCGCCCATTGCTTCCTTTATATGACAGCTTGCCAACTCTTTTGGGAGGTATCATTACGCTGTGTCGGGCTCAGGCGCGCTTAAGAGAACTAACCTTAGACAGGGTTCTCTTGACCGGTGGCGGTGCGAAGGCAGGTGGTTTGGTCGACCTTCTCTCAAGTCGTATGCGTATCCCCGTTTCACTTTGGGATGCGACGGAAATGGTGGATCCAAGTGCATTGCCAGAAGAAGAGTTGCAACAGTTCGAGGCTGACGGTCTTGCCTCCACGGTGGCTTTGGGCCTTGCTCTGTCTTCGGCAGATTCGCAAATGTACGCATTAGAAATTCTGTCCGAAGGCGCGCGAAAAACGCGGAACTTTAAAGAACGAGGTATTTGGTCGGTGTTGGCTGGCGTTGCAGCAGTGCTCTTCCTGTTCTTCGATTTTTCTGTAGCCTCGACACAAGCGGAAGAGGCGTCGGATGTGGCCCGCCGACTTTCTGGAAAAGTGAAAGCAGCACAGGCGAGTCATTCCAGGGCGCTTGGCTTGTTAGATGAGGTGAAGTTTCGCCAATCTTTGGTCAAGGAACTTTCTGCCGAATACGCGGTCAAAGAAACCGGTTTACAGATGATGCGTTTCTTGGAAGCAGAGCTTCCTCAGGACCTTTGGGTGGATGCCCTCACAGTGGAACTTCAGGATGGAGCGATTTGGGGGAAAGAGGGCTTTCAAGTTCCTGTCGTCATCATGCAGGGCAAGGGTCAAGATGCTGCTCGCCAGGCTTCCGATGTATTCGCGGACTTCCAAGAGCGTTTGAAAACGCATTTGGCAAATGGCGAAGATCGGGTTAAGACAAATGCTACGGGCCGAGGTGGCTCTCTTTCTTGGACAGTAGAAGCGTGCATCCTTGCTGAGCCTCTTTTGGAGGAAGACGAATGAATTTCGATGCATTTTGGCAGCAGCACCGCCACTTCATCACGGGAGTCCTTGTGGGGTTGATTGTGTTTTTGATTGGGCGTGCATTTGTGGGTTCTCATTCACGAAGTGAATTCCTGAGAGCACAGCAACAAATACGTTCTCACAATGGAAAGTTGCGGACGTCTGCTTACTCAGTTCAGCAAGTGCAGTCCTTAGAAAGTCATCTCTCTGAGCTAGAGTCGCGAACGTCCTCCTTGAAGGCTGTGACTTTGCCGAATCTTCGGGCTGACTTCCAGCCTCGTCCTGGCCAATCGTCTAGTCAACATTACATTCAGTGGACAGGGAAGCTTCGGCAAGAATTGTTGGCTTTTGCATTGCGGAATAACGTGGATGTTGAGGAGGACCTTGGGCTTCCACCGCAACAACCCGCACAGCCTGACCAGCTGGAGCGCGTGATGCGTGGCCTTGATGTCGTTGACCGCGTTTGCCGCATGGCCGTTTTGGCAGGTGCCATGCGGGTGGAGGACATTGAAATCCAGGTACGCCAACGGCGAAAGCGCGGGCGTCGGTCCGAGGAGCAAATCCTTGACCTCATTCCAGTTTCTATGGAAGTTATATTTCCCATTCAATCTTCTCTCTCTTTTCTCGACGACATACTGCAAGAAGGGGACGGGCTAGGACCTCTAGGGCTCACCAAACTTGTACTTCAGGAGCCGCATGAGCGAAAACGGGAAAGGCGCGTTCTTCTGGAGTTTTCTGTCGGCGGTTTGCCGAAGGAGGAGGTGGAGGAATGAAAAGAGAGCCAATTTTCTTTCTCTGTGTTCTTGTCCTTCTTGCGTGGATGGGGATGAATCTGCATCAGGATTCTCTGGCTGGATCGCGTGGGAATCGACGTACTGCTTTGAATTTAGATATGGATGCGTTGGGGTCTTTGAACCCTGTCGTCAGTCTCCCCGGCGAGTCGGTGCGAAAAAACGCATTTAAGAAGCCTAGTACTGATGAGGCGTTGCCGCCTTTGGAGTTGGCCATTCCCCCTTTGGCGGCTTTACCCGTTTTATTGCCACCGCCTTACCCAGATCCTGGTGCGTCAGTTTGGAGCCACCATCTCCTTGTCAACGTCCAAGCCCCTGTGGGTGGAATTCAAGACCTTGTATCATCTTCGGTGGATTCGGAAGAAGTTTCTTCGAAGAACGTTGCGTCTGAAATGCTGGGCTCAGAGACGTCCTATGAATCTTTGTACGACTCCGTTCAGGTGGACACTATTTCCACGTTGTGGGGATGGGTCCTTGATGAAGACCGGTATCAGAAAGGGGCGGAAACTTCGCTGACTTTCCAAGAAGTGAATCCGGTAACCGGAGAATCTCGTTTTGCATCTCGGGTCTTTGCACCCGGAGAATATGTCGGCTTTCAATTGGCAAAGACTTTGCAGAATGAAGTGAAGTACAAAGCGGTGGAATTGGCACAGCTAGGAACGGCAAGGGAGGAGCAAATTCATCAAGGCGTCTCTTGGTTGTTGAATCAAGGAGTACGTGAGCCGGCCGCTTTTGAGATTGCACTTGCTCGCGCAACTTCTTTGGCCGAAGTGGACCCAGCAGAGTCCAAGCATTGGCTCTTGTTGGGGTCGGTCTATGAGAGAACTTTGCAGTTGGACCGCGCGTTTTCACTGTACGCGGCATTGGCAGGCCGGCCTATTCCACAGGCTTCGGTCCCTGCCTCGATGAGTCAAGTCAATGAATTAGCTCATCCTTCTGTCCCTTTGGTTCGCATGGCGGTCATTCTTCGAAAGCTGGGGTCAGACTCCGCGGCGCATGCGCTGTTGGCGGATGCCGTTTTGATGAGAGATGGGGACCCCAGTGCAGACTTGGAGATGGGGATTTTATTGCTTGATGAAGAGAGCCTGGTTCAGGCAAAAGCGCATTTACTCCAAGCGCAAAGTTTACTGCAAGCTCAGCGCACTTCCTTGCAGTATCAACAAGCGGTTGTGGGTTTGGGAAAAGTAGCTTTGGCTACCGGTGACTGGGCATCGGCCACGTCCTCTTTTGAAGATGCTCTTGCCGCCGTTCAAGGAGCCGATTCTTCTCATGATGCGCAGTGTGGCCTCATTGCTTCCCTGTATTTAGCCGGAAAGTTTGATCAAGCTGCACTGGCTTCTGAGGAAGCAATTCTTATTTACGGCCCTTCCGCTTCGCTTTTGTATCTCCGAGGCTTAAGCACCGCCGCCTCCGGTGGGTCGGCTGCCGAAGTAGTCCGTGACTTGAAGCAAGCGGTCGCTGCTGAACCTCTCGACGCAGCACCCTCTTGGGCTGCCTTGGCTTTTTGGTACGACATTCTTGGTGAAAGCGCCTTGGCAGAAGAATCTCTATCACTGGCGTTAGAAATGGAGCCCAGTTTGCTTTACGCAAAATATTTAGAGGGGCTGTGGCAAGCCCGTGGGGGAAATACGGCATCTGCAAGGGATGCTTTCCGTGGCCTCGTGGCGGAGGCTCCCCAGTGCGCCGCCTTTTTAATGGAACTCGGTTGGATTCTTTCCGCCGATGGCCACTATGGCCCAGCTGAGGTTGCTTTTCGTCAGGCCGAGACTCATCGGCCTTCCTGGGTTCGTTCCGTGAGCCATGCACCGGCTTGGGCCGAGTTGGCACTTCGCAGGGGTCTGAATCATATGAAGCGCCAGTCTTATGGAGAGTCGGCAACGTCTTTCGAGGAGGCGCAATCCCTTTTTCCAGGGTTTTTACAAGCACAAAATGCTGTGGCTTGCCTGCAGTATGCTCAGGGAGATTTAGCTTCCAGTGTTGCAGAATTTAGTTATCTCTTGGACACGTTGCGTGATGACAAGGGAAACCCACAAGCCGCTTTTGCGCAACTTTGGCAAGGTCGCATTACCGCACACGCCCGATTACGACATTGGAACGACACGTTTGAAGGAAACCGATTTCTTTCTGGTTGGGATGCCCAGAGTGGTGCGCGTCAAGGGGTGGAGCCACGGATTGCAATGGGGATTCTTCGTATTCAAGGTTCCCATCGAGAGGCGGGTAAAACTCGAGCAGTGCGAACTCTTCCTGCACAGCACTTCCGGTCATTTTCCGCTGACATCAAGGTGGGTGAAGCTCACCGGGGCGATGCGGGGGTCTTTACGGCGCTGGAAAGTCGCAATGGTCGGCAAACTTGGGCGTTCCATGTTTTCCGAGATAGAGAGGGCTGGCTGAGTTGGTCTTGGAAGCAAGGTGCAAAAGAAGATCGGGGTCGAACGGGTCAGCGTCTTTCGACGGATGAAACCATTCGGGTTGGCTTTGATCTAGATAGAGAACCGGTGCCTCCTGTCCTACGTGTTCATGCGGATGGCCAAGTTATTTGGACGGGGCCGGTGGCCGTTTTACGCTCTGCAAGCGGTTCGTTGGTCTATGGTGTTTACGCAGAGACCGCCAACGCTCTTCCTGTTGACCTTTCTTTGGATAACCTCGAAGTCATTTACGCAAAGCCATGATGCAAAAAAACGGTTTTACACTGTTGGAGTTGATGATCGTCATGGTCATTGTTGGCGTGCTCATGACTGCGCTGCTCATGTCTGGCGCAGGGATTTTCGGGCAATCTGCCGAGAAAGAAACACTGATTCGGCTACAGACGATGGCAGCCTTACTCGAGCAGCACCGGACTATCGAAGGGGACTATCCCGATGATCGCCTCCCTAAGGGTTTGCCCGCAAATACGTTCAATTCCAAAGCAGAGGCTCTGTTTCTGGCTTTGTTTGATGCAGGGTATGGAGGTGGAAAACCAAATCAAGATTGGCTCGTCAATACGGATGGAGACGAGACGTCGAAGCCGCGAACGGAATTGCCGTCTCCGCAATTGTTCGAAATTTCTGATGCCTGGGGAAACCCAGTTGCCTATTACGAGAGTTTGCATTACAAAACGACGGGGCAATGGATGGCCGGACTTGATGAAGAATACGAAGAACAAGTTTCTGGAGCACGTCGGAATGAAACAACTGGGGGCTGGGAAGAGCCTGGCCGCTTTCAATTGATTTCAGCAGGCCCAGATGGTTATTTCGATACCGAAGACGACATCACGCATTTCGGAAACTAATGCGGCGCGGCTTCACGATTGCTGAACTCCTCCTTGTGATGGTGGTGCTCGGTGTCATCGTAGGTATTAGTTTGGGTGGCTTAGACCGTATGGATCCAGGAACACGTGGGTTCCAAAAGACAATGGGTACGTTTCTACTTAGCAGTCGAGATCGTGCACGCGTGACGGGTTTGCCTGTTGTCTTGAGTTTGGACCCAGAAACGGAGGAGCGGAACGCTCGTTTGCAGCGATGGGTCTATCGCCCAGTAAGAGAAGCGACCTTTGAGGTAGCAAGCCGGGAAAGAGAAAATCTTTTTCTAGTTGACCCTGCAATCTTGGGTCAACGAGGACGTGTTGGCGCGGGTTTAGATTTGCGTCTCGGTGGAGGCGTTCAGGTGGAAGGGCGCGCAGGCGTTTTGGCTTCACAACAAGGGCTCCGCTTAGTTTTCGACGTCAGGCCAGCCAAGAAATCTTCGGGCGTTCTTGTGGACTGGAAAGACCTCCTTCAGGTGAAATTGCGCAGCGATGGAAGCCTACAGGTTTTTGTGATGGGCGGTGATGGCACACGTTTTAGTCGTCAAACGGTTGAAACTGCTTCGCGCACGGTGGTTTTTGGCCAATGGAATCATGTAGCCGTGATGGCACAGCCCGCGTTTGATTCAAAACTTCCTGGAATCTTGTCGATTGACCTTGGGGGGCAGCGCGTTACCCAAAGTCCCTTTCTTGGGCAACTTCCCGAAGTTGAGGCGACCCCGTACTTGGGCGACATCAACGGAAGATTTCGTGGAGAGATGGACGAATTTTCTGTTTGGGTGCGCACACAAGAGGTTGGGCCCGTATTGCCTGGCGACGCAGAGCTGTTGATGCCTGTCGCTGAAATACATTTAGATCGGTTTGGACGGTTGGATATGAATCGACATCCAGAACCTATTCCTGTTGGAATTGCTCAGGTCGGCGAACTTCAAGAAGAGTTTTTAATCGGACGTTTTTCGCAGGAGGGTATGCCTTGAGTTTCTCTTCTCTGACGGTGAGGCAGTCCAAAGATGGATCTGCTCTGATTACGGTATTGGTTTCCTTGGCACTGTTGATGTCTTTGGGCATTCCCTTTTTGTTGGCTAGCCGGATGCGCAGCGAAGCTTCTTTAGAGGTCTATCACCGGGCTCAATCTCGTATTGCCGTGGAGTCAGCGGCCTCCTTTTCTAGGCTTGTGCAAGTGGGTACGCATCCTTCGCGGGATGCAACCCCTCTTTGGGATGATGAAAACGAATGGAACCTTTCTGCGCAGGGGCCCTTGCCTCAATCCATTCCAGGCTGGGAAGCTGCCCGAGAATCTTGGGGAGCCCAAGTTTCATCGATGCAATCACGCATTAGTTTGGCGTCGGCACCGCCCATGCTCTTGCAAAACTTGTTGCAGCCCAGTTATCTAGCTGCCGACGTGACCTTTGCGGACCGCTCCTTCCCCATTTCTTCCACGGCTGGAATGGCACCCTCGGGCGCGATTTTGGTGGGACGAGATTGGATTTCTTACGAAAGTATTTCTCCCACGGCACTGAACGGGGTTTCCATGGATCCCGACAGGGATTCTGCTGATGAAGTTCGTTTACGGGAAGGGACGATGGTGGTGTCCGATACTGTTTTGACCTTGACGACTGCAAGGCTTCAGTCAGGAGGTTGGACGCCACCGGAATTTTACGATGACATTTTTGAATTCAAGATGGGCGGAGTTGACATTAGTCTTTCGGAAGAAGATAAAAAACGGCTCGAAAGTCTCACTTGGTTAGAAACGGGCGCCTATGGTGCCGACGCATGGGCGCCTGCGGTGTGGCTTGCGCGCGACACGGACTTAGAACGGCCTTCATTAGCGAGGGTCTCCGATGCTAGTGCAATCTCGGCGGGGACAATTTTGAAAATTGAGGCGGAGAATGAGGCCCCATTTTATACTTTTGCTTTAGCTTCTTTTCCAACTTCAAATTGGATTGTCCTTCCATCGAGTCTTCCGGAAACGTTAACCCCCTGGACAACTCGGATTTACCCACTTCGCAGAGAGCCTGTTGATGTCAATGCCGCGTCCGAAGAAATCTTGACTGCATTGATGTCTGGGCTTCGATTCTCTAGCTCTCCGGTGAAGACGCAAGCCACGCAGGGGCGGGTTTCTCAGGAATGGGTCACTCCATCAGAGGCACGTCGGGTTGCGCAGAAGATTTTGGAACTTCGTCCTTTTGAGGGGCCGGATGATTTCTGGCGACGCCTCCTGGGACCTATGGTGGAGGCTGGGAGTTTGGTAACTTTGGACGCATGGGCCATTCATTTAAATGGTTTGGACCCTAACTCTGGGTATCTTTTGCAGAGTACTTTACCTTTTGGGTATCGCAGCGGAGATCGTTATTTACAGCGTGTCGATGCCGCTGTGCGTTCCCGTTTGGGCCGAACTCTAGCGCGTGCCGCACGTTTTTTGGTCACGGCGATTTCACCCACGGGACCGCTTCTTCGGCTCTGGGAAACGCAAGAGGACTTTGAAGATGGGGGACGTTGGAATCGTGGGCTTCATGGCACCGTTACTTTGCCTGCAAACCGTGGTGTTCTTGGCGGTCAACATTCTTCTGCCGACGGCTTGACTTTGAGAACGGGAGCTTGGGAAATTACGGGGACTTTAATTTCGTCGAAAGATGCCGAACTTTCCGCGGTGATTCCTTTGCCTGCCCGCGACGCCGACCCTCTCAATGGTCATATGGAGCATTTTGATTTAGAGCCATCTCCTTTGGGTTATGACGCCAAAGAGCGGGGGGCCTACCCCACTGTTTTAAAGGACTGGGGGTTGGGTGAAGGAAGTGGCGCGCAGGATGTTGCCCCCTTGCACATTCAGGGTTGGTTCCGCCTGGACGGTGCAGTGAGTGAGGGTACGCTGTTTGACTTAGTTGGTGATCAAACGGATCGATCCCGGATTTCTGCAAAAGTTGAAGAAGGGATTTTGATTGTGCAAGGTTGGGATAACGCAGGTGATGACCCCTTCGACCCAGAAAATACAGTTCAAGCGCAAACGGTGGAAGTGGACTTGAGTGAATTTTCGATGGCGGATCGGTGGTTTCACTTGTCGGTTTTGTTGCGTTCTATTTCGGCACGAGGACTTCAGGTGGCTATTGATGGCGTGCCTCGTGGGGACATCGATGGTTTGACGTGGACGACCGGGCTCGTGACAGGTCACTCTCCTGGTGCATCGGATAGCCCAATCCAAGTGGAGTCTACCGACGGCTTCCCAGACCGTGGCGTGTTGCGCATTGGGGATGAGGTGATTGAATATTCCTCAAAGTCGGAAACGTCTTTTATCACGGAGAGACCTGTGCATGCAACGGGCTACCTCGGCGGGCGTGCGGCGCGGGAAGGCAGCGACGCCATGACGATTTCTTTGGACACGGATCACGCCACGGGTTCGGCCGTAGAACTTTATGGGTATAGCGCTCCTTTGGTTCAAGATCTTCCGTCGGGAGGGAGTCAGTTGAGTGGTGAGTTGGGACCTTTTTCCGTTGCTACGGGTATTGATGGAGAGGACCCCATTCAAATTCTATTGTTGAGTGGCAATACCTTTGATTTAGGATTTGGCATTGTCGGTGATTATTTGGGTCCCCTGAATATCAAAGCAATACCAGATGCTCCGAATGATCCGTATTATTCGGAGACCTTTCAGTCTACAGGTGGGTATGCATTACTTGCGCAACGAAGTATTGCTCAATTAGACCCAGGTGGGTTTCAGATTGGGGGATTGGAAGTGGTTCAGTATTCTTCTCGAAGCGGCGACATGATTTATCTGAGTGAGCGCAACATCCGTACGCCCTCCATGGTGAATTGGCCGGATGGGCAATATGCATCGGAGGGGCATAGTTTCATCACGAATTGGGATCCTTCTATCGTGAATCAAGATGGACTTGCTTTTGAGACTATTTATGAAAACCAGTTGTATGTGATTCCTATCTCTGTCAAGGGCAATGGCGTCTCTGATTTGAATTACGCCTTGCCAGACGGAGACTTCTCGGAATTTGTGCAAATCACGGATTCTTCAGACGCTGGAAACACGGAATGGGTTCGCTACGACAGTATCTTGGAAAATTGCTTCCTTCGTGATGACTGGGCCGCCTTGAATGCCGCCGCGTTCCCCATTTTGAATGATTCTTATGAGGAAGAGTGGTCTCCACCGGCCCGCCCCGGTGGAATGCAGTTGCTTTACCAGGAACCTGGCATTGGGGATGATTTTTTATTGGCACGCACCATTGGCGAACCGATTGAAGACAGAGATAAAATCCTTGAAGACATTCGCGTCCATTTTGATTTCCGCGGAACGATGGGGACTTTTGATCATGCTCATATGTCAAGTCATGAATTGATTCCTGTTCTTCAAACGCCCTACGACTTCAATCCAGACATGGGGTACATCGGCCGAGGAGATCGTGTGGCTTTAATTCAAGAAGCTTCCACCATGCCTCCGTATTGGTTTGAGGTTCAATGGGGACGCGCGCCGCACTTAGATGGGCGCATTCGAATGAACCGTTGGTATTCCGCATTTCATACGCAGCCCGGCGTTCCTTTTGTTGCTTCGGATTTGTCCAATTACGGCGAGATTAGTTTCGACGCACGGCAAGTGACGCGCGTGACCAAATTCCCCAGCGGGGAGCGGCCGTCAGACTTCCATACTTTTGTCATGGCGGGTGACTTGGCCGGAGGGGGCGCCGCATTTGGTGGCATGATGGACGAGGTCGGCATCAATGCGCCCTTCGGCATGGGGGACTTTAGATCCCCGATGGGACGAGGTTCTTTTCAGTTGGAAGAGGATTTAGATCAATCCGAAGTGAGCTCTTTTCGGGTGGACCCTTCGATTCTTTATGTGGATGGGCATCGGTATTGGTCACAAAGCCCTGGGGATTGGTTGCAGGATATTTCGCAATCCGGTTTGATCGACATTGACGGAGAGCGTATTGCTTTTCAATCTGTGAACACGGTCACAGGTGATTTCAGCATTGCTCCAAATGGTCGCGGCCTGCACGGAACGCAACCCCGGCCCCACGCGGCAGGTACAAAAGTCTGGAAGGTGGACGGAAGATACACTTCCGTGTTATCTCGTGACGCAACGCAGGGAGACTCGATGTTCATGTTGAACGCTCAAATTGACAAGCTACATGCAGATGCGCTTTTGTTGGTAGATGAAGAGCTCTTGCAAGTGCCTATTTTGGATGAGGGTGGTGCAGGGATGCCACGCTATCGTTCCAATGCGGAAGACCCAGATTTGTTGGGTGACGGCATCTTGCGGGGCCGATTCGGAACCACACCGGCAAGTCATGACCAAGGGAGTTTGGTTTACTCCTACCCGACCCGTTGGCTGGACCGTTACGTTTCTGAAAGCGACAGCCCAGCGGCCGCGTGGTTCGAGGTGGGCTTGGAAGAACCAGAAGCGTATTGGCGTGGTATTTTGTTCGACGCTGAAATGACAGATGCCTCGCACCGCGTTATGGTTCTTGCGCGAACGGGTGAGGCGCAATGGGAAGATGACCCAGACCTTACGCCGGGGCTTTCTTTGATTGAAGATGCCTCTCTCCCAGGTGGTTTGCCGGTTCCCTTGGGTTTCAGGGCTGACCACTTGGACCTACGCGTTTTCTTCGACTGGGATGTCGGTGCCTTCGACCCGATTCAGTTTTTGTCGAATGGATGGACCCAGGCTCCCCGCTTACGTCGCCTTGTGGTGGATTATTTGGCCGAAAGTCGAACGGATTTGGAGGAGGATCTTTTCGAGTGAAACGACGGTCCTCCAAGGCGTCCGGCATGACTTTGATTGAGGTGATGTTGGCCTTGGCATTGTTTGCCATTCTGGCTCTTTTTGTGGTGAGCGTGGTGCGTTCAGTCCTTGGGTTGTGGCAAGCTGGAGAGCGTCGCGGACGAGGGGACTTGGTTTTTGCCTCGGCCATCGAACAAGTTCGCAGTGATTTTCGAGCGCTTCATCACGGCCCACGTGGTTGGCTGTTGATGGATGACTGGGAAGTCTTTCCTGCGCAGGATGACCACCCCGCTTGGCGTCTTCCCCGTATTCGTTTCTTGGCCCGGGGGGCCTCCCTCGCCGACGAAATCAAAGTAAATCGTGGAGCTGTTGAGGTGGCTTGGGTTTTGGTTCCAGAAAACCCAACCAAACATCGGCTGTCTCGTCTTGTTCGTGTCACATTGCCTGAGTCTGACCCGCGTACTTTGCGCAATGATGCCACCTTGCAGTCACTTCTTGCTTCGGGATCGGGTTTGATCGTTTTAGATGGCGTGGCTATGGCAGAGTGGAAAGCCGATGACCCCGTTAAGGGCCTTGTTCAGCAATTAAATATTCCTGCACAGACCCCTTTCCATTTTCCTCCCACGCTTTCTTTTTCTGTAGAACGAGTGCAGGGTAATGCTCGGCAGAACCCTCCACGGTTGGATGACGACTTGAGCCCGACGCAAAGGCTCATGCGCATCCGCGGATCATTGCCTTTGAAAGTTCCCCAACGTGTTTTAATTGAACAAGAGTGGATTGCCGTCGGCGGAAACTTTCCACAGTTGACAATTGCTGGCCGTGGTTTACGTGGAGAAATTCCCCAAGGGCATGACCGCGGAGAAATCGTTTGGATTCCGGAAACATCCACAGCGGAAATCGCTTTGCCTGCACGCGGCCGGAGGGTACTTCCATGAATAGTTCGGTGCGCAATCAAGGATTTACTCTAGTGGAGGTGGCCCTTGCTATGGCATTATTCCTTTTCGGAATTACCGCATTGATGGGGCTTTTTCAATTTGGCGGTGGCATGGAAGCTTCCGCAAGGGCGCACGCTGAATTGGCCCCCGCACTGGAAACTGTTTCTCGCCAACTGAGGGAAGAAGCTTGGATGCTCAGCCCTACGGGTGCGATTTCCGGTTTACGGGAAATCAAAGGAGAACCCGTCCCCGGTGCTCCGGGTTATCATTACGACTTGGTGGTTGAAACGTCCCAAGTTGCCGTCCCTCGCGCTTTGGTGCGTTTTTACCGCAAAGATCCTGCACGCGTTGAAGCTTCTATGGCCTTTCTACTTCCGCCCGAAATTTCCCTGCAACGAAGGTTGAACCCCACATCACCATGATTACTCTCTTTCTTGTTGTTCTCGCGGTCCCTTTGGCTCAAGAGTCAGTGGGCACTCCCGACGTCATTCGATTAATGAATGGACGTATTCTCGTGGGCGAAATCATGGAGCATGATTTAGATGGCCTTGTCGTTCTCCAGGCAAGAAGTGGTGGTGTCTTACGCCTCACTTGGCCCGATCTTTTCCCCGGCGAAGCTGATCGACTTCGCTTGGGGTTTGGTTACAACGCCGAAGTCGTCATGCCTCAAGTAGAGGCTGACCGTTTATTTCTAGTGAATGGGGATGCTAGGACCGGATTAATTCTTGAGCTCGGTGATGATTACATTCAATTGCGCCAAGGAGATACCACCACCAAAATCCCTAGGAATCGTTTGGCGGCTCCACCGGATAAAGTCATTGTGGATGCAACCGAAGTGATGACTCCCGAGCAGTTTCACACCTATCGTAGTCCGGAGTTCTCTTTAGAGGACCCGATGGCCCAGTACGAATTTTCATTAGAGTTAGAATTAGTCCTTGCCTTGGAAAGAGCGAAAGAGCATTTGCTTTTGAGCCAATCACTCGTTGAGAATGATCCGCCCTTGTCTCAACGATTGGGTGTTGCCTTAGATAGGGTTGAAATCTCCCTCCTGCACAAAGCAGAGCTCAAAGAGCTGATTCAAATCCGTCAGTCGGTATATCGAAATCGATATTCGGAGGCACGCCTTGCTTTAGACGCCTTCGCCGATGCCCACCAGGACACACCTTTTTGGGAAGATTATTTAAGTATTGAAGCATCTTTTGAGGAAAAACGAAATGAAGGAATTCTTCGGTATCTTAAAAAGCATTGGTACTCACGTGTAGGTTCGATGGTTAAAAGACAAGCCTTGCAGAGGGATGCTTCGGTGCAGAGTTTACAAACTTGGGCAGAAACGACATTGCCTCAATTAATGCGGGAGGCCATGGTTGCGGAGTTGCAGGAAATGAAAGAGGGTTTGGATGAGTCGGAAGTGGAATCTATTTGGGTTTCGCGTTTGGATAATAGGCCGAAACGCCATCAGGCGGGCTTCGGAGTCGGCACTTGGGTTTTGGGGGAAGAGCGCGCGCGAGCTGGCATGAAGGTTGCGGCAGCCGAGGAAGATGATGGTAAGACGGCTGCTCAAAAAGAGATTGAATCGCGGTTTAACGATTATTTAAAGAATCTAGAGCGAACGCGCCAGGCCGCAGGAGTTTCTCAAGAAGCATCTCCTGATGACTGGTGGAAAGTCGCTTCTTCTTCAGAGCGCTACCAGTGGCTTTTGGCTTATTACGCGGAGTACAGCGGAGATTATGCTTTAGTGAGTGTCCGTTTTGAAAACTGTTTTAACTGCAATGGCGCGGGTGTTTTTCAAACAAGAAGAGTCAGCGCTGGAGAAGATGAAGAGCGTCCGGAGCGACGTGAGTGCCCGGTGTGTCATGGCATCAGCATCCGACGTGGCATTTACTTTAAGTAGATGAGATCTTTGTCTTTTCAGCAGAAGTCCTTTACTTTTCTTTTGCTGAGTTTTCTTGGATCTTGTCAAAATACAGCCTCGCCGCTGAGAATTCCCGTGGCTCCGGGCGTCGGTTTATCCGCAGGAGCTTTTTTGGCGGAAGCCGCTTTTCTTTTTCCCAAAGAAACCCAGGCCTTAACCAAAACGCTCGTCCGGTCCACATTGGCAAAGAAAGAGGCACGAGAAAACGCTTTGCAGGCGGATGTGGCTAGAGTGGAAAAGGAACTGGAGCGAGCACAACAACAACTTGAGGCCAGTTTGCCTAGGGGGCAAACTTTAGAGGCTTGGGCAATTCAGGAATACGGGTTTCCATGGCCGGCAGTTCGCGCGTCCATGAAGGAACGTTTTTTGGAAAATCAGCTTTACCAACTCTGCGTACGGACTTGGTCTTTGGGGCAAACCCAGGTTCGTTTGCGCATGTGGGCTTCCCCAGATGAAGAGGAGGCGCAAAGTTGGGCCCGGCGAATCAAAGCAGGTGCTAGTTTAGATCAAATCTCCTCAGAATCTGTAGACGCGGGCCCGCGCGGGGACGGCAGTCTGCCTTTTCTGCCGGAGCAATTGCCGCCTCCCTTGGATGTACTCCTGAGGAATATCGCGCAGGGGGAGGGTGTAGGCCCTTTTCAGTGGAAGGGCGAAGTACTCTGGCGCGTTGCATGGCTGGAAGAGCGGCGACCTGCGGAGAAGGACCTCCCGCGTGCTCAGATTTTTTCCTCTCTTTCGCGCCAGCCGATTTCACCTTTAGAGGCGCAGTCCTGGTTTCTTGCAATGCTTCGGCGTTATACTGCCGACCTTAGCCGGCCTGGAATTCGGGCCATCCGCCCCGCATTCTCCCTTCCGAATGACTGATTCCGAAATCTCCGAAGAGAAACTTTCTCTTCTCTTTGCACTCCTGTTTTCTTCTCCCGATGCCGTCACGTTGGATCGGATTCGAGAAGTGTTGTACTCCCAACCCGTCGAAGGAGCGGAAGAGGCTCCTGAGGACGCAAGCCCTCGGCAGCATTTGGCGGCTTTGGAGGCGTGGATGGAGTCCCGTGGACTTCCGCTTCAGCTTCAACAAGTCGGTCGTTCCTGGAGAATTTTGACATCCGAAGATGTTGCGGAGTTTTTGGCACCCATCCGCCAAAAGGTTCACGCAGAGCGATTGGGGCCAGCGGCCTTGGAGGTCCTCGCCTTGGTGGCTTATCGCCAGCCAGTTTTGAAGGCGGACATTGATTCCATTCGTGGCGTGAAATCTGGCCCGCACTTGCGTCATTTGCTGGATATGCGGCTCGTGCGCATTCTTGGTCGGGCGGACCTCCCTGGCCGGCCTTTCCTTTATGGCACCACGAAAGAATTTCTTGATCGGTTCGGCTTGAGGGACCTTAAGGACCTTCCGGAGTCCGGTCGCCTTGCGGCCCCTGCTGAGGTTCTTGCTCAGGAGGAGTAGCCTTTCCCCGTCGGAAGGGGGTAAACTTCCGTTCCCAGAAGCTTTGCTTCCCCTGTGATGAGTAAGAACGCCCCAACTACACCCACCTCGCCGGATTCCGACATTTCGGAAGTCGTCCCTATGTCTCGAACCAAGCGGTTCGTATTGATTGGGGTTGCCATTTTCTGTCTCGTAATTTTCAGCGCCACGCAGCCCATGATAGCTGTTTTCGCCAATCTTTCGGGTGACGGCCCCCAATCCGTGGCCACCCTGGACCTTCCGTCGGGCCCTTCTGAAATCACTTCCGAAGACTACCGAGGTGCTCTGCGCCTGATGTCTTGGGAGCGCAATGTGCTTGGCATTTCTCGGAGCGACGATGAAGAGGGTGTCATTGCTTACGCCACGCTTCGGAAGTTAGCTGATGAGCTTGAAGTCGTCATCACGGACAACCAAGTCAGAGATTTCATTCGTTTTCAAATGGCGGTTCAACGCATTGCGGATTACGGTGATCTTGTGAAACGATTTCGCTTTAATTCGTCGTTGCAGTATGAAAATTTATTGCGTGACTTACTTCGGGTTCAACAAGTAGAAACGCTCTTAGGTAGTGCGGCAATTCCTACCCAGGATGATGTCTTGGCCTACTGGTCCGAGGACTTTCAAGAAATGAGTTTGGATTATGTTTCGTGGAGTGCAGAAGATTTTTCGCATGCCGCCGATGCACTCAACCCCACGGACGAGGAACTGCAAATATTCTTCGCCGACGGTTTGGATTTCACACAACGCCGTGCCTTAGAGAATGAAGAAGCCGTTGCATTTGAAGCCATCATCGTCAGTGCGGACGCTTTGCAAACGGCGGCCGTACAAGCATGGGCCTCTGCTGAGGAACCAACCGAAGAACAACTTCAAGGCTTTTATGATTTCCGTCGGTTTACTTTGTACCGCCGTCTTGCACCCGAAGAGGGCGCATCCGCGGACGCAGGACTGGGCCCTGTACTTACGCGTGAGGAACTCGGAGACCGGCTTGCTCAAGATTTCCGTCTTCATCGGGCGGCCATGGCTTTGATTGCGAACGCGGATACGGAAGACTTAGCAGCATTTTCTTCCGAGCGCGGTGTGGAGTACTTGGCGGAGGCGACTCCCGTTTCTGCTTCGGCTTTGGAATCTTTGCCCCGCATCGGCACCATGGAACTGAGAGAAATGTTCCGCGCCGAAGTCGGCTCTTGGATGGATAAGGCTTTCTTGGTGGGTGATGTGGCCTTTCTAGTTCGGCCGACGGAATCCAGCGCACGAGCAATGCCTCCTTTGGAGGAAATCGAAGAAAGCGTGAAGGATTATTGGCGCGAGGGTCAGCGAGGCACACTGGCTCGGGAAGCGGCTGAGGCATTTGTTGCGAGTCTTCCGCAACCCGAAGTTGAGGGTGACCCCGTTTTGATGGCACAAGATGCTTTCGGGCAGGAGGTCACCAAAGTCAGTGGTAAAGTGCAAGCGTTGGATTGGATTGCAAGACAACCTCGCCCCGTGGTGGACCCAATTTGGGGAGACGACAGCGTTCGCCCTTGGTTACGTTCTACTGTAGGTACGGTTTTAGAAGACTATTCCGATGGTGAAGTACTTGGGCCATTTGAGCAGGGCATCGGTGGATTGTTTGTCGTTGCACGTTTAGTCGGAACGCGCGACGCAGACGCAACAAAGATTTGGCCTTCTGAAATAGAGGCTGCGAAAAACCGAGCAAAGCAAGAGGCGATGACCCGTTTTCGAACCGATCAACTCTCTTATGAAGGTTTGTCGCGAAGCTACAGTATCGTCCAGCGTCAAACGGATCAGTAACCGTATTGTTGAAGGAAGGCCATGACTTGGCTTTCTTCGAGATTTTTCATACGGGAAAGGCGCTCCAAACGCGCGCGCAATGGCGCCGCGTGGCGGGCGGCGGTGGTTAGATGCTTTCTGGCCAGTGAGATATCCTCTCTTCGAAGGGCCACAAGAGCATTGAGCAAGTAGGAAACATGGAGGAAGTCATGTGCATTGCTTTGCATTTGACTCAAAGCCTGGACAGCGGCCTGGCGTTGTCGCTCTGCTTGATCTTCATACCATAAAGTTCGGTTTTCTCGGACAACAGGGTGATTGGGTAGGAGGGCTTCGGCCGCCGCAAGCCATCGGAGCCCGGCAGGCTCATCACCAGATACCATCTCTAGTTTAAAGAGAG
>JAPKBM010000054.1 GCA_026421205.1 Planctomycetota bacterium
GATATTTGGAAGGATTCGCAAATATTTACGGCTCTTTCGCCGCCGCCATCCGCGGCGAAGCCCAAGCCCCTTGCGCCTTTCCGACGGTGGAAGATGGCGCCCGCGGAGTTCGCTTCATAGAAGCAGTCTTGTCTTCGGCGAAAGGGGGTGGTTCGGTCGTGGAATTCGAGGATGACTTCCCTCCAACCTTGTGAATGGGGAGCTGGCCTGAGAATTCTTACCCAAGCTAGAAGCTCTATTCAATCCGTGCTCCGTCTGCATAGAGTCGCTTTTGCGAAAAACCTTGGCGGATGATTCTTTCCTGTTAAGCCGGAGCCTCCGCTTGCGCCTTCTGCCGACGGCCTAGCGAAGTAATTTCACAGTCATCATGGACAGATGACCACTTCTAGTCCATTGCTTGCAACTGATACAGGTCCAATTACAGCTGCCTGAAGGAAAAACCGTCTTCCTGTTAAAGCGGAACGGGTTGGTATAGTGAATGCAATATTGGCATTACCAGACGCATCAGTTGGAGTTGCAAATTGATTCATAATATCGCCTACCAAGGAAATCATATCTGAATCAGCGTAGTTTTCTACTAATGGGGATGTACCCAGCACAATTCGAGCAGTTTTCATGCCAGGGAAACCACGCAGTTGTAAATCTACATTTGCACCAAGTGATGGAATTCCAGCTATAGCAAGAGTGGCAATATTACGCGAACCATCTAAAGCATTATAGGCGCGCGCGCCACAACTAATTTGGTTGAGTGCGTCAGGTGTGGGCATTGACAGTGTCACCCACAATTTATCTCCATCGGTAATTCGCGCAGTAGAAATATCGTCTTGCTGGAATCCAAAAGTGTGAAAATCAAGAAAAGTGGTGCCGTCGGCAGACATCAATGAAATGTCCTCTCCGCTAGAAGAAAGTTTAAAGTTAGCATGCAATGGACCATCTTGTGGATCATTGTCCGCCCAAATCAACAAGGTGTCATTTGGTGCTATTACATTGCCGGCGGGAATTTGCCACTTAAGTGGATACCTTAGGTTGTCTGACAACCACATGCCGGATACATCAATTGCGTTTACACCATGATTGTATAGCTCAATCCAATCCTCATGCTGCCCAGCTTCATCGACTGGACCATTTTGGTTGCGGGCAACAAATTCGTTTAGCAGCACGTCACTGCTAGCGGGATCAGAGTCAACGATGAAGGACAATGGTGCAGTGCTTCCTCCACCAGGAGCGAAGGAGGCCCCATTGCTGAATTCGCAATTTGCCTGAAAATAATATTCGACATTGCTCGCAATAGGTAATTCTGGAACACTTACGGCAAACATGTTGTCACCGGCAGAGCCATCACCATGCAGGCCGTCATCAAATAAATCGAGTGAATGAAACCCACCAATGGTGCGCACGTGAACCGTCACTCTCTCGATAGGGTCTACCGCATTATTTACCTGAACAAAAAATCGAACGCGATCGGCTGAAGTGGGCTGATTTGGAAAATGCCCAACACTAGAGAAATTCGGGCGCTCGACGTCAAGCAAATGATGTGCAACAAGGAAATTATATCGCTGATCGATATAGCTCTTTAAGTCTGCAACTCCATTTTTCCAATCGACATAAGTCAGGCCTAGCCGAGTATCAGATTGCACTTCGGCATCAATGAGTGTCGCTAAATCATCAATCTCAGCATGTAGGATTTGCGGGTCGAACCCAGTGGTTACCGCAAAATTCATGTGGGACAGATACTCCTGACGAAGCGTTACTTGATTCACTAGCTTGTTATAGAGCGGTCGGTCAGTGTCACCCTTGCCATAAGTCGGAGACATTGTGGCCCCTTGACTCCCATAAACACCGAAGGCCAGGTTGAAGTCCCACGGAAGGATTGCGATGCGCCTATGAATGGAATCCTGGTACAGGTAGTAATTCTGCCCAGAGCTGTAATAAGCATCTAGGGAACCGAGCATGTTGTTTAACCCCAAATGCCAAATTGCCAAGTCTGTATCCAACAATGGTTCAAGTGTTTCCACTAACAGGTCTAAACTGGTGGAGGTAAGTGCATCAATGGCATCAAGGAGTCCGAGGTAGCGATCAGGGTCTAGTTCATTATTCTTTATTTCATATGCACGTTCGGCATTCGCCAGGAAGCCTCCGATATCTTGCAACGCTATGTGTTGCGGGGGAGGCGGCGGATCAATCGTGTCGGGCCATGCCCAAGGTGGCACCGCCTTGTATCGGAAGCCATCGCCATCCCCGAAACGGGATTCACAGAACTGTTTTCCAATGTGCTCAATACTGGAATAAATTCCGTAGTTCACACCATTAATTATAATCTTCACAAAGCATGCACGTGGCGATGGAATGAACTGATTCATCACTCGATACGCAACGATTTCTCGCATGATACTTGAGTCATACGCTTGGTTATTGAGAACTAGCTTACTGTGACCATAGATATCTTGGTCCACGCCGAATTCATCTAGGTCGATGTGAAGTGGCTTCTTTTGTCCGTCAGGGATAGTCCAGAAAGTATGGTTTCCCTTGTAACGAACTCCAACGCTTGGATATAGCACTCCATCCACTGTCATGTCAGCAGGGAAATATTCCTGTAGCCCGGCCGCCTTGCGATTTAAAAGTTGCTGATGCCAATCACTAGCGGCGAACTGTAACTCAATTGTCCTTACGACACCTCGGTCATACAGGTCTTGCCCCAGAAGGAATGGAGCAAATCCCATAACTACCACAACGGAGAGAATGGAGTGACCTAAGCGCATAGCATTGCAATATCTTATCATGAAAACTAAGAATACGTCGGGATTGGTACGAGTGAAATCTCGCCCCCTTTGCAAATTAATCCGTCTTATTCCGGCCCTCCCACTCCATTGCTACGGGATTGACGCGTTATTCCAATCGACTCATCGCCCTTTCAGCGAGAGCAGTAATCGTCAACGCCGGATTCACTCCAGGGTTTGCCGATATTGTTGATCCGTCCAAAATATACAAGCCCGGATGGCCAAAGGCTTCATGATTGGTGTCGATGACACCGCTTTGTGCATCTTTTCCCATGGTGCAACCACCGAGGATATGCGCGGTGGTTGGTGTTCCTAGCAGGGTTTGAGTGAATAGCGCGCCGACAACACCGTTGATCTTTTTGGCCATACGATTACTTATTTCATCGGCCTTTGGGAGATTCCCTCTAGGTGCTTTTGCCCCGTCGGTTGTGGATTGCAGTTTGCCCCTTGGGTTGAGCTTAAAACGTAGAGTTTCCAAGTGGCTTTCCATGTACAACAAGATAACGGTGCGTTTTGCCCAATTTGAGGTCAGATAAGCTCGAGTCCAGGCAATGGGTTGGCAAAGAACTTTCCCTAAAGCACCCATAATTCGTTGCCAGGAATTTGTACCTGAAGCATGGGGAGCCATAAGCAGGCGGAAGAAGCCCGACCCCGATGGATAACGCACCGGCTCGACATGTGAATGTTCATCAATGTGAAGGATAGACCCGATAGCGACACCCTTTGAGTGATCCACGTCCTTCTGCAAGCTCTGTACACCCGTGAGGCTTTCGCAATTTGTGCGGACCGAATACCCCAGTTGTGAGGATAGCTTGGGAAGGCCATTCTTTTCACTTCGCATCTTCAAGAGAAGCGACAAAGTTCCAAGGACACCTCCTGCCATGACAACTCGCTTGGCCGTGAGTTTAATTTTTTGATTCCGTCGCCATGTTTGGCGTACGCTCGCTTCGACAATGAACTCTTTCGTCTTTTCTTGTCGGACTGCTGTGACTTTGGTGTCCGCATGAACTGCCGTTCCGTTTTTTTCGGCAAAGTACAAGTAGTTGAAGTCGAGCGTATTTTTAGCACCCACCCGGCAGCCGACCATGCACGCGCCGCATTTTGTGCAACCCGTCCGTGGCGGGCCTTTGCCGTCAAAATAGGGGTCCGACACTTCTTCGTTTTCCTTCCCAAAGAAAACCCCTACCTGAACAGGTCGATGTTGATCTTTAAGCCCCAGGTCCTTTCCTATTGCGGCGAGGGCATCATCTGCGGGTGTGGAAAAGGGCACTGTTGTTGCCCCAAGCATGCTTAGAGCAGTTTGGAAATGTGGTTTTAGTTCGCTCTTCCAGTCTGCTAAATCGCCCCATTCGGGATCTTTGAAAAAAGTTGAGCCAGGTACTGGCAAGGTGTTTGCATAAACCAACGAGCCACCGCCAACTCCGACGCCCGATAAAACCGTGATGTGGCGCAAGAAGCTCATTCGTAGAATCCCACGACAAGCGAGCGCAGGCTTCCAGAGCCATCGGCGGAGATTCCAGTTGGACTTGGCAAAATCTTCCTTCTGAAAGCGTCGACCTTGCTCCAATACTAAAACGCGATACCCCTTTTCAGAAAGTCGCATGGCTGCAACACTTCCTCCAAATCCAGAGCCAACGATGATCCAGTCCCAAGTGGAACCATCTAGTGTACTTTTCGTTTGTGTGGGCACGGAGTTGATGGTTGGAAGTTACAAAGGTGAGGTTAGTATACGACATGCTTGAAACTTCGGCAAAGGCGTTGAAGCAGAGAATTGCTTGGCTGAAACAAATGCGTCGCGACACTTTGCAGGTTGCTGAAGAGTGGGTGGGAGTTTCGTGCAAGGCAAAGAAGATTGCAATTGATGGCAAGCAGGCTGCAGAAGAGTGGCTTGCTGGTCCAATGAGCGTTATGCGTCATATGCGATTGTTGCAAGAAACACTGGAGCACTTGTTGCGCACGGGGGAACCTCAGTTCTATGAGCGGGAGATTCAAACCCGTGGAGGGGGCGTAGTAGCGCAAGTTTTCCCTCAACGTCTAGCGGATAAAGTTTTGTTATTCGGGTTCTCAGCAGAGATTCGTTTTTTGGAACGTCCATCGGTAGATGAAATTCGAAAACAAATGGCACGCGTTTATTTGGCGGAGAGCGAGGCAAAGCAAAAGACTTGTGTGGTTTTGGGGGCCGGAAATGTTTCGAGCATTGGCCTACAAGATGTGCTGAATAAGGTGTTTTCTGAGAATCAATCTTGTGTGCTGAAGATGAACCCTGTGAATGAATATTTGTCCGAAGTTTATTTGAAATCATTTTCGGCGCTGGTCGAAGAAGGAATGTTTCAGGTGGTTTGTGGAGGTGCCGGCGTCGGCGAGGAATGGGTGCAACGGGTTGATGTAGATGCAGTGCATATGACTGGCTCGACATCGGTGCATGATGCCATCGTTTGGGGAGTAGATGATGAGGCAGTGAGAAATCGTGAAGCCGGAACGCCCAAACTTGACAAACCCATTACCAGCGAATTAGGGTGCGTCACGCCCATTGTTGTTGTGCCTGGAGAGTGGAGTCGGCAAGATTTAAAGCATCATGCTTGGAATATTGCCAGCATGTTGGTGAACAATGGCTCATTCAATTGCAATGCTGCGAAGGTGATTGTGACTTCGGCATATTGGAACCAGCGAGATGAATTCTTGGCGTATTTGCGTGAGATTCTGCACCAAATTACCCCGCGTTACGCCTATTACCCGGGTGCGAAAGAGAGGCACCATGAGTTTTGTGAGGCCTACCCAGAAGCTTTTGTCAGTGGTGTTGCTGAAGAAGGCGCATTACCTTGGGTTCTAGCCACGGGTTTGGATGCAAGCGTGACGAATGAATTGGCTTTCTCCAAGGAAGCGTGGTGTGGTGTATTGGCGGAGACGGCCTTGCCAGAATCCTGCCCAGGAGAATTTTTGCATGCGGCGAAAGAGTTTTGTAATCACAAGCTATTCGGAACCTTGTCCTGTGGGTTGATTATCCATCCCAAGGAAAGGAAAGCTTATGGAGATGCCTATGAAACGGTACTTTCCGAATTGCATTACGGGACCGTTGCGGTGAATGCTTGGCCGGCGCTGGTCTACGCTTTGGGAGTGACTCCGTGGGGGGCTCACCCAGGTCATACTCTTGAGGATGTCGGTAGTGGAATTGGCTTTGTGCACAATACGAGAATGTTTGAGAACATCGAAAAATGTGTGCTGGAGGCTCCCTTTCGTGGCTGGATCCGGCCGCCTTGGTTTGCCAACCACCGTCAACCTCTGCGCTTGGCAAAGGCCCTGACTCGCTATGAAGCACAGTCAAGTTTTGGGGGGCTGGGGCGAGTCATGCTGTGGGGAATTTTTTAGTTGTTCCGAGAAGTTCCGAAGCGGGTGATGTCATGATTATGGAAAGCGGAAAAGAGCGAAGGCTTGAACTCCTGAATTTCCGACTTAGGTAAGGGGTTTGGCGTTACCCTACGCGCGGCGCACGTTCTGACCCCGCGTGGCAAAGCCCTAACCGCATGAGCCCTCCAACGGCAGATCCACTGAGCTCCGCGAGCTTGCATGAGCTGCGGCGCATCGTGCCCTACTATCGGCGCTATCGATGGCGCTATGTGCTTGGGGGGCTCGCGCTGATTGGCGCCGTATTGCTACGCATTAGTGTCCCCTACCTATTAGGAAGCACGGTCGATCGCCTGCGCGTGGCGGCGAGTGACAATGCCGCGGCAGAATCCCTGGGCTTGACCGGGACCGATGTCAGCCAGCTGGCCCTGATGGGCGGCCTTGGCATTTTGGTGGTTGCGCTTCTCGGCGCTGTGGTGCGTACCATCAGCCGCCTTCAGGTGCTTGGCACAAGTCGGCGTGCGGTATACGACTTGCGCCAGTCTCTGATGCAGCATTTGCTGACGTTGTCACCAAGCTTTTATGAGCGCCAGGCGACCGGTGGCCTGATGTCGCGTGCTGTCAACGATGTGCAATTTGTACAGAGTCTGATGGGACCGGTCTTTCTGTATCTAGCTGAAACCGGAGCTCTTTATGTGGTGGCGTTGAGCTTTATGCTCAACATCAGCCCTAGCTTGACGGCAGTGGCGATTCTTCCATTTCCATTTTTCTTATGGCGCGCTAGGCATTTGGCTGGAGTGATCCAGCGCGATTCTCGCGCAGCGCAAGAGGGCCTGGCACAGATTAGTCAAAAGGTTGAGGAGAGTTTGTCGGGCGCCATGGTGATTCGCTCTCTTGCTCTGGAAGACTTTGATTTGGGCCGCTTTCAAACTTATGCCGATGCCTATCGAGACCGCAACCTCCAGGTCGCGAAAGCTCGTGCGCGCCTCGGTTCCGGAATGAGTCTGTTGGGCTCTATCAGTGTATTGGTCATGCTGGCCGTTGGCGGTCCGATGGTGGTTAGCGGGAAGATTACGCTGGGCGATTTTATTTCCATGACGCTGTACCTTCAGATGTTGGCGGCGCCGACTGGAGTGCTTGGCTTCGTCATGAGTAGTTTGCAGCGAGGAGCTGCAGCCCTAGGGCGGGTCGGAGAACTCTTCGACGAAGAAGCCACGCTGTTTGACCCTGCTCCAGAAATAGGGAAACAGCATGCCGAAGGCCCAAGTGCCGGCGCGATTCGCGTCAGCAAGCTGTCGATGACTTTGGAGAACCGTCATGGCCAGAAGCGGCAAGTCCTTGACGAGATTAGTTTTGCAATTCAGCCTGGGGAACTCGTGGGCGTTGTGGGCCCGACGGGTTCAGGAAAAAGTATGTTGCTAAAAGCTCTGGCGCGTCAAATGGAGGTCGACCCCGGTCAGGTTGCTATCGACAACACCGATGTTCTTGATTATCCATTAGCTGCTTTGCGCGGCAGCATCGGTTACGTCCCGCAAGAGGGTTTCTTATTCTCCGCACCACTCGCCGAAAATATTGCTCTTGGCCAGCCCGATGCCAGCGAAGAGCAAATCGGCGATGCCCTACGCGCAAGCCAGCTGGAACAAGATATGGACCAGCTTCCGCAGGGGACCGCCACAGTGGTTGGCGAGCGTGGGCTCAATCTCAGCGGGGGGCAACGACAACGCGCTGCATTGGCGCGGGTCATGCTCATGCAACCTCAAATCTTGCTGCTCGATGACCCCTTTTCCGCCGTCGATGCCCACACCACTGACGTAATCCTTTCCGGCTTACGCCCTTACTTCGCTGGTCGCACCAGTTTGTTGGTGGCCCATCGCGTGGCCACGGTGCAACACGCAGATCGTATTTTGGTTCTTGATGGCGGCCGCCTGGTCGAGCAGGGTACTCACAAAGAGTTGCTCGCCAAGAATGGTCTTTACGCTTCGCTAGATCGGCGCCAACGTGAACAAGCGGAGCGCGCACATGATGTGGGCAACTCAGAGCAGGAGGTCGATTAATGCCTCCGCAGCGACACGCCGACGTCCAAGAGGGTGATACTCCTGCCAAGGCTTTAGATTTCGTGCTATTGCGCCGTTTGTGGTTCTTCATCCGTCCCCATCAGCGCTGGTTGTGGGCCGGATTGGCTTGCCTGCTGCTCATGTCTGGCAGTCGCCTCATGATGCCATGGTTGGTCAAGATTGCGCTCGATGATCACCTCGCACTTGCCAACCTCGACGGGTATTACCCCTTAGTGTTGCTTTTCCTTGGTGTCGCCCTTGTCGATGCTATTTTGCGGCGGCTGCAACAGGTTCTTGTGGAGACCGGTGGGCAGTCGGCCCTGCGAGATTTGCGCGTTGCCTTGTTCCGGCATTTGCAACGTTTGTCGGCAAGCTTCTTCGATCGCACGTCAACCGGGCGATTGGTTGGACGCGTGACCACCGATGTCGAGGCCTTGCAGGAGTTGTTTGCGAGTGGCGTCGTCACGATTGCCGGGGATTTACTCTTCCTCGTCGCAACGATTGTTATTTTGTTCTCGCTGGCCCCTGGATTGGCAGCGGCCTCGATGGTGGTGGTGCCCATCTTAATTTGTGTAACCTTGTTCATTCGGACTCGTGTGCGCGGCGCTTACGTCAAAATGCGCAGTAAGCTTTCCGAAATGAATGGTTTTTTGCATGAGCACATTAGTGGGATGGCGGTGGTGCAAATGTTTAACCGCCAAGAAGCCACGCTTGAAAGCTATGGAGAGATTAACCAGGGGGTGCGCGGCGCGCAGTTGCGCACAGTTTGGTGGGAGACGCTGTTATCCACCAGCGTCGAATTGCTGAGCTCGATGACTATTGCGGTCATCCTTTGGTATGGCGGTGCCGCGGTTGCCCAAGGCTGGGAGGCCCAGGGAATGCCCACAGGCAGCGATTACCTCACCCTCGGTGTTCTATTCGCTTTCATCGATTACATGCAGAAGTTCTTTCAGCCATTAAATGAACTCAGTTTGAAGTACACGGTGATGCAAAACGCGATGACCGCAGGGCGTCGCGTGTTCGATCTCCTCGATGTCGAGGAATACCTTCCGGAGCCCGAGAGTCCCACGGCCCCTGCACAAACTTGCGGTGAGTTGGTATTCGAAGACGTACATTTCGCCTATGACCCAGGGCAGCCGGTACTCGATGGCGTAAGTTTTCGAGTCGCCCCTGGGGAGCGCGTGGCTTTGGTCGGGGCAACAGGCGCAGGGAAAACAACAGTGCTGAAGTTACTGACACGTCTTTACGATCCGCAGCAGGGGCGCATTATGTTGGATGGCATTGATTTGCGTGAATTCGAAAGTCGCGACCTCCGGCGTCGCATCGGCCTGGTGCCACAAGATGTTTTCTTATTTGAGGGCACAATCCTGGACAACATCACTCTCGGCCACGCGGAAGTCGATGAAGAGCGCGCTATCCAGGTGGCGACTCGTCTTCATCTTGACGAACTTGTGCAGCGCTTCCCCGGCGGATGGCATGAACCGGTGCGTGAACGCGGTCGTAATCTTTCGGCGGGGGAGAAGCAGCTCATTAGTTTTGCTCGTGTCGTGGCCGCAGCCCCGCCGGTTCTCGTTCTAGACGAAGCGACCAGCAATGTGGACTCCCATACAGAACACCTTCTGCAGGAAGCCGTCCATGATGCCATGGAAGGTCGCACTAGCCTGGCAATTGCCCACCGCTTGTCCACGATTCGCGATGTCGACCGCATTCTCCTCTTCCACAAAGGGAAGTTGGTCGAGCAAGGAACCCACGATGAGCTGATGCGGTTGGATGGTCGTTATCGCAGACTGGTAGAGCTGCAATTCTCCTCCTGAACCCCGGCACACAGGAATACTCCTCCGAAGGCCTGCATGTCACGCTCGTTCACAATCCCCGTCAAAGGATGGGTCGATAGCTCAATTGGTTAGAGCTGCGAACTCATAATTCGACCCAAGAAGAGCCGTTTGAGTGAGTTTGATTATAGAATGGCGGCGTGATTTTTAGCGCCCTGCTTCTCGGTTTCATGCCAACGGTTTTCTTTCAGGAACCGGAAGAGACGGAGT
>JAPKBM010000055.1 GCA_026421205.1 Planctomycetota bacterium
CTGGAAGATGGTTGACAGAACGGAAAACAATACACCCATGAGCAAAAGGCGAAAAAGAAGTTCCTCGTAGAGCCCCGCCCCGGAAGCAATCGAAAGTTGCACTAGAGCGGACTCGGAAGATTGCACGTGAACCGCCCAGGGGAAAGCCGTCTCATGAGCCAAGGAGTAACACAATGGAAAAAACCAACCAAGAAGCAGACCCCAGAAGACACCCTCCATCAAGGAAAGAGCCGCACCGCCGCCCCAAGAAAGCTGTTTTTGAGAAACTCGGCCAAGGGCCCAGAAAAAAGTCCCCACAAAAAAGAACAAAAATGTGTAAAAAGAAGCAGATCCAAATACCGAAAAAAACCTTTCCACTAGGCTAAAAACACCACCCTCGGAAGAGCCCCTTCCCCATAGATGGAGGCACGCCAAGGGAAGCAAGAGGAAATAGTTCACCGCCGGGTCCCGAGCAGCAACACGGAGTTTTTGGAACTCAGTCACCGTCATTCAAGGCTTGAGCAAGGAAGAGATGAGCCACCCCCCCGGTGAACGCAGTTTTTTTTATCCCTTGAAACCCTGCTTTCTCTAGCCAAGAGGTAAAGACCTGCGTAGTTGCAAAGGACGCAACGCTAGAGGGGAGGTAGTCATAAGCCCCTGTTCGCCCGGCACGAAATACACGCGCCAAACGTGGGAGGACTTGTTGGAAGTAAAACCCGAAACAAGCCTTCCATACACGATTCTTTATGGGGAAGAACTCAAGAATGGCCAATTGTCCACCGGGGCGAAGGACACGGAAACACTCTGAAAGAGCTCGCTCTGGATCGTAGACATTACGAATCCCGAAGGCAATGCTCACGCCATCAAAAGAATTCTTTTGGAATGGGAGTTCTTGTGCATCTGCCTGTGCCCAAACAATTTCCACCCTTGCTCTAGCCGCCTTGGCTTGGGCAAGAGGAAGCATGGGAGCCGTAAAGTCCGCACCGATCACTTGGACCCCTGCGCCCGAAAATTCCAAAGCCAAGTCTCCAGTACCACAACACAAATCGAGCAGGCGCCCATCTTTCGGAAGTGCGATGGAGCGGACGGTTTTCTTCCGCCAAGACCGATCAATGCCAAAAGAAAGCACCCGATTCAAGAAGTCATAACGCGGAGCAATATCCGCGAACATTGCTTGGACTTCTGAACCGAGCGGAGCGGTCACCCTAAACAAGGACGCTTTATTGGCGCCAGTAGTGTGCGAGTACGCGAACGCCAGGCACCTGGATAGAAGGGACGAATTGGCCCCCATTGACGACATCAATGACATCAACTTTCCCGTTTGCATTCGCAACAAAGAGGAAGCGAGGGTAACTCACAGGGAGAGGACCAGCTCGCAACATACTCTTCCCCGAGTGCTCAATCGGTGGGCCACCTGTGAAAGAACTGCGGGCGGAAATCATGTCACCAAAGTTGTACAAGTCATCCACCGCCAAATCCACCACACTACCGGATGAAATCAACCCCGAAGTCCAGGTCTTATTAATCGCGAATTCTTTTGAGCGAAAGTTGGGGTCGGGGAGGAAAGCGTTCGAAGACAAGGGGCGCGCTCCCGCGGGAGAAGATTTAAGGAATAGCTCAGAAACTGCGCCGTTGGGACCATTCCGGTAACCGATATAGGCACCGTGGAAGAAACTCGAAGGATTCACCTGAATCGCTGAAACTCCGGGAAAGCCATTTTGGCCCTCCACCTGGACTTTCCCGATGAAGTCGTCATACCCAATACCGTTCGCGCCGTCCGGTCCCGATTCGAAGACAGAGATTGAGCCATCAGACGCAGCGACGTAGGCGTAATAAAGGCTGGTGGCGAACCCAGAAGCCATGTCCCGATTGGTTACCGCAATGAGCCTTGGGTTGCTCACGCCAGGAATAATCTTTCGGACGGAAAGATCACCCGTGGAAAGAAAGGCGACCGAGTTAGACGCTTCACAGACCACCAAGACATCTTCATCGTCTGGCTGCCATACGATCTCCGTCGGTCCCCTGCCCTGGCGACCCGTGTCCGGGTCAATCACAGGGGTGATTTGCGTGACCGTATGGAAGTTTGGAGAGAATGGATTCGTATTAATAAAAGTCACCGTGTTGGTCGATTCATTAGAAACGGCCAGCACATTCATATCTACAGAAATAGCCAAGTCGGCCGGGTCGGAGACAGGGATGGTATCGAGCACCGTCATTCGGTTACTGTTCAATACAATGACTTGATCATTGGCACCATCCAAAACGTAAAGGAAGTGTCCAACTTGCTGCCGAAGGGTAAAAGTCGGACAAACCTGATTTGAAGGCGCGGGACCATAAAAATTTGCACCATAGTACACGGTGTTCCTGGACAGGAGTCCCGAAGGACCGTTGCCCCCGTTTTGGCCAAAAGCATCTCCGGTCAGCAAAGCATTCACCGCATAGCTTCCGTCACGATTCGCATCCCCGAACGTCGGCTCTGTCGTGGAAATGAGCGGGGTGTAACACGAAGGAGAAAGGGAGATGCGCGGTGGATTGGGGTGAGGCGCGAATTCAATGGCGTTTCCTGGATAGCCTGTTTGGCCTGATACCGGATGGAATTGTTGTGCAGAACTGGCACAACGATTTTTCGAGCCTGATAGGCAACTAAAGTTGTTGAACAATAAATCCAAAGGATGCCCAATCATCATATCGAGTACCGTGCCGACCGTTTCCCCTGGAACAAGCTGCGTAGAGAGCGCTGAGTTTTTTGACAGAGTAAAGACACCACTGGAACCACCGGCAAGCGTGGTGTTGTCCTGGCTCAACGGAGGGAAGATGTCCTGAAGCTGGAGATTCGGATTATAAGGGAATTTGGAGATGTCTCCGCTGATGGGAATCCCATTTTCATCATAAATCACGTTATAAAGCGGATTTAAATCATCAAAGGTGGGATCTCCTGTGCCTTGACCGAATCCGTCCAAGTCAATGACCCGAATTCCTGATGCGGTGCCCCCTCCATTGGATGCTGCGTAAATCACTCCGGGAGCAACGGGCGCATTCACCTGTCCAGGACAACCGGAGCCAACAGAGAAATTCAACTCCGTAAAGTCAGAACTCTCTGAGTCTTCATTCCCGAAAAGGTCACTGGCGGCTTTATGGTAATACGTCACAAGCGCAACCGAAGCAGCACCATTCGGGTCCTCACCAGGAAAAGCCTGGGACGGTGTCAACTCAAACTCAGTAAAGTTGAAGGGGCTGACCGGAAGAACCGTGAACGGAAGCTGCTGCATTGCCCCTGGGTCCGGGAATCCCGGAGGGACTGGTGGCAAAAATTCCACGGTGTATTCATCCGTTAATGGAGGTGCCACTGCTGCCGGCAAAAAACCCATGGAATGAGGTTGGCACGACTCATCAAAAGACCAGCGGATGGTTGTATCACAAGGAACATCTACGGCTAAATCCAAAGGTGAAGTCACGGGTAAACCACCGATGCCATCTAAAAGCAATTTGGGAGAGGTCACATCTTCATCGACGGTGGAAGTTGCAACTCCCCCTTCCTCGAGCGCGCGACCACCCGTATCCAAAACGGAATCATCAATCACAATGCGAATCACTTTCCCTTCTGGGAATGCCTCGTAGGTAGTGAGGTCATCATCCGAGTCCACGACAAAAACCATCGTTCGTGTTTTGATATTTAACCCTGCATTTTGAAAAGAGCCATTCGGAACCGTCGGATAGTCATCGGTACCAGGAAACCCAATTCCAGGGAAATCTCCTTCACCGACTTCCAGCGCATCCACCGCATTCAAATTGGATGCGGGAGCAATCCAACGCTGTAACGTTGCAGGGGATCCCGCGTAGGTGTAGCCGTTAATAAACACGCGGCCTTCAATGGGCTCAGAAAACCCCGTGGTTTGGTCGTAAGCCACCAAAGATATCGAACCCGCAAGGCCACTGTTCACCAAGGCACCGGCGCCGTCGGCCATGACCGAAGCAAAACCTAAAGAACGCGTAAATTCAATGGCGACAAAGTGGTTGGCCAAACGCCCAGCCACGTTTTCTGGAATCGTAGCGCCCGTGGTTGGATCCACGTGCGTCCTCCATGTAGCGGGCGGGAGAATCGGGTTGATGTCCGAAGGCGAGTATTGAATCAAGTCATCCAGCGTCAGAATCTCTCTGGGCTGGGTAGACGGAGAGCCGTCCGGGAGTGCCTCAAACATGACATGGGGAAGGAGCCGACCAAAGCCATTACCGACCTGAACCAAGGACATTTCCATGGTTAGGGCGTAAGGGTCATTGGAACGGAAATCCCCACTGGGGCCGAAACAAGAGCCTGAGCCTACAAAGAGGACCAGGGCGATGCCAAACGTTGTGATTTTATGAGCCATGACTTCCAATGTCGGGGCGCCCCGACTCAGGATACTGGCAAATATCATGCCAGTGCCGTTGCCCCTGAGCCAGCCGGAAATTGCTCAATTCCGCACAAAAGTGTGCGAAATCGCACAGGGGGAGGAAGAGATTAGGCCTTCTCCCCGCCTTGGCAACCGAATCTCAGCCCGTCACAGGATTTCTCAGCCTTCCAGAATAGAAACTGAGCCTTTTTACCGGCAGAATAGTGGGGTGGAGTCCCCGTCCCCATCCTTTACCCCGTCCGTTGAGCCTGTCGAAGCTCAATTTGAACGAGACATGCGCCCTCAGGATTTTTCGGAGTTCCTAGGCCAAGAGGATCTCCTGAAGCCGCTCCAACTCATGATTCGTGCCACAAAAGAGCGCAAGGAACCTCTCGAGCACCTCCTACTTTCGGGACTCCCTGGTTTAGGTAAAACAAGCCTTGCCCTGGCGCTCACTCAAGAACTCGGAGTTCCCCTGAAACTCACCAGTGGCCCAGCTTTAGAGCGAGCGAAGGATTTAGTCGGCATTCTGAGCCAACTGGAGCCTCATTCACTCCTTTTCATTGATGAGATCCACCGTTTACCGCGTGTTGTGGAAGAATATCTCTATAGCGCTATGGAACGCTTTCAGCTGGAGTTCACTTTAGACCAAGGAGCTCACGCCCGCCTGCTCAAAATGGACATTCAGCCCTTCACACTGGTGGGAGCAACAACACGAGAAGCTCTTTTGACGTCGGCATTCCGTTCTCGTTTCGGGCACACCCTCCGTTTTGAACCTTATACGACACCAGCATTGCTCCAAATCTTGATCCGAAATTCTGCTTTATTAGGGTTAAAGGCCCCTACCGATGCCCTCCAACTTCTTGCAGAACGCGCGCGCGGTGTCCCTCGCATTGCCAATCGACTTCTTCGTCGCGCCCGCGATGTCGCTCAATGTGATTCGAAGAAAGAACTGACTTCCGAAATCGTACACCGCACTTTAGACATGCTCGGAATTGATGCATGTGGCCTAGAGAAAATAGACCGACGTATCTTGACCGCGCTGGCTGAGGCAGGCCGCCCTATCGGGCTCAAGGCTCTTGCGGTGGCGGTAGATGAAGCGGAGGATACTCTGGAGGAGGTATTAGAGCCGTGGTTGATTCGCCAAGGACTTCTCTTGCGCACCCCACAAGGCCGGATTCTGACTCAGAAAGGGGAAGCATTGGCGGAATGACTACGCCGAAGTCATCTCCGCGATGGTTTCTATTTTTGGGGACCCTCGCCCTGCTCCTTGCAGTCGGGCTCTTTTGGAAAAAAGCAAGTCAAGATCCACAGCAGTGGCACAACCCATGGGTACGCGTCAAACTCCTTGAGCTTTCTTATGGAGAAGAAGTCCCGCTTGAGCTTCGAGGACATTGGTCTCTCTTTTCACCGGGGCATCCGGTATTGCAAGAAGGAGTAGACCTTCAAAGTATGCTCAAGGCCGATGCTCAAGGTGCACGCATCGGTGCATGGCTTCCGAAGCAAGCACACCTCATTTTACGCACCGAAGGCGAAGACGCGATTCGTCTTGGCAACCGTTGGTACCGAGGTGAGCTCCATCTCTTCGTGGAAAGAAAAAGTAAAAAAGGAATGGCTACCGGGCTCCAAGTCGTCCTTCAGCTCCCCCTGGAGGATTATGTGCTGGGTGTCGTTTGCGGTGAAATGCCTACGACTGCGGAAGCCTCCTCCCATGCTTTGCGAGCGCAAGCCGTGGCAGCTCGCAGTTATGCGGCACACCAACTCCAGCAAGATCGCCCTTGGCTCCAAGCCGACACAAGAGATCAGCGTTTTCTTGGAATCGATTTTGAAACAGACCGGGCAAAGCACGCCGTTCTCGCCACGAGAGGACTCGTTTTAAAGGATGCAACCGGCTTACTCCCTGCTTGGTTTCATGCGGATTGTGGAGGTGCCACGGCGCATGCAGAACGGCTTGGGTTCTCAAGCCAAAACCGCAGGCCCCTCGAAGGCGTCCTCGACCCTCTTTGTCAAAGTCCACAAACTTGGACACATCCTGTGACCGCGGAGCAACTAGACCGTTTTGCACAAGAACAGGGCGTCGGCCGATGGATTCGGAGCTTCTCCGCCGAAGAAAAAGATGCTGCAGGTCGGTGGACAAAAATCCTCATTGAAGGAGAGCGCGCGGAAGGCCTTTTTGCCGGAGAACTACTTCGGAAAGCCTTTGGTGCACCCTCCCTTCAGTGGACGCGGCTTACCCCTCAACAAGATGGGTCCTTGATGCTAGAGGGTTATGGTTCGGGACATGGCGTCGGACTTTGCCAAAAAGGAGCTCTGCGGCGATCTCGTGCAGGAGAAACCTGGGAGACTATTCTTCAATCCTATTATCCCGGGGCGGAACTTCACGAACTCCCCCCCGACCTTTCTTGGTTCCCTTAATGCAATACTTTGAACTCCTCCAGGGAGATGCACAATCTCCACGGCGTGGTCAATGGCATACCCAACGAGGCACCGTCCAAACGCCTGCCTTTATGCCGGTGGCCACGCGCGCACTCATGCGGGGGCCGTGGCATCACCAGCTCCGTCCCATGGGAACTGAGATGTTGCTGACCAATGCATTTCACCTCTTTACACGACCGGGATTAGAAACCGTTCAAGCCTTAGGTGGGGTGCACGGCATGACCGGATGGGACGGACCAATCTTGACCGATTCGGGTGGCTTCCAGGCTTTTTCCCTCTCTAAAATGACGCGGCCGACGGATAAGGGGTTCGAAATAGATCACCCCGTTCACGGTGGGAAAATCTCATGGACTCCGCAGCTTGCCTTCGAAGTGCAAGCGGCCTTTCAACCTGATGTTGCCATGCTTCTTGATGTTTGTCCTGCAGAGCCGCTGGTTGAAAAAACGTGTGACGATGCCGTCCGAACGACTTTACACTGGGCAAAGGAACAACGTGCATTACATGAAGCACGCGGAGGAGCTGGGTCCGGGCAAGCGCAATTCTGCATCGTTCAAGGGGGCGTTTTTCCAGCTTTACGAGAAGAATGCGCAAAGGGTTTAGTGGCATTAGACTTTGACGGCTATGCGGTCGGTGGCGTGAGCGTTGGCGAAGGATTTCATGCCATGATGGCCGGAGTTGAAAACTCTACGGGCCACTTGCCTTTGAAGAAAATTCGTTATCTCATGGGAGTGGGCACCCCTCGTGATTTAGTGGAAGCCGTGGCACGAGGCATTGACTTATTTGACTGTGTCTGGCCGACCCGAGCAGGTCGTTTTGGAACTGCACTTACGCAACACGGCCGGCTTCATTTATTGAATGCTCAATTTGCCGATGACACCTCCCCCATTGACCCTGAGTGCTCCTGCGATGCCTGTCAAAGTGGAATCCCGCGAGGAACGCTTCGCGCAGGGTTTAAAGCGAAAGAGCTTCTTCCAGGAATGATGTTGGCGCAACATAACCTCCATTTCATTCAAAATCTCATGCAAGAAATTCGAAATAGCATTGAGGCTGGAACCTTTCACACCATGAAGGAGCAAATTTTGTTGGCTTACGGCGCAGATGGCGCTGGCTGATTCCATACACGGACTGCAATTCCAACCACGCCGAGTCCTACGAGTAATAAGAGAAGGGACAGAATAAAGAGAAGACTCTCACCTTGTTGCCAGAAGTCTCGAAGTTTTAAACTCAAAGCGCTCAGGGTCATGCCAATCATATAGATTGCAGGAATAACTAGAGGCCAAATGCGTCGCCCCCTTTTCTTCAAATAGACCGATGCCGTAACAAGAGCCAGTCCAGCAATCAATTGATTCGTTCCACCGAAGAGTTGCCAAAGTGCCAGCCCTGCAGGCTTGCCTTCAATCTCATAGAAAGCAAAAAAGAGAATGGCGGAGCAAGCGACGGATGTCGAAGCAAAGCGATGTGACAAAATAGAAAGTGGTTTCCCCCATCGAGTTTTCCCAAACGCTTCTCCAATCTCCTCCAGATTAAAGCGAAGCAACCTCGTTGCAGAATCCAACGTTGTTAGCGCAAAAGAAACGACCACCATGGCGACCATGGTCACAGCAAGATCTTTTGGAATACCCAAGGCCTCGATAAAAGAGGCTGCGCCTTGAATGAAGATACCCAATTTTGCACCTAAGCCTTGAACCGCCGACCAATTCACGTAGACCTTCGCCCATGCAGCCTTTCCTCCTAAAGTCGTAGTGCACGCCAGCACCGCAATTAAAGCGAGAAGTGACTCTGCAATCATGCCCCCGTAGCCAATCGGCCGCGCATGAGTTTCTTTATCCAACTGTTTCGCGGTGGTCCCCGAAGCAACTAATGCGTGAAAACCCGATGCTGCCCCGCAAGCAATCGTGATAAAGACAAAGGGTAGCAATGGAGGTGCGCCATCGGGATGCGGATTTAGGGCGGGTGCTTCAAAGACTGGGTTTTGCAGGAAGAATCCGGTGTACATCAGAATCAATCCTAGAATCAAGAGCAATGAATTCAAAAAATCACGTGCCTGTAGGAGCAGCCAAACAGGGAGTACCGAAGCGGCCCAAGCATAAGCCATCAATATCCAAATCCATGAAGACTGTTGTGGCCACTGTTCCTGATGAAACCCCAAAGTAGGGAAAAGATAGCCTAGCCCAATCAGTGTCAAGAGAAGGGAGAATCCTCCTAAGGCCACTGGAAATAACGGAAAGTTTTTCTTGTACAAAAGCCAACCAACCGCCATCGCTAAAACCATTAACATCGCCGAAGGCATCACGACTTCCGGAAACGATGTCACAGAACGGTGCAGAGCCTCGGGGTGAAAGTCCTCTCCCCAAGTGAAAAGCAGGGAAATGACATAGACAAAAACGCCCATGGCCAAAGAAACACCGAAGAAAATCAAAGCAAGAAAAAGTGCTTTCGCTTCAGGGCCCAAAATGTCTTCGCAGAGGCCACCGATACTCCGTCCTCCATGCCGAGAAGAAAGCACAAGCGCAGAAAAATCATGAACACAGCCAATCAATAAAGACCCGAAAACGACCCAACAAAGTGCCGGGAGCCACCCCCAAAAAACAGCAACAGCTGGGCCAAGCATCGGCGCCAAACCTGCAATGCTTGCGTAGTGATGCCCGAACAAAACGATCGGGCGAGTGGGGATAAAATCTACACCGTCCCTCCGTGCGTGTGCAGGAGTAATAGCAGTCTCATCTAATTGAAAAACTTTTTGAGCTAACCATCGGCTGTAATAGCGGTAGCCCCCGATGTATGCCAACAGGGCAAGGCTGGCCACCAGTACTGGAGACACTATTTCTCGAAGCGGCGAGGAAGTACACGCAACTGAGTGACCGCCAAAATGCGCTCACCTGGGACGTCGGCGTCCTTACGCCAAATCCCTTCGATGACCACTTCTTTTCCAACCACATCCTTGAGAAAGTAACGGCCATCGTAACTTCGTGTTGTGATTGCACGGCTCCCTCGGGTAACCACAAATGGCGCCCGAGAATGCAGATGAGGCCTGTATTCCATCCAACCAACCCAAATATGCTTTTCCAAAGAGTTTGTGCCCGTGAGAGGCATGGGCGCCAGTGCTCTTGCCGTGGCTTCTGCAAGGACCGTTTCTCCATGAAGCTCCGCCCGACGCCCGCGGGCAAGAAGAGCTGCCTCACGGAAACGTTGTAATGCGTCCAATTTGTCCAACCCCTGCCGAGAACGGAGGAGGATCTGAGTGTTAGCGTCATGCAGAAGAAGTGTGCTGTAAATGCGCTCCAAATTTTCTACAGTTTCGGTCTCGTAAGAGTGCAATTCCTTGACGACAGCGTCAGCATGACTCTTCGTACGAGTTTCGGCCAATTCCAAAGCAGCAAGCGAATCGCCAAAGATTTCATCCTCAGAAGG
>JAPKBM010000093.1 GCA_026421205.1 Planctomycetota bacterium
TCGGCCAAGAGTTTCTCGACTTTCTCTTCCAGATCGTTCCGTGCTTTCTTGTCCACTAGGTTGCCCTCTTTGTCTACCAGCCACATGGCGGGAATGCTTCGTATACCGTGTTTTGTGGATATTTTGTTCTTCCAGCCTTTGCCGTCGAAATACTGGGGCCATGGCATGTCCTTCTTCTTGATGAATTGCGTGAGCTTATCCTCGTTTGAATCGAGCGAGATTCCAATGATTTCGAACCCCTTGGAATGAAGCTTCTCATACGTTTTCTTGACGTTCGGTATCTCCGCCACGCATGGGCCGCACCAAGTGGCCCAAAAATCAATGAGCACCACCTTGCCTTTCATTTTGGCCAAGTCGACTTCGGTGCCGTCGGTCGCCGTGAACTTCATGTCCAGAGCCTTGCCAAGAGCCTTATCTTTCTGAGGAGCCACCTTCTTGCCCGTGATCTCTTCAATTAGTTTTCCGACCAGAGTCAGGCTCTTTCGGCAGCTTGTGTCGTCGTTGCGGCATTCGGCAAGAGTCAGGTTGCATCCGCAATCGCACATTTCGGCATTTGCTCGTTTGAGGATAACAGCTTTCTGTTCAGGGGTGAAACCGGACAAGTCGACTTCGGGCATCTTGGTGAAATTCGTCGGCTTTTTGGGGGCGACTGCCTTTTTCTCCTTTGGCGCTTCTTTTGCGGTATCTTGTTTTTGCTCTTGCCCGTGCATTACCAGAGGCAAAGCCAAGATTAAGGTTAGGATAAAGGTTTTCATGTTTTGCTTTGTTTTTTGATTTTCATTTTCCCGAAGGTACGGTCTCACCATCTATGGGAAATCATCTGGTGTCCGGATTAATCGTATCTCCACAATAAAAATCCCTCCCCCTCCAGAGACATTACATTTGGCTCAATCCAATTTTCGGTTGCCTCATGATTTTTGCCGAACCTTCCATCACCAATTGACTTTCCCCCTTCACTTCCGGCAAGTTGGCGCGATGCGAAACACCCTTTTTTCGGTTCTGCTGGGAGTGATTACTTCCAGCGGTTACTTGGCCGCCGCAGGCGATTGGCCTCAATGGCGATACGATGCTGGACATGGTGCGGTCACCCCGCATGCCCTGCCGGATCAAGTTCACCTGCAATGGAGTCGCCAGCTGCCAATCGCTTCGCCTGCCTGGCCGTCCACTCAGTCCAAGCTGGATTTTGACCTAGCTCCCGAACCGGTGGCTTACGACGGTCGTCTCTTTATTCCCCACACCACCACCGATTCCGTCACTGCCTATGATACCGGAACCGGTGAGGAACTTTGGCGCTTTTATGCCGAGGCCCCCGTGCGTTTCGCGCCAGTGGCAAACGAGGGGAAAGTCTGGTTTGTTTCCGATGACGGGCATATCTATTGCCTGAACGCCGGTAACGGAAAGCTTCTGTGGAAATTCAATGGGGGTCCGGGAGAACGCAGGGGACTTGGTCACGGTCGAATGATCTCCACTTGGCCGGCCCGTGGAGGACCCGTTCATCGCGACGGAAAAGTATGGTTCACCGCCAGCATCTGGCCGTTCATGGGCATCTTCGTCCACTGCTTGGACGCAGAAACTGGTCGTGTCATCTGGACCAATAGCGGCGATGGGATGAACTACACGGTGCAACCCCATGGTGCCCCGTCCTTTGCCACCATCGCCCCTCAGGGTCACCTGACCCTAGCAGGCAAACACCTCATTGTTCCGGGTGGCCGCTCCATGCCCGCCGTATTTGACGCCGACACGGGCAAGTTGCTCCATTTCAAGTACGACAAAAAACACGGCAATCACCGCGTTTATGCCGGAGGCGACCAATACTTTGTTGATGGAGGCAGATATCAAGCCAGCGACGGCACCGCCCTAGCCGGAGCCCGACCCCAACTCATCGGGGGGAAGTACGTAATCTACCAAAGTGGTGATAGTATTAATTCACAGGAACTCGTTGGCAAGATCGAGACCCAAGAAGTAACCGACAAAAGGGGACGCAAGAAAAAGGAAACCAAATTCGTATCCAATACCCTGTGGCGCGCAAAAATCGACAGCAAGGACGGGCAGCTCTTTTTACAGGCTGGCAGCCGTCTTT
>JAPKBM010000094.1 GCA_026421205.1 Planctomycetota bacterium
TCTCCCGCACATCTAATTGGGAATTAGATGCAATTGCGGCAGTGCCATTGGGGTTCATTGAAATCCTCGGCAAAGGATTTAAACCCGCCAGGCGCCATCTTCGAAAATCCTTTCGCCATCAAGCTCCACACTGTTCGTCAAAACGAAAACGTCTACGTGATGGCGAGCGGATTTTTTTCGAATGTTGGCTTTATTGTAAGTCGTATGCTTGGACCCCAAAGACAAATGCACTCCGCACATGCGCTCAAATGTTCCTATGTCACTGACGGTTTTTTCTTGGGTAAAAGCGCGATTTATGCCGAATCCCAATTCTCGCAACCACACTTCGCCATCATCGGCACGGATCTTTTCCAAGACGCCGTCGAACTCAGGAGTGGAATGATAGGTATTGACCACCCTCCCCTTTTCCACGATGAGGGTAATGGGAATTTTCGGACGGTTGACTGTGAAATCAAGATCTCCAAAAAAAGAAATCCGCACCTCGCCATGGACAGCACTTAAATCTTTGGATTCCGTGAACACTTCACCGATGGGGAATTGACCGCCGATATTTTTCATGCCGGTGTAATCACCAATGTTTAGTTTAGCTTCCTCAAATCCAGCTGGGAAAATCAATCGGTGGTCGTTGCCACTATCAACCATGCCGAGTTGTGCGCCATCAATTAGATTCCTCAAAGCATGACCCACGCCATGAAAATAATCACGGTCATAAGCTAAAGAATCAAAATAGGTCCGCGCCTCGTCACCAGACATCCGTTCTAAATGCGGATGTTCAATCACCTTGAGTGAGCGTTTGAACAACTCCAAGCGGATGCGAAAAGCATGAAGTCGAAAGCGGGTGGACTCAATCAAAACTACCAAGTCTTTGGGCTTCATTCCCTCAAACTCTGCTTTGACCAACTCCACCTCGGTCGTTTCGAACTGCATGAATTTGGCCGCCGGAAGACAAATCCGGTAGGCCTCAGCCAAGGCCGTGGACAATTCAGAGTCCGCGTCCCAAACAACAAGGGCTGCTTGGTCTCCAGTGTGTCCTATGGCATGTTCCAAGACCCCCACCAAATTTTCGGCGGCGGTTTGAATATCGTAAGAAGAAATTTTTGTCTCCATCTTGAACTTACAACCAAGTGTAGTCGCTAGGCTAAGCCGTAACCATGAGTGTACCTGACCCCTTTCATCCCTCCCCCAGCCGTGGGGATCGCTTCACCTTTGGACTTTGGACCATCGGCAACCCTGGCGCAGATCCTTTTGGCCCTGCGGTGCGACCGCGCATCAGTCCGGTTGAAATTGTGGAAGGGCTCTCAAAGGCCGGAGCCTGGGGGGTCAACCTGCATGACAATGATTTGATTCCATTTGATGCAAGCGCCGCTGAACGAGACGCAAAGGTTGCCGAATTTCAATCTGCACTCCGAGAAAACAACATGGTAGTACCCATGGCCACCACGAATCTGTTTAGCCATCCGGTTTTCAGAGACGGTGCGTTCACTGCTTCGGATGCCAAAGTGCGGGCCTTTGCGGTTCGCAAAGCAATGCGCGCCATTGAATTGGGCGTGGAACTGGGCGCCGGCACGGTGGTTTTTTGGGGTGGCCGAGAAGGCGTAGAAACCGACGCCGCCCGAGATTGCCGTGACGCGATTTTGTGGTATAGAGAATGCCTTAACTTTTTGAGCCATTGGACGAAAGACCAGGGCTGGGATTTAAAGTTTGCCTTAGAGGCCAAACCCAATGAACCGCGCGGGGATATTTATCTACCTACCACCGGCCACATGTTGCACTTCATTGAAACCTTGGACCTGCCCGAAATGTGCGGTGTGAATCCCGAAGTGGCTCACGAAAATATGCCGGGGCTAAGCATGGTTCATGCGGTCGGCCAGGCCATGGAAGCAGGGAAACTTTTTCACATTGATTTAAATGGTCAGCGCATCGGCCGTTATGACCAAGATTTACGTTTCGCCAGTGAAGACTTGAAAGGCGCCTTTTTCTTGGTGCGGCTCTTGGAAGGCACCGGAGGCTATGAGGCTTATCAGGGGCCACTCCACTTTGATGCGCATGCCTATCGCACTGAAG
>JAPKBM010000095.1 GCA_026421205.1 Planctomycetota bacterium
TTGCCCTTCCGCGGGACGGTAGGTTTTTATGTTTCGTCCGTATCGAGGTTTTCATTGGAGCCGTTTGTTGTAGGTTGTTCATCGGTGCTCTCGCTCGTACCGTCATTGCCTTCGGTACTGCGGGAACCTCTTTGCTCTTCCAATGTCTTGAACCCGAGGGAACGCCAAAAGGCGCTGTTTTCCCCGAGTTCAGGATCGGCCTTAACGGCGGCGACGAGACGTCGGCGCTTGTCGCGAAGACACATTGCCTTGGAAGTGCGTGGCGCAATTCTGCCGCGATAATCCTGCTTCATCAGCTTCATGTCCTTTTCGTGATCCACGAGGTCCTTTATATCGGCCTCAACGGATTCCAAGGACAAGTTGCTGAGCGGTTTATTCGCTGCATACTTGCGCCAACCTGATACAAACGTTTCCAATTCCTCAATGATTTTTTTGATGTGTATTTTCATCATTCAATCCTTTTGGTTGGATGTTCGGCCGGCTTCGGACCCCCCGGGATGCCGACCCCCATGAAAGACCCGAGTCCTTCATAATGAAATGTTCGTAGTTTAATACCGAATTGTCAAATGGCTGCGGCACTTAATTTCCACTGTGTTTAAATGTAATACTTATAGCCCCAAACAGCACGGGCCCCGTGAAGGGCGTCACGGGAGAAATGACCATTTTCACGGGAGAAACAGCGTGTTTCACGGCGTTTGTGACGTGGGGCACATCCGCGGTGGCGTACGCCTCCACCGCAGTGCCACAGGGAATTTATTTCGTACCCAACGCCATTTCGCCCGTGCCCGCCGCCATTTCGCCGGTGCCTGTCGCCATTGCGCCTGTGCCCGCCGCCACCGCGGGTGGGGCGAGAAGATTTCACAAAAAAATATGTGAGTTTGCCGTGGACAGCGGGGAGGGGGGTCGTATGCTTCCGGCATGCGAGTTGGTACGAAGATCTCAAAACTCATCCTCACGTTGGCCTTTGCCGGAATCCTGTTGGGCTGCGGGGGCAATACAACCTCGGATAACAAGTCGCCCGGGGGTGATGGTAAAAAAGACCTCAAGGCAAAGCTGGAAAATGAACCGCCCCAGAATGCGCAGTCAAAAAAATCCACAATTCCGGCAACCTTGCAGGAAGCTATAGGCGGGTTCCGATTGCAGTTAGAGTTGAAAAGCGAACGATTTCAGATTTCCTTCAATCAGAACGCTGATGCTTGGGTCTTGGCAAATTGGAGACGTGTTGATCAGCACTGGAAGGTTCTCAAACAGGGAAAAGTCAAAATAACAGGTTTACAGGTCATTCTTATTGACGATGGTGGGGATGAATCATGGATGAAGTTTGCCAGTAAAAATCCGCAGAAGGGAGACAAGGTGGAATTAGGCGCGGAGATAGACGGTGAGGAAAAATGGATTCCATTTGATTTAGTCGACATCACCAAGCATTCAGCACAGTCGTTGAAAGAGACCTGGAAGCAGTACGATGCATTTAGAAAAAATTCCGACTCCATGCGCAACGCTGCTCAATTAGCAAGAGCCCTCATTGGATACGAAGGGGATAATCCAAACCTGCAATTTCCAGATTCCGACAAATGGTGCGATGCGATATTGCGGGATGCAGGCACTCTTGCGGTGTTCTATTCACCGCAGCATCCGGATACTGCCAAGCTAAAGGAATTATTGCCAGAAGGTAAACGCGTTAGCCATTATTCGCTTAACAAGGTGATGTCGGGGAAGGATAGTACCGATCCTGAAATGGTGCTGGTATTCGAATGTGAACTGGGTTGGAACGGATCCGGTGGACTTGAGGATGCGCTCAAGTACATGGAGAAGCATAAGCTGGGGAAAACTGTAGTTTCCACGGCGGCTGGCCACACCCACTCCGTCACCAAGGAAGAATTGAAAAAGCTGAAGTGGGAGATTACTCCTTAGTATAAAAGTTCTTTGGCACCAGTGCCAAAAGGGTTTTCCTCGGCACTCAACTTGTAGCCCATGCAAGCGGGTAACACTTCAGGGTAACGCTGGGCAAGTTGTCAGGGAGGGATGTCTTCTTGCCCGGCAATCCTTAAC
>JAPKBM010000056.1 GCA_026421205.1 Planctomycetota bacterium
AAGACAAGGCCATCCCATGCGCGACCTGCGTCGTTCCAATCCAAAGCAGAAAGCATGCGCTGGTTGCCATAAGACAATTCCATCCGACCTGCTTTCACGTCAAACATACCACCTGCAAAGCCAGACATAGTTAGGTAACCCTGATGAAGATCCAATGGACCCAAGTCAGAAGAAATTTTACCACCAGACTGAAATTCTACAAATACTTTCGTTGCAGTATCCACATCGGTAGCCATGTTAACGCGCATCCGACCGGAGTAATCTGTAGTTGTTGCGCCAATTTCTGGCGCCGTATCTGCCGTACGGAATCGGAGCTGACCTCCGATCTGGACGCCGTCAGAATCCTGTGCAGAGACAGGAGCGGCTGAAAAAAGAAGAGCTGCCAATGCAGCCGAAACGATGATTTTGTTTTTCATGTTAGAAGGGGTTGTAGGGCAAGTGCCCTTGATTTGGCCATGAATCACCCATCAAAAGGTTATTCAAGGTAAAGCAGCCATACAGTTTAAAAGATTGGTAAGAATGTGCCTACTTCTTCAACTTTAAGTTCTCCATATATTGGAAAACATATTTGCCAATCATATCCCCCTCCAAATGAAGAGAGTCCCCAGGCTGGAGTGCCCCCAAGGTTGTCCTCTGCAGGGTGTCTGGGATTAGAGCGACCGTAAACTCTTTATTAGAAAGGAGTTCCGAGATAGTCAAGCTGACTCCATCCACTGTCACGGAGCCCTTTGAAATCAACAAAGGGGTAACTTCGGCCGACGCTCGGTACGTATGCACCTGGAAATCCTCCTGTTTCTCTACGCAAACTACTTTTCCGACTCCATCCACGTGGCCCGTCACGAAATGCCCTCCTAACCGAGCATTTACCGGCAAACTACGCTCTAAATTCACAGAATCTCCGGATGAAAGAGCGGAAAATTTAGTCTTTTGCAAAGTCTCCTCAGATAAATCGAAGGAAGCTATGCTGCCCTCAAGAGCTGTCATACTTAAACATGCGCCAGAAACGGCCACAGAAGATCCCAAAGAGAGGCCGTTGGACAAAACGCCCAAATCCAGAGCCAAAACGGCTCCACCACGCTCCTTCTTCATGGAAACCACGGTGCCCATACCCTCGACGAGACCTGTAAACATGGCACATACGGTATCCTGCGGGGCGAGGACCGACAAGGCTGGAAAAAAAACGGAGAAATCTAATTCAAAATGCCCCTAAACCTTGCCTAGAACAGCCCTCTAGCGTATTCTATTTGGCCCTTTTCCCGGAGTCCCGGGATGCTTGAAGTTCATCTCCTTACCCTGTTCCCTGAGGCCGTCCAAGGCTATCTCGATTCCAGTATTTTGGGTCGAGCTCAAACTGCAGGGCACCTCAAAGTGCACTTGGTGGATTTTCGGCAATTTTCAAAGGACAAACATAGAACTGTGGATGATCGCCCCTTCGGAGGCGGCCCCGGCATGGTTCTAAAACCAGAACCGATCTTTGAAGCTGTTGAATGGGTGGAATCTACCCATGGACCTTGCCAGCGAATTCTTCTCACTCCCGACGGCCAGCCATTCCGGCAAGCCAATGCGGTTGCACTCAGTCAAGAAGCACGTCTTCTTCTCCTCTGCGGTCGCTATGAAGGATTTGATGAACGCATTCGCCTTGGCATGAAGTGGCAGGAAATTTCCATCGGAGACTACGTTCTTTCCGGTGGTGAACTTCCCGCGCTTGCCGTCATCGAAGCCACCGCCCGGCTCATTCCCGGCGTTCTTGGCCACGACCAGTCGGCCCAAGAGGATTCCTTTACAAACCCGCAACAACTTGACCATCCTCACTACACTCGCCCAGCAGAATTTCGCGGCATGAAAACACCCGATATCCTCCTGAGCGGAGACCATCAGGCTGTCGCGGCCTGGCGGCATCAACAGGCCATTGACCGGACGGCACAACGTCGACCGGACCTCCTGCCTGAAGAACCAACCCCTGAACATTAAAATGGACAACATCATCCTTGAACTCGAAAAGGCCCAGATGAAGGAAAACGCACCTTCCTTCAACACGGGTGACTTTGTGCGCGTGGAATACCTCATTCGTGAAGGCAAAAACGAACGCGTTCAGCCTTTTATCGGCCAAGTCATTCGCCTTTCTGGCCACGGCTTTCGGAAAACCTTCACCGTGCGTCGTATGGTTCAAGGCGAAGGCGTAGAAAGAACGTTCCCTTTGCATAGCCCACGCGTGGTCAATGTAGCGGTAGAGCGCGGTCCAAACCGTAAGCCAAAGCAAGCCAGACTTTTCTTCCTTCGGGATCGCGTCGGCAAATCCGCCCAGCTCTAAGCCCATTTACCCGTAACGATGGTCACGAATCTCTCCCGCAAGATCTTCGGCATTTTGGCGTTAACCGCCTTGTCCGTTTGGTCCATTTTCACGTTTGACATCCACCTTGGTCTTGACCTTTCGGGTGGCTCACGCATCGTTTACCGCTTTGACTTTGATCAAGCCGTTGCAGAAGGCCAAGTCTCCGCCGACGAGGATCGGCAGGCCGTGCTTCAGCAAACCGCCATGATCTTCCAGAAACGTCTGGATGGAAGTGGTCTTGCAGACATCCCCATCTACCCACAAGGTTCCAATGAAATTGTAGTGGAACTTCCGGATCGGTCTAAAGAAGAAGTCGAAGCCGTCAAGCGCACTATCATCAATCAAGGTTCGTTGCTATTTCGGATTATTCTGAATACCACCGACGACCTCGGTTTTGACACCGAAGTAGAGAAATACCGCACATGGTCTACGGCAAATCCAGACGCCACCGTCATGGAGTTCAACCGCTTGGCGGAAGTGGATGGCGGCCCGCGCGAGGGAATCCTTTGGTTTCCTCTCGCGGACTCTGCGATTAAAGAAGAAAGTGCGGGAGGTGGAAGCATTCGTGTTGCAGCAGATCTTGCTGCAATCCCGGTCCGCAAAGAAGGCGTTCTGCGCGGCACGGAGACAGAAGACCCCGACTCTTGGGACTTCTCGGGTGCGGGTCTCAGTTACGTCGGCCGTGTTATGGACCGCTACGGCTTTCCGGCTGTTTCCTTTGAATTCGACGAACACCGCAAGTCTGCCTTCGCTGACTTCACCGAAGAGTTCAGAAAGCGTCAAATGGCCATCATCCTTTCCAATGAAGTCCATAGTGCACCGGTCATTCAGGATCGCTTGCCAGGCAGCGGCATCATCAATGGCGGGCAAACCGGTGGTGGCTTCTCTCAGGAAGAAGTCATGGAACTCGTCACGGTACTTCGTACGGGTTCTCTGAGAATTCGTCCGCAACTAGAAAGTGAAAGTTATGTTGGTCCATCCCTGGGGCAAGACTCCATTGATACCGGCATGCGATCTGCCACTTTAGGCGGCAGTGTCGTTTTTGCATTCATGATTTGCTACTACTGGATGAATGGCCTCGTGGCATGCATGGCGTTGCTGTTCAATGCCTTCCTTCTTTTGGGCGCACTTTACTTCACGCAAGCCACGCTTACTTTGCCTGGCCTTGCGGGTTTGGTGCTAACCATCGGCATGGCAGTGGACGCTAACATCCTTATCTTTGAACGGATTCGTGAAGAGCGAAAACGTGGGCGCGAAGTACCGCAGGCTTATAAAAATGGCTATGACCGAGCCTTCACCACCATCATTGACGCAAACCTCACCACCCTCATTACTGCGGTTATCTTATTCCACGTAGGAACTGGTCCGGTTCAAGGTTTTGCTGCAACCCTTTCCTTGGGTATTCTGACATCGCTCTTCTCCGCATTGGTCTTCTCCAAAGTCTTGATGCATGGTCTGGTCTTCGGCAAGGGCAAGTTCATCAAAGAAGTCAAAATGGTTGGGGCCCTTGCTGGGCAGACGGTCTTCCGGTTCACAAAAGGTCGTAAAGTTGCCGGTGTCATTTCCACGATTCTTGTCTTGGCTAGCTTCTGGATTTTCAGCAAGCATGCCGACGACATGCTGGGCATTGACTTTGCAGGTGGCTCTGCTGCGCGCATCCAAATGAACCAGTCTGTGGAAATTGGCGCCGTCCGAGATGCACTCCCTGGCTTCAGCGTTACCCAATTCCAAACCTCTTCAGAAGGCGCGGAAACGTCGGCCATGTTCTTGGTGAAGAAAAAGCTCACAGCAATACAGCGGCAGGCTTTCAATGAAGGTGCTTCCGAAGCCGTGGATCTCCAAAGCACATTTAAAGGAGAATTGGAGTCCAAGTTAAGTGGACTTCTTCACGCCACCGACCCATTCCCAGAAATTAATACCGTGGGTCCTCGCGTGAGTGGAGAAATTCAGCAAAAAGCCGTGCAAGCTATTTTGTTGGCTTTGATTGCCATTATCATCTACATGAACTTCCGCTTCAAAGAATATCGTTACGGCATTGCTGCCGTGGTCGCGGTGTTCCATGATGTTCTTCTTTCCCTTGGTGCGTTGGCCGTGGTTGCTTCCATGGGGTGGGTACGCATTGAGATCAACTTGGAAATCATTGCGGCTTTCCTCACGATTATCGGCTATTCCCTGAACGATACGATTGTAGTCTTTGACCGCATCCGGGAAAATCTCCCGCGTCGGGATGAGAGTTTCCCGAAGATTATTGACCTCTCCATCAGTCAATCTCTCAGCCGAACTATCCTGACCTCGGTCACGACGTTCTTTGTGGTTTCGGTGCTCTTCGTCGCAAACCGTCCGATGCACAACGTACTGGAAGGCTTCTCCTTCGCCATGCTCATTGGTGTGGTTGTCGGGACCTACTCCTCCATGTTTGTGGCAAGCCCCATGCTTCTTTACTTAGACCGCTTTGCGAAGAAAAAGCTTCTCAAGGCAAAGGATCAATAAGTACCGTTAAAAAGAAGCTGTTTCGAAGGGCGCGCTCAGAGGTATTCTTCCTCTATGCGCGCCCTTCTTCTTTTGGTAGCTCTCCTCCTTACCCTCTTCGGCCTTACTCTGTGGAAAGGGATGAGTAAAGAGGCTCTCCCGGCGGTAGAGCCTGCGGAAAGCACGCTCTTCTTGGGCCTCGACACAATGAAGCAAACAGATTTAGTCCCGCAAAAGGAAACTTCGCCGCACCCTGTAGCCGAATCCCCCTCTTCGGCTGCACCAAGCCCGACAAGACCCGTCGCTTCAACACCATTGTCACCGAAAACAAGCCTGCAAAATCTTCAGCCCCTCACTTACACCGTGAAATCAGGAGACTCTTTCTATCGAATCCTCCAACGCCACTATGGCTCTGCCGACGATGCTCTCCTCAATGCCGTCGCCGATGCCAATCAAGTGAGCGACCCTTCGGCTCTTTCCGTCGGGCAAACGCTCATCCTGCCCGTACTCCCCGGACAGAGACCACCCTCTCGACCTTAATAAGAAACTGGTTTAGAAACTAGCGACCACTCCCCACCCTCAGCCTCTAGGATGGGCTGAAGAATGGCCCAGTGGCGAGGAGGCAAAGTCAAGCGCGCGCACCAAAGCTCTCCGTCATAGTGTGGAGCTTCAACTTTTGAAACACGCTGGAGATTAGCCAGCAACTTTCCAGCGCTCGCGGGCACGCGCACATTAAAACACAAAGACCAATCATCAAGCCTTTGAGAAAGGACCACATCAAGTTTTTCTAACCCATCTCCGGAATGTGCTGAGAGAAATGCTGCGTCGGGATACTCCGCACGCAACATCATGCGCTCTTCCGAAGAAATCTGATCCACCTTATTCATCACTAAGAGCGTCGGTCGATTGTCACATTGAAGCGCCTTCAAAACTTCTTCCACAGATTTAATTTGCAGTGCTAAATCTGGATGGGAGGCGTCGCAGACATGAAGAAGAAGATCAGCGTGCAAGGTCTCTTCCAACGTCGCGTGGAAAGAGGCTACTAAATGGTGCGGAAGGTCTCGTACAAAGCCGACGGTGTCCGCCAACATCAAAACTCGCTTGTCTTTAAGTGTCCAATAGCGAACTTGTGTGTCCAAGGTGGCAAACAACTGATCTGCAACCCAAGCATCCGCACCGGTCAAGGCAGAAAGCAGCGTGGACTTCCCCGCATTGGTATAGCCCACTAAAGAAATCGTGTTGGGATCAAGTCGACTGACAGCTCGATGCTCACTTCGTAGCTCAATCACCTTTAAGCGCCTCTTAAGATCCGTAATTTTCTTGTCCACTAAGCGGCGATCGGTCTCTAATTGAGTTTCCCCAGGACCCCGTGTGCCAATGGCGCCCTCAAGGCGCTCTAAGTGAGTCCACATACGCCGCAAGCGCGTTTTCATGTATTCCGACTGTGCCAATGCCACCTGAAGAATGGACTGTCTTGTACGGGCTCTCGTCGCAAAAATGTCTAAAATTAATTCGGTGCGGTCCACTACGCGTACACCCAAATCTTTTTCAAGATTACGACCCTGACTCGGCGACAAATCAAAATCCACAATCAATAATTTAGAATCCGACGCCTCTAGGCGCTCCTTCATCTCTTGAACCTTTCCACGCCCAAAACCCGTTCGGACATAAGGAACAGAAAGCCGTTGCTCAAGCGAGTCCACAACCTTGGCGCCAGCTGCAAAAGCAAGGCCTCCTATTTCTGCACAGGGATCATGCGAAGCCGCGGCAGCGCTTCGGGGCAATATCAATGTTGCGGTTACCGCACGCTCAAGATTCGTATCCAAGGCTTATCTAGCAATCCACCGTGGGAAGCGTGGGAGTGGAATTCAACAAAGGCGAGGAGCGAAGGTGCAAAGTTTCCGAAGAATAATCCAACAAGGAATGCCTTTGCCAAGAAGAAACGGTGTCTGGGAAATCCGTACGGAAATGAGCCCCGCGAGATTCCTCTCGAAAGAGTGCGGACTGAGTCAAAGCGGCACCGACTTGCACCATGTTCACGACCTCCACGGCTGCCGGAGTAAAAGCACCCAAACGGGCAAGATAGCTTTCCCAATCACGCAAACGTCCCAGAGCATCCTCCAAGCCAGCTGCATCTCTTTCCATCCCGACCTGCCGCCACATCAAGGACTTCAACGAGTACGTCATGTCCGGAAGATTAAGTTCTGCGCTACTCGTTAACGTTGTAGTTGCAGCCATCGGAAAAAGGAAACGTCGGTGGGAAGCCGAAAAACTTTGGGCAACTGCTTGCCCAACACTTCGCCCGTGCACCAAGCCTTCCAGCAAACTATTTGATCCCATGCGATTCGCGCCGTGGAACCCGGTCGATGCGCATTCGCCCGTTGCCCATAAACCGTCCACCGATGTCCGTCCTTGTAGGTCGGACTGAATGCCGCCGACAAAATAATGTACCGCGGGCCGAACTGGAATAGAATCCTCGGCCAAATTCATTCCAAACTCCTGTGCAATTTTTGCCAGTGATGGAAATTTTTCCTGTGGTTCCGTGATCGGCGACAAGTCCAAATACACGTGAGTATCTCCTGTTTCGACCATCCGACGGGAAATTGCACGGGAAACGATATCCCGAGGAGCTAACTCAGCATCGGCGTGCACCTCTTTCATAAATGCGTGCCCATTTCGGTCACGCAAGATGGCACCCGCACCGCGGGTTACCTCACTAATGAGGAAGCGTGCGGCCCCTGCAAGATACAACGTAGTGGGGTGAAACTGAACAAATTCTAAATCTCTAAGGACGGCGCCGGCACGAAGAGCCATGGCCAAGCCATCTCCGGTGGCTAAATGAGGATTCGTCGTTTCACGAAAAATCTGCCCCCCCCCTCCAGTTGCCAAAACAACGGCTGATGCTTCAAAAAGAACTTCCTCCGGAAGGTTTTCACCATTCCTGTAGAGAAATGCCATCAAGCCCGCAACTTTCCCTTCGGCATCCTTCAGAAGATCCACGGCTGTAGTCCGCGGGATGAAATCAATTTTAGGATGGGATCGCGCACGTGCATGCAAACTTCGCTGCAATTCTAAACCAGTAGCAGTACCGGCACTGTGAAGAATGCGCGCCACGCGATGCCCACCCTCTTTTCCTAAAGAAAGAGTTCCATCCGGGTTACGGTCGAAACGAGTGCCCATTTCTATCAACCAGTCCATGGTGGAGGGCGCAGCTTCCGTAAGAGACGAAACTACCGACTGGTCACAGAGTCCATAGCCCACTTGCTGAGTGTCAGCGGCATGCAGATCCGGAGCATCGTCAAGACCCACCGCAGCCGCAATCCCCCCCTGCGCGTAACGAGTATTAGTGTCCTCTACGCCACCCTTACAAAGCACCATGACATGAAGCCCGCGCTCTGCAGATTCTAAAGCCGACGCCAAACCGGCAGCCCCGCTGCCAACCACCAAAACATCTGCTCGAAATCGAGGGAGACGGCGGAGTGGCGAAAAGAGGCGACTGAGAGGGCTCGTAGCCAAGAAGGGGTGTATCTGAGAGCCCATAGGGCGATTTTAGCCGAAAGCACCAACAAGTATTTAAGAAAAAAAGAAGAGAAAAAAAGGCTTGTTAGGGTTTTGTTCGCCGATAGAGTATGTAGGTCTTTGTTAGTGCTCCTCTTGGTGCCGAACAAAGACAAACCACAACATCTAGAGGTCAAGAAATGAAACTACCCATTACCGGCGCCCGGCGCCAAGAAATTGAAGCCACTCTACTGGTGGCAATCCTCCTTCTCGCCATGATGGCCTTGTAGGCATGGGTCGACCCATCACCCGGCGGCAACTGGAAGTCCTTACGTCCTTTCAGCGACTCCAGCTGGAACAGGGTTTGGCCCCTACTTTAGAAGAATTGGGCCAGTCCCTCGGTGTCAACCGAGTCACCGTCTATGGGCACATTCAGTCGCTGGCTCAAAAGGGCTATCTGGAAAATCTATTCCCCGGCGCCTCGCGGGGACTAGATATCACTGAATTAGGGCATCAAACCCTTCCCAAGATTCAAACCGAGATTTCCATGGTTCATTCAGAAAATGCCATCCCTGAAGGAACCATGGAAGTTTCACCTGCATTTACCCCCGAGCCCACTCTCCCACTGCTTGGAAAAATTGCAGCGGGTCACCCGATGGAGGCCTTGGAAAATCCGATCGAAATTCCCCTACGGGATCTCCTGCCCTCAGGAGATGGTTTTTATCTCCTTGAAGTTGCTGGAGACTCCATGATTGATGCACAGATTGCCTCTGGGGATATGGTTCTTGTAGATAAGGAACGACAACCAACCTCGCAGGATATAGTCGTGGCCATTTTGGAAGATGACGTTGCAACCCTAAAGCGATATGTCCCAAATCCAGACGGGAGCACCTATTTAGTTCCTGCTAATCAAGCACTGCAACCGATTCATATCCCCAAGGGTTGCCTTGAAATTCGTGGTGTCGTCACTGGAGTTGTCCGCCAGTACTAGAACAGACACGTTTTTAAGTACGCAAAAAAATAAGACCGTCAGACAAAATGTCTGACGGTCTTATTTAAGAAAAAAGCCTGGCACTAACCTACTTTCACGGACGAACCACTATCATCGGCGGGTGTTGCTTAACGACTGAGTTCGGAATGGAATCAGGTGTGGCCAACAACCTATGGGCACCAGGCAGATGGGTAGGCGAAGAAATGTAATCTAGAGATCGTGCAGATCCCTTCAGAGTTGCGCGAACGCAACGCAGAAGGGGAACCAAGCCGATCGGGCTATTAGTACGGCTCGCCTGAACATGTTGCCATGCTTACAGCTACCGCCTATCAACCAGGTAGTCTCCCTGGACCCTCATGGGATGACTTGTTTTGGAGAAGGCTTCGCGCTTAGATGCTTTCAGCGCTTATCCGTTCCGAAGTTAGCTACCCGGCGGTGCTTCTAGCGAAACAACCGGTACACCAGAGCTTCGTCCTTCCCAATCCTCTCGTACTAAGGAAAGACCTCCTCAATCATCCAACACCCACACCAGATAGGGACCGACCTGTCTCACGACGGTCTGAACCCAGCTCACGTACCACTTT
>JAPKBM010000003.1 GCA_026421205.1 Planctomycetota bacterium
TTTTCTGATGACACCGAGCACAGTTCTTCATTGACCTTGGCCATGTTTTTTTGAAGATCCGCAATCAGGGCTTCCTTGGCATCCACACGAGCGAAAAAGTTTCCAATTTCTGGGACGGCGGTCAGGCCAGCGATGAGGCCGAGGGCGGAAAGAGTGGCGAGGTAGGAATTATTCACATCTTTTCTTCGGCATTCCACCCCGAACTCCTTGAGAGGGTAGAATGATTGCTTGCGGACGACCCGCGAAAAACCCAGAAAACCCCCATTAAACGCATAAAAATGGTATTTTCCACTGTAGAAGAGGCAGTTCAGGACATCCAAGATGGCCGCATGATTATCTTGGTCGACGATCCTCGTCGAGAGAATGAGGGGGATCTGGTCATGGCCGCGGAGGCCATTACTGCGGACGCCGTTAATTTCATGCGTAAAGAGGGAGGTGGACTCATTTGTCTCGCGATGAGCGGGGACATCTGTGACCAGTTGAATTTACGCCCGCAAGTCACGGAAAATACAGCACGCCTCGGGACCGCTTTTCTTGAGTCCATCGAAGCGCGGGAGGGGGTCACCACGGGGATCTCGACTGCCGACCGTGCGCATACCATCCAAACGGCGGTGAAAGCAGAGGCCAAACCTTTTGACTTGGCGCGTCCCGGACATGTTTTCCCTCTGAGGGCTCGCGATGGCGGAGTACTCGTTCGTCCAGGCCAAACGGAAGGAAGCGTAGATTTGTCTCGATTGGCGGGCATGAGGCCGGCTGGCGTGATTTGCGAAATTATGAATGAGGACGGCACCATGGCAAGAATGCCGGATTTAGAGATTTACGCCGCCAAGCATCAACTGAAAATCCTGACTACGGAGGCACTGATTGAATACCGTCGGCGGAAGGAAAAGCTGGTCACGCGGCGCGTTTCTGGTGTTCGTCTTCCTACTCAGTACGGGGAATTCAAAGTGCATCTTTATCATGCTTTGACGGACGACAAGGAGCATTTGGCCTTGACGTACAACTGGAATCCATCTCCGGATGAATTGGCCGAGCCCTTCGCAAGAATTGAAGACTCTGTTGCGGTACGTGTGCATTCGGAATGCCTGACCGGAGACATCATGGCTAGTCTTCGTTGTGACTGCGGGCCTCAGCTTCATGCGGCGATGGAGCAAATTAGCAAGGAAGGGAAAGGTGTGTTGCTGTATATACGCCAGGAAGGCCGAGGCATTGGGCTTGAGGCAAAATTACGGGCGTATCAGCTTCAGGATGAAGGCATGGATACGGTGCAGGCCAATGAAGAACTTGGTTTTCCACCGGATATGCGGGAATATGGCGTGGGAGCCCAAATATTGCATGACTTAGGGGTGCGTACTATGAAGTTATTGACGAATAATCCGAAGAAATTGGCCGGCTTGAAAGGCTACGGCCTTAAAATTGACGAGCAAGTTCCGATTCAGATTGCCCCTCATGAACATAATGAGAACTATCTCCGAACGAAACGGGATAAACTCGGGCACTTTATGCCTCATCTGGACCATTGAGCCAACAGGGGGGAACGAGTAGGCTTATTCCTCCCCATTACCATGCGCAGCCTCGGAATATCACTACGACCAGACGGTTTTGACTTTGCCCTGTGTGAGGGCAATGCAAAAAAGCATTCGCTCGCCGCTTCAGGTTCAGCAAACCTCTCTGAAAATCAAGCTACTCCCAAAGAACTTGGACAGCTTCTGGCCGCGGAATTGAAAAAACAAGGCACAGGGAAAATTGATCAAATCACATTGGTGTTGCCTTCTACGGGAACACTTTATCGGGAACTCAACTTGCCCTTTTCGGAGCGCGCAAAGATTGAGCAAGTGCTGAAGTTTGAGGTGGAGTCAGAGCTCTACCACGTTGACATTGACGAAGTCATTTGTGATTTTTTAGAGCTTGACGATGAACGGGCTACGTCTACTTTGTTGGTTGCCGTTCAGCCCAAAAAGGGTGTTGGTCAAGCACTGGACGCTGCAAGCGGAGCCGGCTTAGATGTTTCTGTCGTTGACATGGACCTTTGCTCCATGGCTTCTTTGGCAACGCACTTGCCGTCGGCGGAAAACTTAGAGGACCCCGCAGGCTATCGGGCCGTATTGCATTTGGGGTCCATGACATCTTTGTTGTTGATTTATTCGGGAACCTCTTTGCGCACTGCACGTGCATTGCATTTAGGCTGGAGAGAACTTGCTCGTGATTTTGATGACTCTTCTCTGGAGGCCGCAGCAGAGGACATCCCGGAAATTGAAGCCGTTCCTATGGAAGGGACAGGAGAGGCGTCGGAGGTTGCGGAAGAAGCGCCGGCAGATGCCACGAGCGCGGAAGATGGAGACGAGGATGATGAAAAAACGACGGCTGATCCGGCACTAGGCCTTTTCGAAGCTGACGTGCGTTTGCCGTACACTTTGAGCTTGCAACAAGTTTTGGACGGCTCGGAGGACTCCGCAAAAGCAGCTTTCCTTCAGCGCATCGCTGGCGAAATTCATCGTACTTTGCTTTCTGCGTCCATTCAGATTCAAGATGTTCACCTAACGGGCGCAGCTTTTCCGGGTTTGGCCGATGCCCTGACGAAGCGTTTGGATATTCCCGCCTCTTCATGGGATTTGTCCGCCGACGCCGTTGCATTTTCTGCATCGCTTCGCGGGCTTGATGTGAAGGGATGCTCTCCCATGAACATGCGGCAGGAGGAATATCGTTTTACTCAAGGTTTAGAGCGTATTGAGCGGCCTTTGACGTTTGCCTTGGTGGGGCTCATTGCATTTTTCTTGGTGGACGGCGTGAGTCATTTCCAGCAGGGTCGCGCGCGGATGAGAGACGCTGCAGCGTTGGATAACCCAGCGAGTTTGGTTTCTCTTGCCGTCGGTGAGATTGATCGTAATTTGAATAAGGATTTGCCGGATAACCCACCGAAGGGTTGGCGTGTGAAAACAGATTTGAGTGCGTTTTCCCCAGAGCGTTACATGGCGGAATTGCGCTTGCGCGTGGCAAATTCAAAGCGCGCTCTTGATGAGGAAGTGGGAGCCGCTGGAGTGGCAATGCCGGAGTCTTCCTTGGATGCCTGGCGTTTGGTAATGAATGTGCTGGAAGAAGAGTTGGGTACGGACCAGGGACGTTGGATGGTCGAGAGAATTAAGTTGACGTCGGTCGACAAGAAGAGCAAAAAGTCATCGTCTCGTGTGGATGTTGACATCACCCTTTCTGTCATGGGAGATGGATTGACGGCATCTCGGCGTATTGAATCTGTAAAAGCAGCTTTTAAACAAAAAGAATGGGTGACGGAGTCGCCCAGTATTAAGGGCAGTTTGGAGCCCACGAAAAGCCAAGGTGGCATGACAGGTACAATTGCCATTCAAGTATCTACGCTGAAAGCAAAAGAGGTGGACGCATGAGTAATAAACAGAAACTCTTCCTTTGGCTCTTGATTACCTTTGCCGCGGGTTTTGGCCGATATTGGGCGGCTGATTTTCATTCTCAATGGCAAGGCCTTCTTGATAAGGGAAAGGATCAGTATGTTTCCGTTGCTGAAATGGCTCGGGAACTTCAGCAAAGACGCCAAGATTTAGCCGTCGGTGACGGTGACAATTTTTTACAGACTAAACTCCGAGAACTCGCATTCGATGTCAGCCTTGGAGATTTGAAAATCACAGAGGCTAACCCATCCGGTGGAAAGGGCTACGAAGACAATAAATTCACGATTGGCTTTGCCCATGACCGTGGATATCGACGCTCTCAGTTGTCCGCCTTTTTGTACAACGTAGAAAGCCAATTGCCTCGGATGCGTACTGTCATTTTAGATGTGCAGGCTTCCGACGGCAGTAGCCGATCCCCAGAGCCTGGCGCAGAACGGCCGGACCAGTGGAAGATTTCAAAAATGGTATTGACACGTCGGTCGCCAAAGAAAGACAAGTAGCCTCGGTGCTACATCCACTTTCTAATCCATCGTAAGGCCCCTTCGTTCCAAGGAACGCGGTGCCCCATGCCCGCTTGCGGCAGTTTGTCTTTGTTTTCTTTGTACCAATCCCAAGTGGCTATCAATGTGCTGGCATTGGAATGCTTTGGCGTCCAGCCCAGTTTTTCTAATTTGTCCACATTGACAAAAGAGTCTTGATCTGCCGTGGCGTAAATCCACTTGTAAAGTGGAGAGCAATGAAAGGTATCAAGGATGGCTAATATCGTCTTCGCGGGAAGTGCCGGGACCGGAAATACGCGACTCTCTGTTTTTGCATGTTGAAAAAGCTGGGTGAGGTCTTCTTCAACCGTTCCAAATTCTTTTGCCCCTACATTGAATGTTTGGTTGGCGTCGGCGGGTGGAGCATTGAGTACCACGGAAACGGCTTCCACCAAATCCTCTACGGCTAAGAGTTGGTATCGATTCTTTCCGCTGCCAAGTACGGGAATGCGTCGGCCTTCGGCAATCCAATCGTAGAGGATTTGAAAAACCCCAAGGCGTTCTGCGCCGAGAAAAGTCTTTGGCCGAAGGATGGTGATGCATTGTCCTTGGGCTCGCGCCTCTTCGCAAAGTTGCTCTGCTTGAATTTTACTTTCTCCGTATGGACCGACGCCAATGAGTTTGTCGGACTCATGCAACGGGTGGTGATCTGGAATTCCGTAAACAGCCGTGGAGGAGATATGGACGACATGGGGAACCCCAACGTTTTTTGCCGCTTGTAGAACCGTGCGAGTTCCTTCAAAATTGACGCTCCGAATTTCTTTTGGCTTCCAAAGTGGTAAGCCGGCCGCAGCGTGAATGACGGCGTCACAATTTTCCATGGAGCGTTGAACTGCCGAAAGGTCACGTACGTCGGCGACGACGGTTTCTATGGTGTCGGGCCATTCTTCTGGTGCAAAAGGCGTGATGTCGAGGAGTCGTTTCTCCTGCGGGAGGCCGTGCGCCAAATGAAACCCAAGAAAGCCTGCCCCGCCCGTAATAAGGACTCGCATTTTTGGGTTAGAAATAAACGACCCAAGCAATCACGGCAAGGTATCCAAGGACTGCGCCGAAAAGTGGAAAATCTGTTGTTAAGAGTTTTTCTGGACGCTGGCCCCGATCTTCTTGATAGACGAGCCAAAGGTAGCGCATGACGCCGTATAGAACAAAGGGCAGGGTCCAAACCATGCCAGGCTCTCCGGCCCGGGATTCTAGTTCTGGAGCTAAGGTGCCAAGGGCCCCAGGGAGCAATGTGTAAAGCGCATAGGTGACCACGGTGGCGGAGGCCACGACTGAAATCATGATATCGGTCGCAGCATTGTCATAGGCCTCTAAAAGTGGACGTTGCTCTCCACGGCCGATTTGGGTGAGCTCTGCGCGTCGTTTGCAGAGCGCAAGAAAGAGTGCCAGCTGAACTCCGCAGGCTACAAGCCAAGGAGACAGAGGGACGTTTAAAACCCAGACTCCGGCCAGAACACGAAGAAGGAAACCGGTTGCAATGCAAAACACATCCAAAATAACAATATGTTTTAATCGGTGGCAATAGAGGACTTGAAGGAAGAAATAGCCACCAATTGCAGGCAAAAGTGCACGATATTGGAGCGACTGCAAAAATGCCAGAACGGCAAGGATTGCAATCATGGTGACAGCATTGCGTGGAGAGAGTTGTCCCGAAGCAATCGGTCGATGTCGTTTGATCGGATGCAGTAAATCCTTTTCCTTGTCGAGCAGGTCGTTGTAGAGATAAATAGCCGAGGAGGCGAGGCAGAAAGTTATAAAAGCGTGAAGAGCAAGGCCGACAGATTCCATGTTGCCGGCTTGACCACTGAAAGCAAGACCGGCAAAAACGGCAAGGTTTTTGATCCACTGACGTGGCCGAAGGCTAGCGAGTGCAGGAGGCATGATGGAAAGGATACCGTGTTTAAGCTCGAACCGGCCACCAAGCGCGAACGGCGCATTGCCAGCGTTGCCATGAACTGAGTGTAGGAGGGTGTCGGAAAAAATCTTTTTGAAGATCTTGTACTTGCTCGAGTAAAAAGAGAGAGCGCAAGACCGTGGCGCGTAGCCCACGGGCAAGGCGGGCGCCGACTTCATTGCACACCGGCATTCCTGCAAGCAAGAGTTCTTGTGCCCATTGCGCCATTGCTTTTAAGTAAAGGGCAATCTCTGGGGTTACGATTCCTTGGTGTAGGTCTTTCACGGTGGCCCCGGTTGCGTTTAAATCCTGTTGGGGGAGGTGGCAAACTCCTTGGGAAAGATGCGTCGGGAGGTCCGTAATCCACCGCACCAGGACTAAGCCACATGCCAAGTCTTCCATAGACTTTACAGCCGTTTGTTCTCCTTTTTGAGAAAGGGATAAAATGCAACGGGCCATGGCTCCGGCTCGAGGACGAACCCATTGGAGGACGTCTTCCTTTGTTTCGGGGAAAACGGGTGGAGGGGTCGGCATGAGCCGGACGAGGTCGCGAAGATCTTGGTGGTTTATTTCTCCTCCTGCGATGGAAGACCAGAGTGCAAGGAGAAGGGGACCGTCCGGTCTGCCCCGAAGTGTGGCCTCAAAGGAGGCTACAAATTCAGGGGAATTGAGGCGTGCTGGGCCTGCCGCGAGCGCCAATACGGGGTCGAGAGCGCGGAGGAGGCCTTTCGGCATGAGGACTGGGCCGGGATAGAGCTCACCCGCAGCCAGTCGAGCTTGGCGAGTAGCGTATTTCTGGGCGTGGCGAAGATTCAAAAAAGTGCTCCGAGGGTTGGAACTTGGGGTCTGCCCACTCAGAATAGAAGCCCTGACCTCTTCCATGAAGACTCCTTCTTCCTCTCCTCCGCATGCAGACCCTGCCATGGTAGCGCATGACCTGAAAAACTTGCTCTCTGTCGTGCTTGGGCACGCAGAATTGCAAAGCGTGCATTTGGAAGAGTCTGGAGGAGATGCTGGGTTGTTAGAGAGTTTGAAAACGATTCATCTCTATGCGGGCCGCGCAACGTCGGTGTGCGAGGACTTATTAGCTTTGGCGGCGGGACAAGAGGGCACGTATCAGGAGTTTTCTTTGTCCTCCTTGGCAGCAACTACGGCGGAGCTTTTTCATAATCGTTCCGGGTGTGATTTAGAAGTCATGCCAAGTGAAGCGGATGAGGTGGTTGTCATCGGTTCCCGAAACGCCATTGGCCGTGCGGTTCTCAACCTTGTGTGGAATGCGCTAGATGCCGTAGCGGATCAAACCGAAGGCTGGATTGGTCTTCGGTGGGGAGACTCCGACGGCACTCCTTGGTTAGAGGTATTAGATAATGGTCCTGGTCTTCCGGACGGAGAGTTGGGTGATTTCACCGACGCCTTTCGAAGCACTCGGGAAGGGGCTGCACCCCGAGGCTTAGGGCTGACATTGGCTTCCCTCGTGATGCAAGAGCAAGGGGGGGAATTGAAAGGCCGGAACCGTCAAAACGGCTCCGGCGCGGTGATGAGGCTGGAATTTAGGAACGCTTCAAGGACTGCGTAATTCTTTTGAGTCCAAGCTCCATGCGCTTTATCCGTTTTTCTAGATTCTCTACGCGCTGGTTGAGGGAGCCTGGTTGCTGAAAATGGTCGCGTTGTGTCCTTGCGCTATTACGCTGCCTTTTGGCGCGCGCATTGCGCTCCACCTTTTTGCGGCTGCCCCTTTGAGCCTTTTTTTGCGTGCTGCGCTTGGCGCGACCTTTCTTCTCTTGGCAGGAAGGGCAACTTTGTTCTTGAGGACGAGCTTTTCGCTGGGCCCCTTGTTGAGGCAGGGCAGCGAGAGGGAAAAGGAGGACGAGGGAGCTAAGAATCATGACCGAAGTACAACCCGGCCAATTCCTCTGGGTTTCGCAAAAAATAGTCTATGAGGCAAACGAAGAATTAACCTGTTTAGGATGCATCGCCTCATCCCCCTGTCACTTTGTGTTTTCCTTCTTGCCTGTACTGTGGAAGAAAAGCCTTCGGTTGCGGTTGCTCCGGTTTCACATTCTTCGGAAAACACCTTTGATCAGGCAACCTTACAGGCCGCGGTGGACAAAATCCTTCCTCGAGTGGAAGAATTACGCGGATGGAAGTTTTCTGTAAAGGTTCCTGCCGGCGTGCATTCACCGGACGAGTTTATGGCCTATGCGATGAAGGAATTTGAGGAGGAGTATGGCAAAGAGAAATTTATTGCCTTGGGTGAATCTTATGCGCTCTTGGGCTTGATCGGCCCGGAGGTCGATTTTTTTCAAACATTTCTGGACCTCTTGCGGGGACAGGTGGGTGGTTACTATGACCCAAAGACAAAAAAGTTTTTCATGATTGATGCATTTAATCAGGGCCCCTTGGCCGACATCATCATGGCCCATGAATTGACTCATGCTTTGGATGACCAACGATTTGATTTACTTCAAATGGGGTTAAACGCCAAAGGAAACTCGGATGAGGAGTTTGCTATGCGTTCGGTGGCCGAGGGAAGTGGGACAAACTTGATGACCTTGTACACGACACAGGGTGCCGTGAAGGGTTGGCTAGACCCGATGCAATTGATGAAAGATACGATGGCGATGCAAAAGGACCAGACGGAGGCATTGGAAAAGGCGCCCGCATTTCTTGTGATGACCTTGTCCTTGCCTTATTTAGAGGGGAATAAATTCCTGCTGAAGACAACGAATACCATGGCAGCCATGATGGGCAAGCCAAAGAACGAAGATTTGGATCAGGCCTTCCGATTCCCTCCTCGCTCGAGTGAGCAGATCCTTCATCCAGAAAAGTATTGGGACCCATTAAAAAAGGATGAACCAATGGCGGTGCATGTTTCCGATTTTTCTGACAAGCTCGGAGATGGTTGGGCGTCTTTGGATTCAGATACTTTGGGGGAATTGGGCTGCTACGCATTGACCGCCAGGGAAATGCCCAGCATGGCTACGGCTGCAGGGCAAATGGCATCACGTTTCAATCAGGCGTCCTCTGGGTGGGGTGGAGACGCGTATCGCTACTTCCGAAAGGAGGGCGGCGGGAAGCTCTTATTTTGGAAGACCGTGTGGGATACAGAGAAGGATGCCGTTGAGTTTTCCGAAGCCATTGAGATGAAGCAGAAAGACAATCCGTTTTATTACCATCAAGTGCTGACGGCCAATCGAGTACTTGTTACATTTGCGGATTCCGTTGGCATTGAGGACTTTAACCCCAGAGATTTTAAAGAATGATGATGACCCTTTTCCTTTTCTTATCGCTCGCTCCGCAAGAAGGTGCGGTGGCGACTTCTGAGCCTTACGCCACAGTGGCAACGTCCAGTATTTTCGCAGAAGGTGGAAATGCGGTGGATGCGGCGGTTGCAGCATCTTTTGCATTGGCGGTGACTTACCCCGCTGCGGGCAATTTAGGCGGTGGCGGGTTTTTTCTTTACCGAACTCCGCAAGGTGAAGCGCACTTCTTGGATTTCCGCGAGACGGCGCCGGCCGCTTCGCATCCGGATTTGTATTTAGACGCGTCGGGGAAGGTCAACAAAAGCGCATCTCGTTTAGGTTGGAGAGCCGTTGGCATTCCGGGGTCCGTGACAGGCATGGCAGAGGCGCATCGGCGGTGGGGGCGTTTGCCTTGGAAGAAAGTTCTAGCACCGGCAATTTGGTTGGCGGAAGACGGTTATGTTTTGACAAAAAAATCTAGTCAGAGCTTGGCTTGGGCAGCCAAATACTTCGCCAAGGACCCGATGGCATCTTCTGTTTTCTTGGACACCCATGGAACATCTTGGCCGGCCGGGCATCGGCTGAAGCAGCCTGAACTTGCGGCAACACTGCGTCTTATTGCAGAAAAGGGTGGCGATGCATTCCGGCGAGGACCGCTGGTAGACGGCATACTGAAAGCTAGTCGTGCGGGTGGAGGTATTTTGACGGCGGAAGACTTTCGTGATTATCGCCCTGAAATGCGCCCGGTGCATCATTTCCATTGGCAGGGACTGGAGCTTCTTACCTTGTCACCTCCTTCCTCTGGCGGAGTTTTCTTGGAGCAGACCCTGACTTCTTTGGTGCACCCGAAGTTGAGCATCTTAGGTCCCATGGCTGGGTGGACGGTTCAATGCATTGGTGAGGCCACGGCTCTTGCATTCCAAGATCGGAATCGTTGGCTTGGAGACCCTGACGGCTTTGATTTTGCATGGACAGATTTAGTGGCAGAGGATTACCTGAACCACCGACGGAAGTTTTTGTCGGGAGATCGGTTCACGCCGACTTCTGCGCCTTTGAATCATCCATTTCTAGAAAGTGAAGAGACGACTCATTTTTCAGTGATGGACCCACAGGGAGGGGCCGTTTCTGTGACGACTACGCTGAATGGTGCCTATGGTGCAAAGGTAATGGCGCCGGGTGGGTTTCTTATGAATAATGAGATGGATGATTTCGCGGCGGCTCCTGGAACTGCAAATCAATTTGGTTTGGTGCAGGGGAAGTACAACGCAGTTGTCGCCGGTCGCCGACCTTTGTCGTCTATGTCACCCGTGATCGTCGTGAAAGAGGGGCGCGTAGATGCCGTATTAGGTTCACCGGGTGGTCCAACGATTCTGACTACCGTGATGCAAGTTTTATTGAACCGCTATTTGTTTACTATGAATCCAAAGGCTGCGATGGCGTTCCCACGATTTCATCGTCAAGACTTGCCGGAGGTTCTTCATTTTGAGCCCGGAAGGTTGAATGACTTTTCACGCGCTTATCTCAAGCGAGTCGGACAACCGATGAAACGTCGTTCTTCTTTGGGAGACGTCAATGCGATTTTTTGGTGGGAGGGGGAGTGGCGTGCTTTTACGGATCCCCGCCATGAAGGGCTTGGTCTGTAAACGAATCAGTTGATTACAGGCGCACTGTGACGACAGCTTCGTCACCCAGCGTAAGATTCATGGGGAACTCCTTTGTGATTCCGTCGGCCGTCACTTCCAGGAGATAGCGACCTGGGGCAAAGGAGCCCACTCTTTGAACGCCATCGCCGCCAAACATGTTTCTGAAGCGAGCGGCAGCGCTGTCACTCTCGCTGACTAGGTTGCCATCGTAGTCTAAAAGAACAAGGGCAGCGTCAGCGATATTCTCTCCGTTGTTACCTAGTACACGAACTTTCAAGGTGACGCCTGTGCTCATCACCAGTCGTATATTCGTGACTTCACCCATTTCCACGAAGACGGGGTCACTGGTCATGGGAGCCATGCCCCGTGATTCCACCTTCACCGTCCATTCTCCTGCTGGAAGTCCGCCCAGAGATCCATTCCCATTCCATCCCCACGTGGAATAATCATTTCCGGACATGTCAGCATAAGCAGGGACTCCTTTTACGCTAAACCCTTGTTTGATAGGGTCTCCATTGGAATCGACTACTTCCACGGAAATAGCGCCAGCCGATTCAAGATAGATTACCCCGACATCTTTTATGCCATCTTCGGAAAGTGAAAATGTTTCCCCATGACTCTCGAGGTAAAACATAGACTCCGGCATGCCTCCCCGATTTTTTTGTCGAACCTCAACGCGATATTCCCCATGAGGCGTCCCTTCAAATTGGAAATTCCCCTTGGCATCCGTTTCAGTTTGCCGGCTGTTGGGGCCTTGCGAAGATCGTGAGCCACCAAAAAGAGCAAAGCCTCCTCCGGGGGAAGCCTTCATATCTACTAGGTGTACGGGAACTCCTGAGACGGGTGCATCGGTTGCCATGGATCGGACAAAGCCTTTCACCACGGACTCCGGAACGCGAACGTCTAGCCAATGAGTGGGGGTGTCTGGAACACTCATCTTTAAATTCCCTCCCCAATCATTGGATTCGACGCGGAGTGTGTATTCACTGGGCGCCAAGCTCTTAAAGACGAAATTCCCTTCGGCATCGGATTTCACTGATGCCATACTGAAATTAAACATACCCGCGTTATTGTCTGCGGCGGTCAATTGCGCATAAGGAACAGGGTTTCCGTTTTTTGTGATTTGTCCAGACACTTCACAGCCACCGGAGGATGGGTCCAATAATTCAATTTCAGTGACTTCATTTTCTTCGACGGTGGCGGTCACTAATCTTCCGCCCGTTAGGATGGATGCAAAATCACCCGAAAATAAAGAGTCGTCATCTAAAGCTGCTGCAATCATGAAATAGGTCCCAGGGCGCATATTCTCAAAAGAAAATGCCCCTCGTTCATCAGTTCCGGTTTGACCGAAATCTTGTCCGGCCATGGTTAAGCAGGCCACCATGCGGCGAGCCAGAAGATTGCCATGACGGTCCACAACCGTTCCTTGAATACTTCCCCCACGACCGAGTTCTAACTCTAAGTCCTCACGGAGTTCACCCGCTTCTAACGGACTCCCCTTTTTAGAAAGCGCTGCGTAGCCGTCGGCGAGGACATGGATGTGGTCGGCCCCTTCTTCTAGCCCCTCTAATAAGAAGGTCCCATCTTCCGCAGTTTCCGTGACTGGGTTCCCTTCCCAGAATCCTTGCAGAAGCGTTCCAAGTCCAGATCCTTGGCCTACGCCACCACTGACGGTTGCGCTGGCAATGGGTTGCCCTGTTTGTTTATCGATGACACGACCACCGAGTCCAGCCCCACGAACCATGGAAACGAGGAGTCCCGTGGCTTCTCCAGATTCCGGAATCGTGACTTCAAGAGTGTGGTTTGTGAGACCTTCCGCACGGAATACGAATGTCCAGGGGCCCGAGGAAAGGCCCTGCATGGAAAAACTTCCGTCGGAATTGTCAAACCATTTTGCGTTTCCGAGCTTTCGCATTGGCGTGGATGACGGCGTTAAAAGATTTTCCTGTTCCCCCAAGAATTCACCTTGCGTCTCTTGCGAAGATAATGAGGTGGGCGCCTCCGTTTCCGTTGCTGCTACCGAATCGACCGAGGACGAAGCTCGCCCTCTATAGCCCATTTCTGCTTGGATTGTGAAAAAGGGGACAGGGTCTTCTCGGTCTGCTCGAACAACAATGCCTGAAGCTGTTCCAGGTCTATTGAGAAGCAGTACCGGTAGAGGATTCTCTTCTAGATTCCCTAATTTGTAATCGCCATCGAGAAAACCAAGAGACGTAACACGGACTCGGGCATGGTTCCAACCTGGGAGAGAGAAGCGTCCTTGTTCGTCCGTGCGTGCCATGGTGTCGGCAGGAAGAAATTCAGGAATAATCTCTCGAGCTGCTTCCAAGAGAGGGTTCATGCTTTGGCGGCCGCGAGAACTCTTTTCTGTGTCGTTGGTCACCGGGTTGGGCAAGCTCATTAAAGCAACTTTCGCAAACGGAACTGGTTTTCCTTCCACGTCGATGACACGCCCTTGAATCAGCTGAGTTTCAGGAATGAGTAAATCGGGAGCACGAGAGGCAGAACCGGCAAGAATGGCTTGTCCTGGCTGCGAGCGCCCATCGATAGATTGGGCAATTGTGAGATAATTTCCTTTCGGGAGAAAAGGAAATATATAGTCTCCTTTCGAATTCGTCTGAGCTGTCCATGCCGGAAAATCTCGAAAGAGTGGAATAATCCGACGGAGGTCAAGGGGGACTACGGCTACCGTGGCTTGTGAAATACCCTTTCCGCTTTCGGCGACGACTTTCCCCTGAAGGGAGCCACCGTCATCAAGGCGGACTTCAATTTTCGCCTCTTGCTTTCCAGGCAAGGGTCCCAGCTCTTTGACCCCAGGTTGGGTGGAAGAGGCGAACCCACTTAAGCTCAATACCATTCCGGCCGGAACAGCTTCCAAGTGAAATGCACCAGCGGCGTCGGCGAAAACACGCTCCACAAAGAATTCTCGATTCCGAAATGCCGCGATGAGGTATTTGATTCCTGGATTCACCAGAACTTCCGCCCCCGGAACCGGAGCTCCTCGCGCGTCCACGACCCTTCCCTGAATGCTGGCCGCTGGGTGGGTTGTGAGTGTGACCCCATCCGTGCTCAACAACACACTTGCGGGAACATGGCGTCGCCCGCGCGTGAGGAGTTGTGGCGCCCTTGCCGTCAAATATAAACTTCGTCCAGGCACTCCCTCAAGTTGGAACTCTCCCCGTTCATTGGTTTTTGCCGACGCAAGCGGTTCCAAAGAAAACTCCAGCGGTTTCGAAAGTATTTCTTCAAATCCTTGTTCCACATCAAGTAAAGGAAATGGAGACGAGTATGCCGCAACCCAAGCATTTCCTACCGGAGTTCCTTGTGCGTCCACAACCATGCCGTGCATGCCAAAGTTCCCTTGCCCAATTTTCTCCCCCCGATTATCAAATAATTTCCCCGGGCTTAAATCCGTGGTCACGCGAGAAGGGATAAAGTCAGCTTTGGCGACTGCGGTGGTTTGTGACGCTTTGAGGTCAGGAACCTCCAGAGGGGTCACGGGGGTCCACTGCGGTTGAAATACAATCCACAAGAGGGCTCCTAGGAGGAGGATCAGAATGGGGGCAAGGAACTTTCGCATACCGTAGCCTACGGATAAAAAGCATCGACGTACTCAAGTTTTTGGAAGTTATTTAAACCTCTAAGAGCGGCAATTGCTGGCTCTGTTTCTTAGATATTTCCCTCGCAACTTTCCCGGCTAGACTGACGTAAGCCTTTGCTGCGGCGGAATCTGGATGACTCAGCACCACGGGCGTGCCAGAGTCGCCGGCCTGGCGAACGTCGGGATGCAAGGGAACCGTTCCAAGGTATGGGAGGTCATAAGCTTCGGCTGTCTTTTTCCCACCACCGGTCCCAAAAATATCACCGGACATATTTTCTACCACGCCAAGAATAGGGCACTTTACTTTTTTACACATGCCAATCGCTCGTCGAACATCGGTGAGAGAAACTTCGGGGGGCATGGTGACGACCACTGCGCCACTTAAGGGCACGAGTTGTGCCAAGGAAATTTGCGCATCTCCTGTGCCCGGAGGCATGTCCACGATTAAGTAATCTAAGCTCCCCCAATGCACTTCTTTCAGAAATTGCTCCAGTGCTTTGTGCAACATGGGGCCCCGCCACATCACAGGTTGACCGTCTTCAACCAGATTTCCAACGGAGATCGTTTTTACTCCGTGGGCCGTCATCGGAACAATTTGTCCGTCGGCGCCTCCCGTCGGCTTTCCTTGAATCCCCATCATCACGGGAATGTTTGGCCCATAAACATCGGCATCTAAGATTCCAACTTTCGCTCCAGCTTGTGATAAGGCGACGGCCAAGTTCACCGTGGTTGTCGTTTTTCCGACGCCGCCTTTGCCTGAAGTCACGGCAAGCACATGCCCGATGTTTCCTCCCAAATCGTTGCCCTCCGGAAGTGAGCTTTTCACTTTTGCTGTGAGATTGACCGTTACTTGTTCCGCACCTTCTAGCGCCGCAACCGCATCATGGGCTTGCTGCTTGAGCTCTTCCTTCACGGGGCAGGCCGGGGTCGTGAGTTCCAGCGTGAATTTGACCCCACCACCGCAAACGGTAAGATCCTGAACAAAGCCTAGAGCGACAATGTCCTGATGGAGATCGGGGTCTTGAACGGCTTTGAGCGCGTCCAGCACAGTTTCCTTGGTGAGTTCTGTCATGGGGATATCGTAGAATGAGCCATAAACCTGAGGGTTTCAAGGGTATGGCAACTCCAAAGGATACGAAAAAACACGCCGTAGTGCTGTTGAGTGGTGGCTTAGATTCAGCCACGGTCGCGGCATGGCTTAAAGCCGACGGATTCCTCATCTACGCTTTGAGCGTGGATTATGGTCAGCGGCATCGGGTGGAACTGAATGCAGCAAGCAAAATGGCCTCTTGGGTCGGTGTGGAAGAGCACCTCATTCTTCCCATGGACCTTCGCCCTATAGGAGGGAGCGCTCTTACGGACCCCTCATGGCCTATTCCGAAGGGTGGCCAAGAGCAAGACCCGGTAGCTGCCGATATTCCCATCACCTATGTCCCTGCCCGAAACACCCTTTTTCTTTCTTTGGCTTTGGGATTCGCTGAAGCACGTGGGGCATCCGTGATTGGCATTGGAGTGAACGCCTTGGATTATTCGGGCTACCCGGATTGCCGCCCAGAATTCATTGCGGCCTTCGAAACTCTTGCAAACTTAGCAACGCGAGAGGGCGTAGAAGGCAAGGGATTCCAACTCTGGACCCCCCTTCAACACATGACGAAGGTGGAAATCCTTCAAAAAGCGGAGGAGTTGGGGGTTCCCGTTGAGCAAACGATTTCTTGCTATGACCCGGACGCCTCGGGATTGGCTTGTGGCCTCTGTGATTCATGCCGCCTTCGTACGCAGGCTTTTCAAGCGCTTCATGGTTAAACCCAACGCACCTGTGGCATTGTGCCTTCTAGAGGATGTGACTCCCGCACTCTTGGATTTACGCCATCGCCTTCTTCGGAAAGGTCAGCCTCCAGAGTCCGCGTCTTATCCCGACGTAGACCCTCTTCCAACGACAAAGCACCTCGGCGCCTTTGCTGAGGAACGGCTCGTTGGTTGCGCCACGATGCAGGCCGACCCTTCTTCTACGGGAAACCCCACTTGTCGCTTACGCATTCGAGGAATGGCGGTCGACCCCGCCTGGCAAGGGCAGGGCATCGGCACCCGCATGGTGCAACAACTGCAACAATGGGCGCGTAAAGAAAACAGCGGGATTTGGTGTAACGCACGTATCCTTGCCGTGCCAATGTACGCCCGCTGCGGTTTTGAAATCACGTCAGAGGAATTTGACATGCCCCTGATCGGCCCGCATTACAACATGGAGTGGAATGATGCCTCTTGAACAACCTGTACCTTCCGAATGGCTTTCTGCCATCGAACGCCTCATGCAAGTTGTGGATACTTTGCGTGGTCCCGACGGCTGCCCCTGGGATCAAAAGCAAACCATTAAATCCCTTGCTCCGCATTTGGTGGAAGAGTGTCATGAAATGGCCGACGCCGTGGCTCGCAAAAATACGGCCGACACTTGTGAAGAGCTGGGGGATTTGTTGATGGGGGTCTTGATGGTGGCCCGCGTGGCCAGTGAAGATCAAAGTTTCACGCCTGCTGACGTAGCGGATGGGATTACGAAGAAATTAATCCGTCGGCACCCGCATGTTTATGGGGATGTGGAAGTTCACGGAGATGATGGTCAGGTTTTGAAAAATTGGGAGGCGATTAAGAAAGAGGAGAAGGCTGAGAAAGGTGTGGATGAATCTACTTTGTCTGGCGTTCCCCGAAGCTTGCCTGCATTGTTGCGTGCCTATCGTGTCGGGCAAAAAGCTTCCAATGCTGGTTTTGATTGGCCTGATTTGCGCGGACCGGAGGCAAAGGTTGAGGAGGAATGGGGAGAATTCAAAGAGGCGGTAGAGGCGGGTGATCAAAAAGCGGCAGAAGAGGAGCTTGGAGATTTACTTTTTGCTGTCGTCAACATGGCACGGAAAATCAAGATTGAGCCAGAATTGGCATTACGTGGGACGGTTGAGCGATTTAGCTCACGTTTTCAGCATATGGAGCAGCACCTCGGCAAGCCATTGGCGGACGCAACCCTAGAAGAAATGGATGCCCTTTGGGATGAGGCAAAGGAAATTGAGCAAAATGGCTCTTGAGACGGGTGTTCCTCTTGACCCTTTGTGCTGGAAAGCCCTATACTTCTCGGCCAAACAGCGGGGATGTAGCGCAATTGGTTAGCGTACCAGACTGTCGATCTGGAGGTTGCGAGTTCGAGTCTCGTCATCCTCGCCATTCAGCTAGGTAGTCTTTCGAGGCTACCTAGTTTTTTTATTCCCTTAGGTCTGTATTACTTCCTGGGTGATTTTGCCGGAAGTTTGAACAGTTTCTTTTCTCTTGAGCCATCAAAGTTAAAAGTCGTTGTCAGGCGGCAAGTCCCGTTAGATTTGGTTGCAATTAAGGTGTATTCCCCTTTGGGCCGTGTGAATTTCACTTCTCCCAAGTCATCGCAGCGTTGCGTAGTTCCGTAATTGTCACTCAGACCTCGGGTATTTTCCGTTCCGGCGACTGGCTTCAGCGTGATGATTCCATTCGTTACGCGCATCCCTTGTGCATCTTCAAAGATCAAATGCGCAATGGGGAGAATATTGACCGGGCAGGTCATTTCGTGACGTTTTCCGCTGGTTGCCGCAGGCAAAGCATAAATATGAGGCTGGAAGCCCTCGCCGCCGACCCAAAGGTATTTCGGTTTGTCGTCGGACTCAATCATTCCAGCAAAACGCCCGTGCAGCGGAGTTCGGTATTCATAGGCCACCGTTTTCCGGCGTGGTTTTCTCATGTAAAGACCTTCGGGCTCTTCGGTCAAAATCATGACGCGGGCGCGGGCAATGGGTAGATTGTCCTGGTTGCGGATATAGGCCACGTAGAGAGATTGCCCAGGTCCGGGATCTGCAATCGCAGTCATTTCAACACGGCCAGTCGTGGCGCGAGGCCCTTCGCTTTCACTTAGGGATGCTGCTGGCTGGGCCGTATTGTTCTTGGGACGAGATTTTGAGCAAGCGGCTAGAGAGGCCATCAAGCAAATGAGGAGGTAGAGAGAGATTCTTTTCATGCTTCAATCCGCAGGAGTTCAGTATTTCGAAGGGCGTTGAGGGTCAGCGCGTCGACATCTAAAAAAGCCTCGGCCTCGTGGGCTTCCTCTATACGGCCGTAGATGACAGGGCGTTCCGGCTGGAATACCGTACAACAATCGGGCGCAGGAAGGTTGGAGAGTTCATAGGTGCCGATGGCGCGTGCCCACTGAATAGTCTCCGTTTTGTCAAAGGTGACCAAGGGGCGGAGGACAGGAAGGCCCGAGGCCTCTTCAATGACGGTCATGTTCTCCAGGGTTTGGCTGGCAACTTGTCCGACGCTCTCTCCCGTGATGAGTACCTTTCCTTTCCGACGCCATGCAATACGTGTGGAGATACGTTGCATGGCGCGTCGGTAGAGGACAGTGCGGTAAGCGGGCGGGCATTCATCACGGACGGCTTCCTGATATTCCGCAAAAGGAACCATGTGAAGGACCGTGGTCGGTTGCCATCCGGCGAGTTTTTCCGCAAGGGTGATGATTTTTTCTCGACTTTGCGGGCCGACATGAGGGAAAGAATAGAAACTGACAAATTCCACGCGCATTCCGCGTTTCATCGCCATCCAGGCGGCCACAGGAGAATCAATGCCGCCCGAAAGCAGACAGAAGGCGCGCCCCATTGTGCCGACGGGGAGTCCACCGGGCCCCGGCAGGCGGCTGGAAAAAACCCAAGCGCCTTCGGAGCGCACGTCCACTTCAAGTGTGAGCTCGGGATTGGAGAGGTCCACCTTTAACTGAGGGTGTTCCGGCATGATTGCGTCAGCCAAATGAATCTCAAAATCTCGGCTCATGAGCGGAAAGCGCTTCTCTGCCCGATTGACCTTGGTCCTGAAGCGGACTTGCTCTTTGCCCATGAATTGATTGGCGATGGTCTCGGCTGCACATTGCCTTGCGACTTCCGTGATCGCATCGACGTCTAAGAGGGCGGGTACGGCAGGGGAGACGCTCGTAACCCCGAATACTCGGCTGCATTTTTCAGCAATGCGAGCGCCCGAGGCTTGGGCAGAGACGAGGAGGCGCCCTCGGATTCCGTGGACTTTGACCTCGCCGAAATCAGCAAGCGCCGCCCGCAAATTATTTTTGAGGGTACGTTCGAAGAAGGCCCGGTTTCCACCTTTGAGGCTGAGTTCTCCGTATCGGACGAAAACTTGTGCGTTGGGTTCCATTTTTGGCGTCCGCTATTTTAGACTACGCCTTCCGGGCGATTAGCTCAGTTGGCTAGAGCATCTCGTTTACACCGAGAGGGTCGGGGGTTCGAGTCCCTCACCGCCCACCACCACCCTTCTTTTCATGTTCCTGTCCATTCTCCTTGCGTCATTTGCTGCACCTCAGGGAGAGGTTCAGGTTTCTTCGGTTGCCTTGGAGCCCACGTCCGTGTCTTCGGGCGCGCTGGCTCATGTCCAAGTGTCCTTGGATGTGGCCTATGGTTATCACGTCTATCACCCAGATCAGGACCCCCTCTTAGGCTATCCGGTTACCGTGACCGTTTCTGGGGAAGGAGTTGCCGCCGAAGGATCTTTGGTTTCTTTACAGGCGGGGATTCTTCATGAGCTTCCTGTTGGAGAGGATGTGTATCGTTATTTATGGTTGGAGGGCACGCCATCCTTCACTCTTCCTGTCCGGGTGACGGGTGAGGCAGGTGCACGGACTCTCAAGGTGGCGGTGAGTTGGCAAACGTGTGATGACTCCCTTTGCTTTCCGCAAACCGGAAAATCTTTTTCGCTCGATTTTGAAGTGACAGGAGACGCAGTGATTCCGGAAGGAGTTGGAATATCTACGGTGGATGAAGCTGGTTCTATTCAATCAGATGTGCAAAAGAAATTAGATGAAGGGTTTTGGGCATTTATTTTGGCGGCTATCTTGGCAGGCTTTGCCACGTTGGCCACCCCTTGTGTGTTTCCAATGATTCCGATTACGGTGAGTTTTTTTACAAAGCGTGCGGAGTCGGGGAAAGGGTCGGCACTGGGTAACGCAACGGCCTATGGCATCGGCATCGTTTTGACTTTTGTTGGCTTAGGCTTGGGGACGGCTGCTTTGTTGGGTGCTGGTGGTGCCAATGACATGGCCTCTAACCCATTTTTGAATATTGGCTTGGCCACCTTGTTTGTGGTGTTTGCATTGAGCCTTCTTGGATTTTTCGAGATTAACCCTCCTCGCTTCCTTCAGAATTATGCGTCGAAGAAGCAGGCCGAGGGCACCCAAAAAGCAGGCTATTTCCCCGTTGTCTTGATGGCCGTGGCATTTAGTATTACGGCTTTTACTTGCACTGTGGGCTTCGTTGGAGGCCTTTTAGGCTTGGCTGCCGGCTCAGGAGACATGGGGCTTTACGTATTATCTGGCATGTTCGTGTACGCATTTGTTTTTGCGACACCGTTTTTCTTTTTAGCCTTATTCCCTTCCGTACTTCAGCGTCTTCCCTCCGCAGGAGGATGGATGAATGCCGTGAAAGTTTCCTTAGGCTATCTTGAATTGATTGCAGCATGGAAGTTCCTTTCGAATGCAGATCGTTATTGGGATCTAGAAATCCTGACCCGGCCAGTGGTAATTGTTCTGACGGCCGCTCCTCTTTTGTTGTTGGCGTTTTACCTTTTTGGTTGGTACCGCACAAAGCATGATTATGAAAAGCCCGTGCCGGGGAAAATGCGCAAGCTTACGGGCGTTGGTTTCTTGACTTTGGGGATTTATATCGGAATGGGCCTTCAGGGTGGCCCATTCTCAGGGGCCCTTGAAGCCTATTTCCCTCCAGAGGGCTACGGGCATGGCATCGGCCCAGCTAATCTAGAGTGGCATGAAAATTACGATGAAGCCTTTGCAGAGGCGAAACAGGAAGGGAAATTATTATTTTTGGATTTCACCGGAGTCACTTGTGTTAATTGTCTGCGTATGGAAGGGAATATTATGCCGCATGATTTGGTCAAGCCGCTCTTAGAGCAAATGGTTCGGGCCGAGTTATATGTGGATAAGCCTCCTTATGGGGATTGGAATAGTGATTTTCAAATTGAACGATTCAATACTGCGCAACAGCCACTCTATGTGGTGATTGACCCATCTCTTGGAGACCCTTCAAAGGGGGGAATGGAGGCTATTCAGAGCACTTTCCCTGGCTATCACCCTGACCCTGTTCGTTTTGCAGCTTTCCTGAAAGACGGAATGGGTTTGACGGATACGGAGTAGTGGTCTCCATTCAGGTTCAACCCGGCAATGCCCTTGGCAATACTCTTTTATTATTGCAGAAGAGCGTCTTGCTTCATTCGGGGTTTGATGCTTCAGCCTTGGCCAAGAAGATTTGTGGGCATCAGTATGATGGATTGCTTGTGGTTGATGCGTCGAAAGGAGAGGGCGTTCCTGTAGAAGTGGTCATTTGGAATCGTGATGGAAGTTCTGGTGGAGCCTGCTTAAATGGACTGCGTTTGGTGGCGCGTTGGACGAAGAAGAAATCAGGTCAGCTCAAAATGGACGGCCGAATTCTTGATTGGCGCATAGTCGGTGATGAGGTTGAGTTACATTTGCACGGAAGAGATATGCCGAAGGAAATGCAATTGGCCATGGTGGTGACGGCGGGCGGACCTGGTTTATCGGTCCCTTTTTGGAATCCGCATTGCGTCGTGCCTGTGGCGGATGTGGGCGCAGCTAATCTTTCATTGATTGCAGAGTCGGCCCGTGCGGTGAAAATATATTTTCCCGCGGGCGCAAACGTGGAAGTCGTTTCTGAAGATGGGCCCGGAAGGGTTCGAATGCGTGTGGATGAGCGGGGAGTCGGTGAGACGCAGGCCTGCGCCAGTGGGGCTGTTGCCGTTGCATTATCAGCCTGGGGAGGGGGGCTTGAAGGCCCCTTAATGGTCGCCATGCCCGGCGGAGAACTTCGGTTGGCTCGAGCAGAAGACGGTGGAATAAAGCTTCGGGGCGATGCTTTTTTAACCGAAGAAGTCTCTTTCTTCGTGGACTCTTAAGTTTTTCGTAAACTGCGCTAAATAAAAGAGTTAGGTCGTGATAAGTTTCAAGAAGAGGCTTCCCTCAGAGGCTCCGCAACGTTGAAATATGCCCTCATCTAGCTCCCCTGCTACCCGCCTTTTATGGCTGACGAGACCATCCAAATTCCTGACCGCTTCGATGATTTACTCATCGAACGCGAAATGCGTGAGTCGTACCTGACTTATGCTCTTTCTGTTATTCACGATCGTGCTTTGCCTGACGTCCGCGACGGTTTGAAGCCCAGCCAACGCCGTATTTTGGTGGCGATGAATGACTTGAACCTGAAGCCGTCTGCGAAGTACAGAAAGTGTGCCAAGATTGCTGGTGATACTTCGGGTAACTATCACCCTCACGGTGAATCTGTGATTTACCCCACGCTGGTTCGTATGGCGCAACCCTTTCGCTTGCGAGATCCATTGGTTGATGGGCAAGGCAACTTCGGCTCCATCGACGGCGACCCGCCTGCTGCCATGCGTTATACCGAGGCAAAAATGGCTGGCCCAGCAGAAGAAATGTTGGTGGATCTGGATAAAGAAACGGTTGACTTGAAAACGAACTACGATGAAACACGCACGGAGCCAACGGTTCTTCCTGGGCGTTTCCCGAACTTGCTCGTCAATGGCTCTGAGGGAATCGCTGTGGGCATGTCCACAGCCTTGCCACCGCATAATCTTCAAGAAGTCATTCATGCATTGCGCATGCTTCTGGATAATCCAGAAGCGACCATCTCCGAAATCATGACGGTGATGCAGGGGCCGGACTTCCCGACGGGCGGCATCATTTGTGGCCATGGTGGAATTCATTCGGCATTTCATACGGGTCGTGGAAAAGTCAAACTGCGTGCGCGGATTCATCACGAAGAGCCCAAAGGGGGCAAGGGCCGCCAAAAGCTGGTGATTACGGAGATTCCTTATGAAAAGGAAAAGTCTGCCATCATTGAAAAAATCGTGGATCAGGTTAAGGCGGATCGAATCCAGGGTATTTTTGATATTCGAGATGAGTCGGATCGCCAGGGCATGCGCTTGGTGATTGAGTTGAAAAAAGATGGAGATCCTTTTGTTGTAGAAAACCTTCTTTACAAGCATACTCCGCTCCAAAGCACCTACGCAATTCGAAATACCGCATTGATGGACGGGCGTCCTCGTACGCTTAACGTGAAGGAGCTACTGTGTGCCTATAAAGATCACCGCTTTGAGGTGATTTGTCGGCGGACGCAATTTTTACTGAAGAAGGCAGAGCGCCGTCTACATATTTTAAAAGGCTTGATGATTGCGATTCAAGCTATTGACGAAGTCGTAGAGATTCTTAAGAAATCTGAGGACACTGCAAAGGCGAAACTCACCCTAGAGGAAACGTTCTCTCTCTCGTCCGTTCAATCCCAGGCGATTGTCGACATGCGCCTGGGTCGTTTGACCGGGTTGGAGGTGCATAAGCTTCAAGAGGAAATTGAAGGATTGAAGACGGACATTGCTTGGTATCTTCGTGTGCTGAGCGAGGACGAGTTGGTTTTTAATATGATTCGGGAGGACTTAGATGAGCTAGAGGCGAAGTACGCTAGTCCTAGGCGCACGGAGATCGGAGAAGATGCAGATGAGATTCTGACGGAGGATCTCATTACAGAAGAGACGGTTGTGGTCACCATTTCCAGAGAAGGATTCGTCAAGCGAACTCCGGCGACCACCTACCGAGCTCAGTCGCGGGGCGGCCGAGGAATCACCGGGTCCAAAGCAAAGGACGGGGACTTTCTGAGCCACCTTTTTGTTTGCTCCACCCATGACTACCTCCTCATTGTTACGGATAAGGGTCGCCTGTATTGGCTCAAAGTTTACCGCTTACCTGACTTAGATCGCACCGCGAAAGGGCGTTCCATCAGGAATCTTTTGGAGGGTATTGGCCCAGATGAAGAAATTCGTTCGATCTTGTCCACGCGAACTTTCGAGGAGGCTGATTTTGTCCTCTTTGCTACGGCGCGAGGGAAGATTAAGAAGACGGAACTTAAGGCCTATTCACGTCCACGCTCCAATGGAATCATTGCCACAAAGTTAGAAGAGGGAGATTCTTTGGTGGGTACACGTTTTGTTACCGCCGACGACCATGTTCTTTTGTGTACTGCTCGCGGGCAAGTCGTTCGCTTTAAAGAGTCCGACGCTCGTGCTATGGGTCGGAATGCGGCCGGTGTCCGTGGTGCTTCGCTGAAAGCGGAAGATCATGTCGTAGATATGGTGGTTGGCAACGAAGATGAACTCTTGTTGATTGCCTGCGAAAACGGCTACGGAAAACGAACTCAAATTGGTGAATTTCGCCTGACCAAGCGTGGATCTCAAGGGGTTGTCGGCATACGAACCAATGAACGAAACGGTGAAGTCGTGAATGCGCGCAATGCCAGCCGTTGCCAAGACGTGATGTTCTCTAGCGTTGGAGGAATGCTTGTGCGCACCGCGGTGGATGAAATCTCACAACAGGGTCGCGCTACTCAAGGAGTGCGTTTGGTGAACCTGAAGACGGGGGACAAGTTGGCCAGTATGGCAGCAATTCCCTTTGAAGAAGAAACTCAAGAAGAAACCCCGAAAGAATAAGACATCATCATGCTGACTCAGTTGACTCAAGATATGAAGGAAGCCATGCGGGCAAAGGACAAACTTCGTTTGAATACTGTCCGTGCCATCATTGCCGAATTGAAGAATATGGGTATTGAAAAGAAAGGTACCCAGGGATTAACGAAAGAAGTCACTTCCCCTGCAGATTACTTGGATGATTCAGAAATGCTTTCTTGTTTGCGCACCATGGTCAAGAAGAGAAAGGAGGCTGCGGAGCAATACACCGAAGGCAATCGGTTGGAATTGGCAGAAACGGAGCTGGCGGAAGTCGCCATTCTTGCGGATTACTTACCTCAGCCCTTATCCGCCGATGAAGTCCAAGCCTTGGTTCAAGAAGCTATTGCGGAGGTCGGCGCCCAGTCTATGAAGGAAATGGGTTTAGTAATGAAAGCCGTTCAGCCCAAAGTGGCGGGGCGTGCCGACGGCAAAGCATTGTCTGATTGTGTCCGCTCCCTTCTTGGTTGAGATTGATTGATGTCATTTCGCCGAAAAGCCTTTTTTTTTCTCCTTTGGGTGATTGCTGTCTCTGTCATGGTTTATTTTTCCATGCAGAAAGCCACTTGGCTGGCGCAAGAAGAAGCCCGACTTCGGCAAACACCTTTTCAGGCAATTTTCCATCCAACGGCGCTTGACCCAGAGGCCGGCGAGCACGTTTTGCAAGCCCGAGATGCTGCACAGGACTTGATGACCCTTCTGGGGCAGCAACTCAAGGGGTCAATAGAGGCAAACGGCCCTGCTGCTGCTGTGGGTGTTTGCGGTTCTGTTGCGCAAAGCTTGACCAACGAATACGCCGTTAAGCATGGCATTGGCATTCGTCGCACCGCGCTCAGAATGAAAAGCACCAAGAATTCTCCGGATTCTTTCGAGAAAGCCTGGATGGATTCTCAATCTATTTTTGATGCAAAAACCCCAGCTCCGGATCACGGTGAGATTGTCACTCGGGAAGATGGCTCTAAGGTTTACCGTTACATCACCCCCATTTATATGAAGGAGATGTGCCTCGCTTGCCATGGAAACCCGGCCACTTTCCAGACAGGAGTCAAAGCATATCTTGCAAAGCACTATCCGCTCGATCAAGCGACCGGTTTTTCTGTGGGCGACTTCCGTGGTGCCGTGAGCGTGCAGGTGCCTATTCCGTAACCATATGGGCGTCGACGGCAAGAATCGAAAAGCCGACGCTTCTTGGCTTGAGGCTTCGTCCGCCTCGAGTTTGCCGGCCCATAAGCGCTTGTGCGACTACATCCGGCATGCCGTCCGCGCCTCCTCTTGTTCCTGAGGTTTTAGGCTTGGCGACAAGACGAGAACTCTTGCTGACGAAGGGGCTAAAGTCAGCTTGCTTTTCCGTGGCAATCACGAGGTAGCGGTCTCTCATTGGCCGGCTCAGTGGCCAGTCCGGATCACTGTAAACCATCATTTGAATTGGTTTAGGCACTCCTGGTTCAATGAGGTTTGTGGCACGCTCTTCGGCAGGCGGCCAAGCAATGGTGATGCTTCGGTTCTCACTAACGCAAAGTACGGTGACATGCATAGGTTTTGTGCCTTTGCCACCGGGAAGGTTGATGACAAAATCAGCCATGTCATAAACATTGTCACCTTCGGTGTCGACAAGAACCTGATTGCCTTCATGATTGGTGTCTTCCCCTCGACTCCCTTGATGGCGTATTTGGGCTTTTGCAAAAGTGAAATCATAACTGTCTCGCAGGTCCTCAAGGGATTTATCCGAAATAGGTTGGAAGGATGCCGAAATAGACATCGAGTTTCCCGTACTCGCTAAGTTGAGAATTTGCTTAAACCTTATTTCTTGTTTCAGCGCCAGGAGAACACCACGGGAAATATTTTCCGCGCGACTTCTCTTTTTTTGTTCTTCCCAGAGCGGAAGGCTACTTGTGGTTGTCCACATTTGAAAGAGCCCAGCATCCCCATGTGGAGGGAAGAGCTGGTAATCCACGCCAGGCCCCGGCTCCCTTTGAATCTCCACGACACCAGCCCCTTCTTTTTGGAGGAGCGCAACAATTTCATCTTCTAATTTCCCTTGGTCCACGAAGAGGACAACGGGGTCGTCACCCACAGGCCGCTCAATTTCAATGGCACGGAGCCCCATTGCTTGGGCAAACTTTGGCTCTTCACCTACCCATTTTGCCTGGGCCGACTCCGAGTAAACCCGTGTAATTTTTGCATTTCCAAGAACTTTGTCGGCTACAGGGTCAATCATTTTCATGATGGATCCTTTGCGCAAAAAGTGAATAGACCCTCCTTCAATTTCTAAAGGGAAACGAGCTTCAGGATCTGCGACGGCAGCGAAACCAGGGGGGGGGTCGGCAAACTGACCTTGAAAAATAACTCGGTCAATACTTCCTTCTGCTTGGACGTTTTGCCCTTCAAAGAAAGTATTCACTTGCAATCCGACTTGCTTCGCAAGCTCACGGTAAGTGGTGCCTTTGGGCATTTTTTCCAAGGCCTGGGTTAGAAAAAATGACATCGCGCCGAAACGTCTCGCACGGCCCCGAGAATCTTTCACTTCAATTTCTTCGGCTTCTTCGATGGAAGAGCACGCCGCGATGTGCACATAACTCAAGGGGGCATTACGTCGGACATCGCCATCTTCTAAGAAAGGAACCGCGGATGGCCAGAACGATTCAATGTCATTGAACGTGAGGGATTGGCTGCCGGCCTTGGCTGCCCGAGAGCTTCGGCCTGCAGGGCCTCGGGTGACACCTCCGGAATGGCAGGAGTCTGTGATGACGGTGAGTCGATCCGTTTTTCCGCACAGTGCGCGAATGAGAGAATGTAGCTCGTCATCCGTAAAATCAAAAGAGTGTCCGTTTCCTTTGGAACGACTATTAAAGGTGACAAAAGTGGAATCTTTTCCCTGATATTCAGCGCTTGCAATGCCGCTTCCATCGGGAACTCTAGAGCCGTGGCCGGAGTACCAAAAAAGGACTTCGGTATTTTTCCCGGCCTTTTGGATTAAGTGGTCATAAAAGGCACGAACGATGCCCTCATGCGTAGCTTGCTTGTCGGTAAGGAGCAAAATATCCTTGTCCTGAAAGCCGAAACGCTTTTTGAGCACTTTTTTGACTCTTTCTGCATCATTGACGCAGCCGGTGAGGTCTCTCCATTGATCATCCGTACCATTATGCTCATATTGGTTAATGCCAATAATAAGTGCTAATCTCTCCGGATCCCCTTGGGTGAACTCGGTGTAAGAGGCCGAATCGGCAAGGAAAAGAGAAGAAGTAAGGAAAAGAAGCGACGTGAGTCCCATAAAAGGAGTATATACTTTAAAAGTCCTCAGACTAGTAAAACTCCATGACGAAATCCTTTTTGCTACTTTTTTGCTTGGCTCTCCTTCCTTCTTGCTCTGGGGGGAGTGATGGAGAGGATGTCCAAATTACCCCCACTGACGAAGGGGGCCGAGGCCATGAAGGCGGTGTCGTCATGGTCGACGACTCTACAGACGAGTAGTTACGCTGGTTGATTAGAAAGTCTCAGTGTTTACGTATCACTGTGGTGCAGATTTTGTTCATTCCGATACCTTCAAAGCGCGTGTTTCCCGTCAAGGTATACCCCTGAGAAAAGGTAACGGTGAAGAGAAGAAGCCCCAGTATTATTGAATGATGGTGACTAAGGAATTCGTAAGAACGGTGTCGCCATTTACGCGAACGATAAGAGCCTGAGAATATACGGGCACTCCGGTCAACGCAAGGGGGACTTGGATATCAATGCTTGCCGTTCCCGTGGCATCTGCGGTAAGGGTGGGGAGAGCGCGGATAGGCATGCTCAGATCCACAAGGCCATACCATGTTGTCGTTGGCCCGCTACCAGAAATAGAGTAGGCGATAACACATTCATCCAACCTTTGGCAGTGTTCGATAAGGAAAGTCGCCGTGCTCCCGGCCACTAAATTGCTGATGGAATAAACGGGGGTGGGCATGTAGACCTCGGCAATTCCAAAAAGTGCACCGCCAACTAATGTCCCGTAATTGATATTTTTTGCATCATTGAATCGGAATTGTGCATCTGTGGCGTCAAGGAGGACATAATCCTCATCAGCACTGGCAGCACTCGGCTCGCCAGGTGCCCAATTGACATAAGAAACGCTGGAGCCGTCCACCCATTCAAAGATGCCTTCCGTGTTAAGGTCATTGAGTCCTGTCCAAAGAGCACGGCGTGCTCCCGTGGCATCAAAACCAAAGTTTTGCACCGCCCATAGGTGTTCCGCACCGTCGTCAATGGTGATTAAATTTCCTCCCAGCGCTTCGGCGGTGGCTTGCGCTTGCACCCAAGTGGAAGGCGCAAGAAGATGGTAGGAGTGATCCGTTGCTGGGTTGTTTTCTGTCTGTAAAATATTACCGGGAATGTCATTGACGACAACTTCATCAACCCACCATTCTGAGGCATTGTCTCCGGTGTAGCGAAAGGAGAGGAGAACTCCATTCAGACCCGCGTAGGAGGACAAGTCTAGGTCCAAAGAGGCCATGTTCGTATCCCCTTCTACATCATCGTGAATGATTTGAAATGTGATGCCACCGTCTAACGATACTTCAACCGAATGATTGTCTCGATAGGAGGCAAAGCGAACGGCCTGTAGGCAATGCATCCAGGCTTGATTCGGAAGAGGTAATAGATTGATGGGAGGCGAAATTAAGGAATTGTCATTACTTCCAAGTAAATCGTCATGCCATGCCGCAGTGCCAAATAATTTATAGCCCGCAGTCCATCCATTTGTTGATGCCCCTGATTGAACTTCGGTCCAGCCAGGTGGGGGGAAAGGAAGGGTTTCAAAGTCCTCGGCAAGCACAATCACCTGCCCCCAGGCAGGAGAGGAAAGCAAGGCTCCCACAAGGAGAGCTAAGGAGGGGGAGGTCCACGACTTCAGCATGACCTTCAAGGATACCCTAGGAAGCCCTATTTTGTGGGATATTCGTCCAGTACCCAGTCAGCCCATAGCGCCTCGAATTGCTCATAATCCACGCCGAAGGCTTCCGTGAAGAGTTGCTTTTGATATTTGAGAACTTTTTCTATATTTGCAGGCACCCCAGGCTGAAAAATTCGATCATTCATGCCAAGAATGAATTTCCCGAACGCCTCTTTTTGATTGGTCAGGAGGTAGTCCACTTTGGACCAAAACATCATGTGGTGCGAAATTGCCAATGTGTTTAAATCAGACCACTCAAAGAGTCGGTTCCCAGATGGATATGCTTCCGGACCAAATTTGGCAAGTTTTTTAATCCGGGGCCGCCACTTCCAAAGTTTCTTCCCATTCGGGAATGTTTCTTTGGTCTTAGAAAACATGTGATAGCGTTCATCAATTTGATCTACGTACCAATGAGCAAGTCCTTCGGTGAACCAAAGCGGAAGAGAGTGGATGTAGCCTTTGAGCCCTAAGAGCAGATTCTTCGTTACACCAAAAATAACATTGCAATGAAGGCGAGAATCATCCGAGAGGTAGCCTTCGGCAAGCTCCGTACATGTGCCATAGAAGAGGCTTCCTGATTCGGCGAAGTTGTGCGTTTTCGATCCACCATGGGCATAGGCGTTCGCAAAGCGTTCACAGTACCGCCCCAAGGTCGATTCCTTGGTGACAATCATGACCGTGAATTTATTTTTCTGGCCGAGGTACTTCCCTTCGCCCATGTAATGGCCCTTGACGAGCCTTCCGGGTTTGTCGGGGAAATCAGACAACGAAACTCCTAGTAGTCCCGTGTATTCAGCCCAAAGTTCTTCTAGGCGTTGTGCGTAGAGGTGCGCCCGAAGCCACGGGTTTAGAACCCTTACCTTTTTTGGAATGGTGGGGAGCTTTTCCCGGAGCCTGTCAAGTTCGGCAAGAATTTTTTTCTTTTGAATCTTGTCAGGCGGAATCTTGTAGGAGTTTAACGAGCACCCTAATTGAAAATGCTCTGTTTCGAGCCATATAATTTCAACAGCCCCAAGTGTTTTTTCAATTTGCGTGGTGCCGTGATCCCCAGCCCAGAGAAATCTTCCGAAGTCGGTGTACCCCGCCGCCTTCCATTTCTCAGGGTCATTTTCCGTATAGGGATCTTTTTTCCAGAGCTTTTCTTTCTCCTCCTCTTGGGCAGCCAGAAGAGGATCAAAAAAAGCAGACCTCCCTAAGAGGGAGGTCTGCGAGAGTAAAACGAAAAGCGCAGCGAGGGCAAGCCGAGCAAGGCTTTTCAAGAATTTACTTGGAAGCGACTTTTGGAGCAGTTGGAATTAAGCCAAGCTCAAACAACTTCGCCTCTTCCTTCTTCAGCTGATCTCTGCGGTTGCTGTAAGTTTTCACTTTTGCACGCATTTTTCGCAACTTAGACGATTTTGGTCCACGCTTCTCAATTTCAGCTTGGATTTTCTCTTGGTAGAGGTCTTCCATGGAGTCGATGTGATCGTACTCAGCCAAGATTTTCATGAGGTTCTTGACAGAAGTATCCGCGTCTTTCTTGTAGTCATTAGCAAGAATATCGCTCATTGCAGACCAAAGTTCTCCTTGTGCCTGGTCCCCTTTCAAAGGAATGACACTAGAGCCGTCGGCGCTGCAAACAAAAAGGTGAGGCGTTTTTTTCTTGTTCTCAAACAAGTTGGTGAAGGGGTGATCTTCTTTCAGCACGTGCGTCGGAAGTTTGACGCAGTGAAACCATTTAGACAGGAGAAAGGTTTTTTCATTTCCCGTGGAAGTGCTGAGAAGAGCGTCATCGGTTCCATTGCAGAATTCACATTCCCGTAAAATCAAGAGAGGGCGTTGATCTTCCTCGGCGAGATACCAAAGAGCCTTTTCTCGCGGAAGTGCTTTGTCCACGGAAACCGCAACGGTTTGTCCATCGTTGCCTTCGGCACCCGCCGTTTTCTTGACTTGGTAAACCGGGTAGTCCCAATCAATAAACAAGAGTTCTCGGGTTGTTTTTCCATGTTGTGGAATGAAAACAGCTCCACCACCGCCACCGGCACCTGGGGTGACGCCTGCGGGCCCAGCCGGCGCTGCAGGGGTTGCGGGTGCGGCACCTGGAGTCATTCCTCCACCGCCACCGCCGCCAGCACCGTCTCCGGGGCCTCCATAAGATCCACCACCACCATAACCCCCGCCACCGGCGGGTCCACTAGGTGGGCATCATTGTGGGGCGGCACCCGCTGGCGCGCCCATAAGGGCAGCAGCAAATGCTGTTAAAATTAGTGTCGTGAAGGATTTTTTGATCATGAGAATCTCCGGTAGGGAAGGATTTCCCTCTGGCTTCAAGGTACCATAGAACAAGGTGGAAGAAGCACAATTTGACCCGAATCAAGACAATTACCCTAACCTGCGTGTTCTAGGGGACTTCCGTCTCATGAAAGAGCTTGGGAAAGGCGGTGCAGGGACAGTTTGGGAGGCCGAACAGCTCTCTCTAGGACGTCGGGTTGCGGTCAAGTTGCTGAGCAGCACTTCACCGTCTCAAAAAGAGAGAACGGCCTTTCAGCGAGAAGCGCAGGCGGGGGGCCGATTACAGCACCCATCGATTGTGCAGGTTTTTGCCGTTGGAGAGGCCGAGGGTATCCCTTATTTAGCGCAAGAGTTAGTTGAGGGCGGGCAGACACTGTTGCATTGGCTGGCAAGAGCTCGGAAGGCGTCGGCGTTGACGGAGGGTTATGGAAAAGCATGCGCACGTCTTTTACTGCCGATTGCGGAAGCTCTGGCCGTAGCGCACCAGGCCGGCGTCGTGCATCGAGATATCAAGGCAGCTAATATCCTGCTGACTCCTGAAGCCGTTCCCAAAATTGCAGACTTCGGCTTGGCCAGTATCGCCGACGGCTTGCCGGACCACTTGGCTCCCGGCGTAGGCTCCCCCTACACAATGTCTCCGGAGCAAGTTGCAGCGGGCTCATTACGTGTTGGCGCATCCACCGATATCTTTTCTTTGGGCGCCACTCTTTATGAAATGCTGACATTGCGCAGAGCCTTTGACGGGGACACGTTGGCGCAGGTGATGGAGAAGATTTTACTTTTGGATCCACCGTCACCATCTTCTGTTCGTTCAAAAATCTCGAAAGACCTTTCTGCCATTTGTTTGAAATCTTTAGAGAAGAGTCCCGCAAATCGTTATCTCAGTATGCAAGATTTCGCGGATGACTTATCCGCATTCCTTCACGGCGAAACGGTGCAAGCAAAGCCTCCTTCTCCTTTGGCCCGCGCTTCTCGGTGGATGCGTCGCCACCCTGTTCAAAGTGCATCGATGGCAGGCTGTCTGTTCGCAACGGTATTGATTGGAGGTTTGGCGTGGAAGAATGTGTCGAGCCGCGCGGAAAAGGAGGCCGTCGAAAAACATGCTTGGCTTGCCAAGGAAGAAGCTTTACTAGAGGCTAATGCATCAACGCAGGCACTCCATTTCCTTGTCGACGTTTTTCAAACTGCCGACGCCTCGACTTCAGCACGGTCCCTTCTCGAAGTCGGTGTTGAGAAGGCGAATGTTTCCTTTAGGGATCAAGCCCCGATGAAGGCACGTGTTTTTGGCACATTAGGTCGGGTTTACCGGTCCGTTGGGGATTATTCTGCAGCAGAGCCTTTATTGGCCCGCGCGATGACCCCACAGTCTTTTGAGTGGGCATTGGAGAAGGTTCGACTTTCTGTTTTGCAGGGTGCTTACGCTGGAGCAGAGAAAGAATTATTGGCGGCGATGGATTTCCTTGATGCCGAGTCCGATCAAGCCCTCGAGGCTAAAGGGCTGCTGGGCTACATTCGTTGGAGCAAAGGTGAGGATGGGCAGGGGAATGTTTTAGCGGAGTTGCTTCGTGAGCAACGCACTCGTTTCGGGGAAGAGGATGATCGGACCTTGGACACTCAAAATGGCTTGTTCGCAATTTTGTTCCGTCAAAATCGGCTTACCGAAGCGGAGCCGTTGATTTTATCTGAGGTGCAAATTCGCTCTCGGAAACATTCTCCTCTTCACCCAGAAACATTGACGAGTCTTCATGACTTGGCCTCGGTTTACACAAAGCTGGGCCGTTACGAAGAGGCAGAGCAGAAGTTCCGTGAAGTGTTGGAAGGCCGACGCCGTGTACTTCCAAAGGGACATCCTGACACGTTGAGCACGATGGCGAATATGGCTGTTTTATTTTCGCGACAAAAAGACTACGATCAAGCGGAACCGTTTGCGCGAGAGGCATTGGTCTTGCGGAAACAAGTGCTTCCAGCGCTTCATCCTAATACACTGATTGCGGCAGGAAACCTGGCCAATATTCTTCGCAAGAAGGGGCTGTTGTCAGAATCAGAGAGGTATTACGAAGAGGCGCTCTTGGGGTTTTTCGCGCGGGGGGAAGGGGGCTCTTCCGTTCCAAATGCATTGCGGCCTGGTTATGTCCTCTTGCTGATTGCGCAGGAAAAATGGGAGAAGGCCGAAAAGGAATGCCGCATGGCTTTGGAAAGTTTGTCTATGGAGTCCGCGACCAGAGAACGTTTAGAAGGTTTACTGGAACAAGTTTTGGGAAATCAATCTAAGCCTTTATTTGATTGACCGCGCGTTGCCAAGAATCGTGGCGTAAATCTCTTTCTTCTTTGTTCATAGTTGGGTTATAGCGCTTCTTGAGTACCCACTGATTTTCAAAGTCATTGAGCCCTTTCGACATTCCGTGGTGAAGTCCGGCTAGTTGAGCAATGCCTTTTGCGGTGGCTTCGGTCGTTTGAGGGATATCTACAGGAACACCTAAGAGGTCGGCTAGGCGTTGTGCAAGCCATTGATTTTGCATCATGCCACCGTCGGCGCGCAGACTTTGCGGGAGCGGGGCGCCGTCGGCTTGCGAGGCTTCCAGTAAATCTCTAGTCTGAAAACAAACGGCGTCCAGTGCGGCGCGGACAATCTCAGCCACGCCGGTGTTTCGAGAAAGCCCAAGGATGGCGCCTCGGGTATTTGCGGACCACCAAGGCGCACCTAGCCCAGTAAAAGCGGGGATGAAGTGCACTTCATGCGCATCATCTGCTTGTTGAGCCAAGGCTTCCGTGTCTTTTGCATCGGAAATCATTCCGGCTTGATCGCGGAGCCATTGCACGGTGGTTCCCGCATTGAAAACACTTCCTTCTATGGCAAAGGTTGGTTTCCCGTGGAGGCGACAGGCGACCGTGGTGAGGAGACGGCTTTGGGAGGGAACAATTTGCTCCCCTGTGTGCACAAGGAGAAAACAACCCGTCCCGAATGTGCTTTTAGCCTGTCCTTTTTGAAAACAAGCTTGACCGAATAGAGCAGCCTGCTGATCTCCGAGGATGGCAGTGATGGGAAGTCCTTCGCCAGGAAGTCCTTCGCCGATATTCCCAAAGTCATCCGCGCTATCTTTGACCTCGGGGAGCATGCAACGGGGAATACCGAAGAAGGAGAGGAGGTCGTCGCACCAATTTTGCGTTTTTAAATCAAACAGTTGAGTGCGGGATGCGTTCGTGGCATCGGTGGCGTGTACCTTTCCATTCGTTAAGCGCCAAAGAAGAAAAGTATCCACCGTTCCGACGGCAAGCTTTCCAGCCTCTGCTTGTTGTTGTGCCTCCGGGACATGCTGGAGGATCCATCGAATTTTTGAGGCAGAAAAATAAGGGTCAAAGAGAAGTCCTGTTTTGGATTGAATCCAGGCTTCGTCCTTTTCTTTGTTCTCTTTACACCATTGCGATGTTCGTCGGTCTTGCCAAACAATGGCCGGGTAGATGGGTTGTGATGTTTCTCGGTTCCAAACGACCACCGTTTCTCGTTGGTTCGCAATGCCGACGGCCTTGGGTGCGCCTTGTTCCAGGACTTCAGCCACGGTTTTGAGCGTGTGCTTCCAGATGTCCTCTGGATGGTGTTCCACCCATCCGGGTTTTGGATAATGCTGAGGAAGTTCTTCTTGTGCTGTGGCTAGGGTGCGGCCGTCTTCGGAAAAAAGGATGGCACGGGAGCTTGTTGTTCCTTGGTCAATGGCAAGCAGGCAATCGTTGCTCATTGAATGCGCAGGTTTTGTTGAGGATTGACCGTGGATCCAGAAATAGGAGGAAGTCCGAGGAGAGCGAGGGCTAGGTTGGCGACCCCGCTATTTCGGATAGGCGGCACCTCGACCTCTGGGCCAGGGTTGCCAATGGACGGGTCTTTTCTTGTTTGCGTATTAAGGACATAGAGTTCCTGTTTTGGAAGACTATGAGTCCAAACGAAGAAAGGGATGATGAGGTTGACCCACATATTGGGAATGCCATGGTGATTTTTGTGGGGGGCTCCGCCGCCGTGGTCGGAAGTGAGAAGGATGGCCGTTTTCTGAAGTAGGTCTTTGTTTCGGTCAAGCTCTTGGAAAAGAAGTCCGAGTTCGGCATCGACGGCCTGGATGGATTGCAGGTATTTGGAATCTTTGGTGAGGTTCCAGCCGTGTCGATGGCCAGCTACATCAGGGCCGAGGTAATGTGCAAAAATAAGTGTGCGGGAAGTTGTGCGAAGTTGAGCAAGAATGCCTTGTGTCACCATGCTTTGAAGTGGGCCGACGCTAGCTTCATCTTTGTAGGGCCCTACTTGGAAAGTGTTGATTTCTTTTGGCCAAGAGTTTTGAAAGAGAATGAATTTCCCTTTCGTGGCAAAGAGACTTGTGCGGATGTTCGCTTGGCGAGCAAGATGAAAGATGCTGGTACAAGAAAGGATGTCCCCCTTTCTTGGGAGATTGTTTTTCGTCCAACCATGGCCTTCTTTCCCGTCGGCAAAGCGTCCTGTGAGCATGCCGGCGTGATTGGGTAACGTGACGGAGTAGTTTGGGTCAGGGCGTGCGTTGAAGGTAGAAGCGCCTTGCATCAATCGGTGAAAATTGGGAGTGGCCTTTTTGTCAAGAGCTAGGAACGCATCACTTCTTAGGCCGTCAACGGAAATGACCACCACATGATCCATCTTGGGTGGGCGAGCGGCTGTGGGGTCTTGCTGTGGAAGGAAGGCCGCAAGAAGAAAAAGGGCTGAAGGGAAAATCATGGATAAAAGCAGGATACAAAAGAGAAGGAGCTGGACTTGAAAAAGTCCAGCTCCTTCATGAAAGACAGCTTAGTGAAAGATGGAGTAGCCGAAGAATACGCCGAAGTCCGCAGTCGTGTCGGTGGCCCAAGTTTGTGCTAATTGAGCACTCAGTTCCAGGGCGTGGATGTCACTGACAAAGTAAGTCATCCCGATAGAACCTGCTGTGACGAAGCCATCAGCTTCCACTTCCGAGACGTCTGTAATGGCATAGCCGACGTTGCCCTGTACCCAAGGAAGGACGGGGCAGTCGAGTGGTATGTAATAGCGGGTGTACGCGCTTCCGCTGAAAGACGTGCTGTCTTCGGACGTTGGGGTATCCAAGGTGCGGACGTCGTCGACGGCTCCACTGAATTTGAGTTCCGTGGTATGCATGCCGTAAGAAAGACTTGCTCCCATTTCCATGGACTCTGTCATGAAGGTACCGTAAGAGCCAGCAAAACTGATACCGGTAGAGTCTGCAAGTGAGGACGGGTCCACCGTGTCGTTTAGTACTCCGTCAAATCCAACGCCGACAATTTCCCCAACATTGCTTCCAATGGCAATGCTGGTATGGACGGAGCCCGGGGCGAAGATCGGGCCAAGATTATGGCCATTAGGATGAGATTGGCACCCGCCTGCAACGAGGGAGGCGAGAGCAAGAAGGGAAACGGTGTACTTCATTTCTGGGGGATTGGGGGAGGCGCGAGGAGCGCGAACAGGGGGAACTATAGCGATTCCCCCAGCCGGCGGTTTAGTGTCGTTCCTAGTTTTAATGTCGTTATTTTCTTGGAAAAGAGGGCCTTTTAGCCCAGAAACGGTGTGACTCGGATGCAAAATGAAACAAGCTCCGGTGCATTAGCACCGGAGCTTGAAAGAGATGGATGTCTCTTACTGAATCGCGGAGGTCACGACATTGGAAGCTTCACCTACTTGGCAGCACTGAAAGTAGACCGTATAGCCCGCCGCAAATCCTGGAATGGGGAGGAACCAATTTGCGTCACCGTTACTGTCTGTGGTAGCCCGGTTGCCAGCTTGGGTTGGGTTATTGATTCCCAAATCTACACCAAGCTGAGGGATTGTGGTGGTTCCTAGGGACATGCCATAGGCCAACCAGATGGGGGCATTGGCTGACCCGCTCGTTGCCGAGAATGCACCCGTGTTTCCTGCTGTCAAGGCGTTGACGCTTAAACTCAGGACGTCGGCCTGGACAGGAGCTGTGGCGTAGAGGGTGCCGGCAAGATCCAAGACGGCCCAGTTACCAGCGCCATCATCCTGAGCGATTACTAGGTCAATGGGCAAGTCCAAAATGACGGTGCTGCCAGATACAGAAAGGTTGCCACTGACAGGGGTCGGGTCCGTCGGTCCGGTGTCAGTAAGGTTGACTGTTGTCGTGCTCCCTACTAATGGAATAGTCACAATGTATCCACCCAAAGGCCACATGATGACGTCGGTCGACCAAGTCCCAGAAGTGTCCAAATTGAACTGCGGACTGGTGAGCTTGAAGTTGGCGTCGTGGATTTCTATTTCCGCCAATGGAGGCAGCCAACTGAAAACATTATTAACCTTTGCGTAGAGCACGTTGGGCACGGTCACCATGTCGGCGCTTATGAATTCACCCGTAGTGAATGGACCCGCAGCTGGATTGAGATTCAAATCAAGGGCCCCCCCCATATTAAAATATCCAGGAGTTCCTCTGATTCGGCCAACACTAGAATCACCACCAAAATCGAAGTAGGAAGCCGGGGTGTCAATGGTGAGGGAATATTGGCTTTGCGCAGAAACAGCAGGAGCCATGAGGGAAACGGCCAATAAGACCGTTGCAACAGATAAGATTTTTTTCATGTGAGGAACTAAGGAAGAGGGGGATTTGAGAATCAGAACGGGGAACCCACTTTACACGATAAGCCTACTGTACAAAGTATTCGATTGTGGATTTCAGATCAAGAAAAACTGGCGCGTGGTCGGAAAACCTCTTGTCCTTGTAAACCATTGCCTTTAAAGAAGTTAGGGCCAGATTAGGTGTGGCCAGTAAAGCGTCAATACGCCAGCCTGTATTGTTTGCCCAAGCATTACCGCGGTTCGACCACCAGGAGTAACCGTCTCCCTCGGCATTGGGGTGGAGGTGGCGGTAGGTGTCTACCCACCCAAGCTCGTCCAAAACCTCAGTCATCCACGCGCGTTCTTCTGGGAGAAAGCCCGAATTATTTCGATTACCCCGCGCGTTTTTGATGTCCTTTTCTGTGTGGGCAATATTCCAATCTCCGCAAATTAAAAACTCGCGCCGACTTTTTCGCTTGCCTTTCATCCAGGTATAAAGTTGATTCATGAATTGAAACTTGAAGTTTTGCCGAAGCTCACCGGAAGATCCCGATGGCAAGTACAGGGAAACTACTGATAAGTTCCCGAAGTCCGCTTGGAGAAACCGTCCTTCTTGGTCCGCTTCCTTCCACCCAATGCCACGGCGAACGCGGTCCGGCTTTTGTCGTGAGTAGATTGCCACTCCGCTGTAGCCTGGTTTTTCAGCCAGGAAATATTCCGCGTGAAATCCAGGAGGGTTTCGCATTTCCTCGGTGAATTGATGTTCTTGGATTCGGACTTCTTGTAGGCAAATGACATCGGCTTTCTGATGGGGGAGCCACTCGAAAAAACCTTTGCGCGCTGCTGCACGTATCCCATTCATATTCAGGGTAATCACTCTCATGGCTTCATAACACCGAGTTCGGCCAATTGCTTTTCTACTTGTTCTTCCCAACCACGATTCGCGGCGGGGCTTGCGGGGCTTGGATGGAGAATGCTCCCAAATAGCAGAGAATGGTTTGGCAGTGCTATCTTGGCTCTTTTAAGTGCGAATTGTCCAACGCCAATCATTTGCTTTGGTTGCAAATAGTCCACAGTCTGCTGGAGAGCTGTGTCGCATAACTCAAAAAGTTCGGCGCGGATGTCGGCGGGCAACTTATCTGGTGTGAGGTTTTTTCCGCTCTCCTCCATGAAGACCAAGGGACAGTAATTCAAAATAAAAAATCTATGAAAAAAATCTCTCGGAGAAGAAAAATTCTTTTGCGCCCATCCCCAAAGTCGTCGGCCGCTCACTTCCGACCGCGTGCAATTAAACCCTTCAATCGGTCGCTTCGGGTGTTGTCTTCTAGGCGGTTTGACGGGCGCTTCCACTTGTAGCCAATCGCGCGCGGCAGTTATCTCTCCGAAGGGAACGCCTGTTTGTGCCATGCCCCAAGGTCCTGGGTTCATGCCTAAGAGCAGGTTGGGGACACCTGGTTTTCCGTAATCCAAAAAGCGCTCATGAGATTGCCTTGCATATTGCAATGGGTTGTAAACACAGGCGACCGGCTCTGGAAAAGAGAGCCGGTCCACGGCGTCGGCAAGTTGCCGGCTGATGGAGACCAGAGACACGAGATTGGCGTGGAAACTCCACCGGACAAGTTTAGAATATTTCTCCGCTTGCAAGGTTTGACTTCACCGAATCCATTCCCCCCGCCCCGCGCACGATGACGGCTTGGGTATAGGCGGTATGGCCGACGTACGCCGAAGGCACATTGACGTCAATCGTTGCAATGCCAGATGCATTAGCCAGACCGGAGCCTAAGAGTACAGCCGATGTACCTAGGCCTAAGCAGAGTGTGCCTAGAGCAGGTGGGCAAAGGGATCCAGTACGTAAAGAGCCGACGACAAAAACCTTTTCACCAGGTTGTGCCCCTTCCACGGTCATGCGGGCGGCAAACCCGCCAATGAGCGTACTCATGGAGAGGAAAAGGTCATACGAAGGACCGAGCATGCCAATCCAGGTGCGCCATCCGGAAGTGCGGTACTCATGATGATTCCAGAAAGTTCCCGGGCTTGCGGGATCTTCATCAACGCCGCTGTAATCTCCCCATCGGGAACCCGTTTCAGGGGAAGAACTGATTTGAAGTTGAATGGGGTCGCCGAAGGTGCCCATGGGGTCGCCAGCTTCTCGGTAAACATATTCCACCGAAATATACTGATTGGAGGAAGAGCGATTGAATGCAATCACCACGTTGTTATTGGCATCCACGTGGATATCCCCGAACCAATTGTGCTCGCCGACGCCAAGATTTAGCGTGCCGTATTGTGCGAGTGTTGGGTCATTCCCGGACAGTGGCCAACCGTTGAGTGCAAATTCATACCACCGAACGCGTGCTGTGTTTGCGTGTCCCGAGTTATGGCAAATCCAAAGAGATCCATTGCGCACGACCCCGTTTTTTACGCGGTAGTCAATCGTGGAGGCACGATTTGAGGTGCCCAGTTGGTCTGCGCCGGGGGGCTGGTTGTACTTTTGCGGCAGGTCAATTTGGATTTGATGAAGTTGCGGGCTGCTGTTTGCATTAGTGATGGACTCCAACATCATTTTTGTATTGGAGGAAGCCGCCCACGTGGATGCAAAATAGCCCACCTTCCCCCGCGCATTCAGATTGTAATTTTTTGAAGCCCCTAAAGAGACCAAGCTCGAAGAAGTTAAGACCTGTTTCATATTTGGGGTTTGTCCATTTGCCATGGAATTTTTGTCAAACATGAAGATACGGTTTCCGCCAGGAGAACCGAAGCAGTCACCCGTGATGTAAATGGTGTCTTGGTCTATGCCCATGTTGGGGAAGTCAAGGAAGCCACATGTGGAATCTACTCGGTATCGAAATTTGTGCCATCCACTATTCGGGTCAGTTGATTTCGAAATGGCAATGCAAATAGCATCATTAGTTCCTGCGCCATCCGCAGCAGCAACAATAAAGCGTTCCGTGTGCGGGTCATAAACCGCAATAGGGTCAAAGACAAAACCACCAGCACCTTGGCCAGCCCAAAATCCGGTTAGGGATTGGTTGAACGTTTTTGAACCGCTTTTTGTAAAGATGGCAATTTCACCGTTCACAACGCCCACAATATGATTCTGCCCTACAGCCAGATCTGGGTCAGGTGGGGTCCACCCTGTGCTTGAAATGGCCTCAAAACCAAAGGTTGACCCTCTTGGTGGGGGTCCTGGGACTTTAGGCCCGGGAACGAAAAATGGGTCATAGTAAGGCTTCTCTGACTTTTCCATGACGGCAAGAAGGGGGATGTCCAAGGCTGCGGCCATAGGCTCTACAGCGAGGGGAGCCGGCGGATTTAAGCGGGCATCGGCGAACAAGGTGACTCCAGCAGCACGTTTGTCACCAAGCAGGTTGCCATGCCAGATGAAGGCAAGTTGATCCAGGTCTGTCCAAAGCATGTGTGTGCTGACCAAGCCGACTTGCATGTTTTGTTCCCCTTCCGAAGCCTGATTGACTTGGAACGATGCACCAATGGGATTGGCGTCGGCGGTGAATGCTTGGGCGCGAATATTGACGGGGCGACTTGGGCGATGCACGCTGTGGTGCTCGGTAAGAAGGCCATTGTCGTTATAGGCAACCACAAATCTTCCGTCGGAGTGCATGGCAACGGACGCACCGTTTTGATAACCCTCTCCTCCAGCATCCACGGAGAATGCCGGTGCCGACGGCGTGCCATCAGCGTGGAAGGTTCGCGCCATGACGCCGTAATCACTTCCCGTTTTTGCGGACATCCAAGCCACAGCAAAGCGGTCCATACCGTTGGAGGCAATCGTCGGCTCAACATTTTTCTGCTGATTGGACTGGTGGAGTGCGAATGGCTTTTGCGTGAGTTCTCCTTGAAGAGGAATCAACCTTCCTTGAAGATGAAATCGTTCTTGAAGGGATTCTCCCCATGCAACGACCCACCCCTGTTCTAAACTTGCCGCTGTGGGCAACCAATCTTGGCTCTGATTTGCGGAGCCAATTTGAAATTCCAGACCATCCGCCGCCCCATTTGAGAAAAAGCGTCGGCCCATAACTTTGCGTGTGGTTTGATCTGCATCGGTCCAGGTCACTAAAACATTTCCACCGGAATGAATGTGCACAGATGGTTGGCCTTGGTCTCCGAATGGATCTGAGGCGATGGGAAATTCATGGCCAAGCGCCTGGAAATGGCGTTGCGTTTCTCCCGCTTCTTGCTCCGTCTCTACCCATCCAAAGCGCCGCGCAAAAATTCCACCACGGTCTCCGTCTTGACCGATGGAGTTCCAAACGACCCAAGCAGTGTTGTCCGGCGCGAAAGCCGCGGACGGCTTAATCTGATGGTCTGGCAGGAATTCATTGACATGGATTTCAGTGCCAATGGGGCGGCCGAGGGGGTCCAAAAGCTGCGCAAAAACCCCGAATGTCCCATGTTCTTGGCGTCGGCTGTCCCATACCGCGAAGAAATCCCCTTTCGGCCCTGCCGCTAAAGCCGGATCCATTTGCCGGTTCGAGGTAAACGTATTGGCACGAACTTCCACTCGTTGATGTTGAACGAATGGGTGGGGGGTGATTTGAGGGCTTTGGAGGAGGAGGGCGGCGAAGAAGGTGAGCATGAGGGAAGTCTAAGGGGAAAAAGGGGGGGCGAAGCGTGCGATTTCGCACATTTTTGTACAAAATCGCACAATTACTAGGGTTACAGGGGTAATTCAGGTTGGTACAGAAATTGCAGGGAAGAAGTCGGCCCTTGGGCTAAAGACCCTTAGAATAGAAACACCCATGAATCTCACAGGTATCCACATTCTGTCCCGCTTTTCTGGCGGTTTTGCTCTCTTTGGAGCGCTTTTGGCTTCTTCTTGCATCCCTGGAGATAGCCTCGGGGATGGCATTGGCTCAGGTTCTAGTGCTGGAAGTGGCTCAGAAGGGCAATTCCGTGTGATTCGCTCCAATCTGCCGGACAATGCGACCTGGGAGTTGAATCGAGTCATTGAAATTGAATTTAGTGATCCACTAGATCCAGATTCAGTTGGGTTTGGCTCGATTTCATTCGTGACGGATGATTATTCCATTCCACCCGTAACGGGTAGCTTTGAATTTGAAGAAGGTTCCGAAGACCGAATTGTCCTTTTCCGCCCTACTTGTCCGAATAACAGCGACAACACGAATGGTGGTTTTTACCCTGAAGGCACGCAGTACACCATGGTGCTGCCTGGGCAGGACACGTTGTCGGGTAGCGCCGTTCGTGATGCACTTGGGCGCCCTTTGGCTCTGGGCTATTCCCGTCAGTTTTCTACTCCTCTTGGCCAAGGTCCATCCTTGTTTATGGATGATTTGCCAACACCACCGAAGTTAATTCCGAGCTCCGGAGTGCGATTCCCAGGGAATCTCAATTTATTCATAGATCCCGACCCCAACATTATTCTTTCTTTTGACCAATCTTTAGATGGTCGTTCCAGCAATATTAATTTAGAGAATATTTACATCCTTTACTCGGATGTTCCCGCAGACCAAGTTGTTGGAGACGTTAACTTTCCATCGACTAATTTAATTCCAGGAATGGTTTCCTTGACGGACAATTGCAAGGAACGTGCCGAAGTTTCTTTTGTCGTTGCCGGCATCCTCCCTCCCGGCCGTGCTTTACGCGTTGTGGTTCGAAGGGAACTTTTGGATATTGCCGGTAACGGGAATATTGAGGATCAGGTGTGGCCAGATTTTGCGCTTCCCACTCTGGAGGATTATTTTGACGACAGCACGACGCCCTGGAACGTCACCGAAGTTGTGGATGAATTCACCGAAAACTTCAATGACACGCGTGGTTTAGATTTAGATGCTGCTTACCCCATGCCAATGGCAACGACTGGGGAGGGATACGTGCGCGCTAGCTTTGAGTTCCCGGGCACTTTTACTTCAAAGGATTTCTTTTTGAACAGTGGCTATCAAGAAATTTTTACGGATGGCCAAACTTTTTTTACCGACACCAACAACACTTTGTTTACCTTGCAGGATGGTGTTCTTAATTGCAGAGATTTCACGATTAAGTCCGGGTCGGAGTTGCGTGGACGTGGTGACAGTCCTTTGGTGATTTATGCAAATGGCAACGTTCAAATTGAAGGCACACTGAATATCAGTGGAAATAATGCTCTTTGGCCAACGGGTTTGAACTCAGCAAGCCGTCCTGAAGGTGGTGCCAAGGGAGAATGTGGGGGCGGAACAGGCGGAACGTCTTCCGCAGAAATGACAAAAGAAACCCCGCGAGGCATGACGGGATTTGGCGCGTTTCAGGTACCGGGTGGGGGTGGTGTTGGAGGTGAAGCGGGCTACAACCAACGAGATAATGTCGGTTACGCGAACACAGAAATGGCAAATAATATTTCCGCCGGTGGTGGTGGAGGGGGCTTTGCGTTGACCGACAACGAAGCGGTGCATTGGCATCGCTGGGGCAGTAGTGACAAGATGCCTGAAATTGATGTGAAAGGGCACCCAGACCACAACACTTATCGTCACCGCGCGACAAACCCTTTCTATGCGGGTCACCCGGGGGCTGACAAATATGACATTGGCTTTCCTGAGGGCAGTGCAAACCCACACGCTTCTTACGTGGTCCAGGGGGCAGAGGCCGGTAACCGTGGCTCTTCTTGGAACTGTGTGCATGCGGTCGACTCGAACCCATGGAAGACCTTTCCTCATGGTGTTTATGGGTTTGAGGACATGGCGGTTGACGTCCTCTTGCATGATGATGGCTCCGGTACAGAAACGATGGTTGCGGACGATGGTCAAGCGAATACGTTTAATACGGGTGCATATTTTACATTTGATCGTGTTTGGGAAGATCCGTCGGATCCTTTTCCGTTTCAGGCCGGCCACCCAATCTTTGGTGCCGATGGAGGATCTGGGGGTACTTCGGTATTTCGAAATGACGGGGATACAACCAATGATTTTTGGGGATCTCGCATTGATGCAGCAGGCGAAGTGATCCAAGGCGAGTTATTAGTTCCTTGGGCAGGTTCCGGTGGGGGTGCCTCCGGAGATATGATTTTGTACAACCGGAAGCCAGACGGCTTCGGGGGATATCTTCACATTAATGAGAGTGTTCCGGATCCGGCCTTCCCTTCAGGAACAATTTTCACTTACCGAAAGGGTGGCCCTGGCGGTGGCGGTGGCGGTCAATTGCAAATCATGGCTATTGGCACCATTAAGATTGGAGTGAATGGTCTTATTTTGGCAAAAGGCGGAAATGGAATTGCCGGTGAGTCCACCGGTTGGACTTATGGGCAGGTTTCCGGTTCTGGTGGTGGCTCTGGTGGGCACATCATTCTTCACTCCGCCACAGCATTGGACCTTCGAGGTGTGAATGTCACGTCCATCGGCGGGACCATTGAAAATGAAAACCGGACCTGGACTCTTGCGGACGGCACTTTAGTGGAGCCCAACGTTGCGGGCCTTTACTACGCCGAAGTTCTCCGTGCCCACGGTGGGCGCCGAGGTTGGGCAGCTTCACGAGTCAATGAACATTTGCCCTACAAAGACTATGGCGGATCTGCCGGTAAGAAAGATGGGAATAGTACTTGGATGGCGGGTCGTGGCGGAGCAGGAGCCAATGGTGTTATCCAGTTGCATGTGCCTAATCCATCCACGGACATCCTTTGGCCGGGTTATGACCCGTCAGGAAGTCACGGCTCCACGTACAGCAACATTCAAGACTATGTGCATGCATCTTATGACCCTTTTACCGAAGAATGGTCGGGCTTGGATCCGGATAAATTAGAAGAAGTCTTGCGTTGTTTTGCGGCGCCCCAGCCGGTTGTTCTTGTTCCTTTCTTTGCGTCAACTTCTGTCGTGCAGTCGGAGTGGGTTGACACGGGGCTTGCCGGTTTACGGGCTCCGGCTGGCGCTACAGAGTTTGTCGATTATCCAGATTATAGCAATTCACTTTTGCAAATTCAGGGCATCGACACTTCTTCCGGACGGGTAGAAACCACCGTCGGCGCCGTGCCTATGTTGCCTGATGTTGTAACCGGAAGTACTTCTATGGCGGTGATCAGCGCCTATGAGGTCGTCTTGTCCAATGCCTCGGTTGATTTTGCCGCGGCCCTTCATTTCCTTCGTCAGCCAGCTGTGCTTGAGGGCTATATTTTTCGGCCGGACTCATCTGCTGCCGTTGGGTTTACTATTGTGGAAGCGGAATATGATTCTTCCGTAGACGTATTGACGCTGACCACGGATACCGCCGATGGCTCGGTTGAGTTTGCGATTAATCCAGGAAATCCTGTTTGGGGCTTGTCACCGAAGTTTTTCCAGATACAGACAGAAAACTTGATGAACCAAGTTCCGACCTCTGCTCAAGTGTTTCTTCAATTCCAAGGTGCTGATGAAGTTGCTCCCGGAGAGAATCAGCCGGGCATTCCGGTTCCAGGTGAAACAGACTGGACCGCGGACCTTTCCATACTGCAAGGAAAACGTTTCCTGCGTTGGCGAGTTCTTTTCGACATTGATTATCGTGGATTGAGCGCCCTTGATGGGAACCTGAACGCCTCGAAAACGGAAATAGTTATAGACGATTCTTCCGAATTCCCGGATGAAGGAAGGGTGAAGATTGTCGATGAAATGATTTCTTTCGCCGTGAACGACAAAGTGCACAATACGCTTCTTGGCTGTGTTCGTGGGCTGGAGGGAACGACGGCGGGCTATTATATGAACGATACTCTTGTAGAGGTGCTTTCCAGTGATCCGAGCAGTTCCGGTGGGGTTAATTTGAGCAGTCCAAAGCCTCAAATTGACCGTCTTAAGGTGCCCTTCGTCTGGTAGGGCTTACATATTTCGGCGGTATTGCCCACCAATCTCATAAAGCGCGTGGCTCAGTTGCCCTAGCGTGGCAACTTTTGAGGCTTCCATAAGTTCCTCAAAGATGTTGGCGTTGGAAAGAGCTTTATCCTGAAGCATGGCCAGAGCTTTTGCAGTGCAAGCCGGATCTCTTTGGTGCATATCTTGAACCTGCTTTACTTGAGATTCTTTTTCTTCCACTGAGGAGCGTATGAGTTCGGTTTTTACAACGCCCTCCCCGGCCTTTGGGTTAAGGAAGGTGTTCACGCCCACGATGGGAAGCTCTCCGGAGTGTTTCTGGCTTTCATATTCCAAGCTTTCTTCTTGGATTTTTCCGCGCTGATACATGGTTTCCATGGCGCCCAAGACGCCTCCTCGCTCTGAAATTCGATGAAATTCATCAAGCACTGCTTCCTCTACGAGGTCGGTTAAGAGATCTGTGAAATAGGCCCCTTGTGTCGGGTTTTCATTTTTTGCTTGACCGAGTTCTCGGTTGATGATGAGTTGGATGGCAAGTGCTCGGCGGACGGAATCCTCTGTAGGGGTCGTGATGGCTTCGTCATAAGCATTAGTATGTAAGCTGTTACAGTTGTCGTAGATGGCGTACATGGCCTGCAGTGTGGTGCGAATGTCGTTGAAGTCAATTTCTTGTGCATGAAGAGACCGCCCGCTTGTTTGAATGTGGTACTTCAGCTTTTGGGAGCGGGCATCTGCTTTATAGAGATCTTTCATTGCGATGGCCCAGATGCGTCGGGCGACTCGGCCGATGACGGAATACTCTGCGTCTAAGCCGTTACTGAAGAAGAACGAAAGATTGGGCGCAAAGTGATTTACGTCCATACCACGTGCGCGGTAATACTCAACAAAGGTGAAGCCATTCGCAAGCGTGAATGCCAATTGCGAAATGGGGTTTGCTCCAGCTTCGGCAATGTGATAACCAGAGATGGATACGGAATAGAAATTCCGTATTTTCTTCTGGATAAAGTGTTCTTGCACATCGCCCATGACTTTTAGGGCAAATTCTGTACTGAAGATACAGGTGTTTTGAGCTTGGTCCTCCTTCAAAATATCCGCTTGAACCGTGCCGCGAACCGCTTGAATGGCGGTGGCTTTAATTTCTTCATACTCATCTTGAGGGATGAGCTGATCTCCGGTAACCCCGAGCAGGCCTAAGCCGAAGCCGTCATGGCCTTCGGGAGGTTCGCCTCGATAAACCGGTTGGTTCCCTTGGGTCAGTTCCTGGATTTTCTTTTGCGCCTCTTCCCAGCGACCCGTTTCTTTCAGGCGTTTTTCCACTGCCTGGTCAATGGCCGTATTCAGGAAAAAAGCAAGCATGATGGGGGCCGGCCCATTGATTGTCATGGAAACGGACGTCTTCGGTGAAGCTAAATCAAATCCAGAGTACAGCCTCTTTGCATCGTCTAAGGAGCAAATGGAAACACCGGCATTTCCCACCTTCCCGTAAATGTCGGGGCGTAGGTCCGGGTCTTCTCCGTAAAGCGTGACGGAGTCAAAGGCTGTCGAAAGTCGCACTGCGGGTTGGCCTGCGGAAACATAATGAAAGCGTCGGTTCGTGCGCTCCGCCGTACCTTCCCCGGCAAACATTCGCGTAGGGTCTTCCCCTGTTCTTTTAAAGGGGAAGACGCCGGCGGCGTAGGGGAACTGCCCAGGCAACCCCTCTAGGCCAAACCACTGTGTTAAATCTTCCCAGTTCTGGGTTTGCGGAAGGGCTACTTTTGGAAGTAACGTTCCGGAGAGTGTTTCAAACTTCGCTTGAATTTGAATGTCTTTTCCACGTACCTCATAGGAGAAGTGCTCTTTTTCATAGGCCGACTTCTCTTCTTGCCAGTGCTGCAAGCGATTCTTTAGGTCTTCCGGGAGTTCGGCGAGTAGTTGGTCAAGGCGCTCTTGAAGTAGTACTGCTGTGGAATCAGAGGAGTCAAATTCTAGAAGGGCACGGCGGAGTCCGTCAGCGCGACCGGCAAGCTTTGCGACGGATTTCGTTTTCTTTTTATGCTGGCGTACGGTGTCGGCAATCTCAGCTAAGTAACGGATACGATCTGCAGGGACAACGGTGGGGGTTTCCGTGATACGCAAGGGAGGTGGAGTTGTCTTCCAGTCTTTTTTCGTGAGCGTGGTCCATTCCGTCATGAGCCATTCAAAGAGATGGTCGACGCCTGGGTCAGAAAACCGACTTGCTGAAGTAAGAAAAACGGGAAGGTCCTCATCTAATCCATCAAAGTTTTCTCGGTTACGTCGAAATTGTTTCCTTACATCGCGCAAGGCATCTTTTGCGCCTTTGCGGTCTGACTTGTTGATGACGATGCCTTGGGCAAAGTCCAGCATGTCAATTTTTTCTAGTTGAGAGGGTGCGCCGAATTCGGGGGTCATGACGTAAATTGAAAAGTCACAGAGGTCGACGACTTCGGAATCACTTTGCCCGATGCCCGCGGTTTCCAAAATGATAAGATCATAATTTGCGGCTTGGAGAACATGGAGTGCATCTCGGACGGCGTCGGCGGTGGCCAAGTGGGCTCGTCGCGTGGCCATGGAGCGCATAAACACGCGAGGCCCGTGTACTGCATTCATACGAATTCGATCTCCTAAGAGCGCACCTCCAGTGCGACGTTGGCTGGGGTCCACGGAAAGAATTGCCACGGTGCGGTCTGGGAATTGATCCAACGTGCGTCGTACGAGTTCGTCAGTAAGAGACGACTTTCCCGCGCCTCCGGTTCCCGTAATACCTAGGATAGCTGCCGTTTCGGAGGGCATACTTTGTTTTAGTTCGGCCCGTAGGGCGTCTAAAGTCGAAGCATGCTTAGGCCCTTGATGATATTCAAAAAGGCTGATGGCTCGTGCCACGGCCGGCGCATTTTTTTGCAATCGCCCTTCGGGGAGTTGGGTTATATTTTCTAATTCATGCGGCTTTGCTTGTGCCAGCATGTCTTGAATCATGCCTACGAGTCCAAGGCGTCGGCCATCTTCAACGGAGTACAAGTGATCCACGCCATATTCATGAAGCGCCGCAATTTCTTCATCCGTGATGGTGCCACCACCACCGCCAAAAACTTTGATGTGCTCACAGCCTTTTTCCCTGAGGAGCTCCACCATGTATTGGAAAAATTCCATATGCCCTCCTTGGTAAGAGGAGATGGCAATGGCGTGAGCATCTTCTTGAATGGCGGCCTCCACAATTTCTTCCACGGACCGGTTATGTCCAAGATGGATGACTTCGGCGCCTTCTCGTTGCAGAATTCGACGCATGATGTTGATGGCGGCGTCGTGGCCGTCAAACAAAGAGGCCGCAGTGACGAAGCGGAGATTGTCTTGTGCGCTGGAGTCTTGAGCGTGCGTGGGGGCAGGGGAGGTTTTCATGGTGATGGGGGGGCGTGTTGCTTTTGGGCTATGCGTGCTTGGTAGTCCTTGAGCTCTTGGTCTAGCTGGTGCAATTCTTGAATGCGTGTGGTGACTTCGGTCCGGCGTGTTTGGAGGAGTTGATGAAGGTCGTCGAGCAGAGCTGGTGTTTGCCCGCGGTCAAAGGCCTGGTTGAGCCGGCCGATTTCTTCCAGGGTTAAGCCAAGATGCTTGAGGCGTTGGATGAACCGAAGTCGCTCTAGGGCATCTGGCCCGTAAAGCCGACGTCCTCCGTTTCCGCGTTCCTCTGCCTTCAAGAGGCCGCGCTCCCCGTAGTAGCGGATGGTGCGACTACTCATACCAGCCTCTTTGGCAAGAGCACTGATGTCGAGCAAGGAGGCCAGAGGTTGCATAAGGTGAGTTTACACCATGTTGCCAGTTTACGTCAACTGTTTGTCGCAGGCCCGTTTCAGAGGGCATTCTTCACATTTAGCTATTCGTGCCGTACAGAAAGCTCTTCCGTGGTCAATGAGGGCATGGCTCAGCCAGGTCCAGCGACTTTTGGGAAAGAGATCCATGAGTACTTTCTCTACCTTTTCCGGCTGTTGGGCTGTGGTCAGCCCCAATCTACGGGCAATACGCCCCACATGCGTGTCCACCACCACGCCGACGGGTTTCCGGAAGGCCTGCCCAAGAACGCAGTTTGCAGTCTTTCGCGCCACGCCAGCCAGTTGGAGTAATTCCTCCATGGTCTCCGGAACCTCACCCCGATGGTCCTTCATGAGTGTCTTGGCCATTGCACTGAGGTGCTTGGTTTTATTGTTGAAGAAATTGATGGAGGCAATGAGGGGGCGGATTTCCTCAAGGGAAGCGCTGGCTAGGGATTGCGCGTCAGGAAAATGATGAAAGAGGGCTGGCGTGACCAAATTGACACGCTTGTCCGTGCATTGCGCCGACAAGATGGTGGCTACAAGGAGTTGAAAGGGGTTTTCCCAGTGAAGGGCCGTTTCACTGCTTATGTAGTGGCGGAGCAAGATACGCTGAATTCCTTTTGCTCGTTCCGACAGAGTTTTCACAGATTTTGGCATGATTTCATGGAGAAGAGAACAGTTTAGCGCTTTTTCAGACTCCCGTAAGTCCTTGTTTTTTCAAGGCTTCCACAGGAAGTTGCAATAAAAAGTCAAAAAAAGGAGGAGAAAGGTTGCTGACGGGCCGAATTAAAAGTTGCTGCATGGGTTCTCTTCCTTATCACCAGTGACTCGCAGGGGATGGCGATACCTGGCATGTAGCAAGGGGAAATGAAGGTCAGCGATCATTTACTTGGTCGCTGACTTTTTTTGTGCGGTAGGGTGCCTGCCCATGTCAGTGGGCAGCACCGCCAATCAGGCCACCGGCTCTGGCATTGAGGCTTCGGCGAAACGAGCTTCACGGTCCGTTACAAAGCGCTGAATGCCGCTCCGCAGGCTTTCCGTGTCCAAATGGGCTTCGGCAATCACTTCTTCGCCGGAACCCCCAGTGCGCCAACGGTCATCCCAATCAGAACCCATGGCGTAAACGTAGGAAGTTTTGTGGGAGGTCCACAGCCACATGTTTTGGCGTGCGCCATTGGTGATGAAAGTGCTGTTAAACCAATCCTCTTGGGTGATTAGCTGATTGCGCCATTCTTCTGGTTGGAGCATGAATAATTCATGACTGATGGCGGCAACCAATTTCACATTGGGCCCATTCTTGTCAAACCAGCCTTCGCGTATTAAACCTAAAAGGGAATTGGTGGAGGAGGTGCCACGTACAAAAATGCAACCCTCCTTCGGCCGAGACGGGTCATAGTCCCGAATAAGGGAAGCGCCCTTGGCGGCCTCCATGTAGCAACCCATGCCCAAAGCTTTGCGGTCTGGGATTTCTACCCCTGGACGAGTGAGATGCAAAGCGACAATCGGCGAATTCGTGCTGAGGGCTGCCAATAAGCAGGGGCCTACCTCGTTGGGTTCCCAAGGGTGCAAGTCAATGACTTGGCCGCGCGGGAAAAACTGGGTGATACCGGGAGAAAAGACGCCGAAGTGAGTGCGCGAATCTTCAGCCGTTTCAGGACCTGAGTGTCCGGCCACCCAAATTACCTTGCCGTGCTTCAGTGGGCTGTCCTGAACCAGTTGAGAGTAAAGCCGCATTGGGCCGTATTTCAGATAAGAAAATGAACCGTAAGTGGAGCAAGCGCCCCAATAACCGGCGAAGCTTTCTTTCGGGTTTTCGGAAAGGTTGGTAGAAGCAAGACCACAAACTAAACCGGCATTGCCAAATTCGGTAATGGTGGTTGGCAACAAGGAACCTTCAACGTTGTTGTTGCGGTCATACCAACCAAAGCCTTCGCTACCTTCCCAACCCTTGGCAAAGCCTGAGATGTTAGTGGAGTCAGCCAAATCAGCACTGGCGGCAATCACCAAAGGCCGGCCATACTTTTCTTTAGCTTTGGCGTTCATCCAAGCGCCAACTCGGGCCAAGCCGACTCGGTTCGGTTGGTTTTCACCGGGTGCAAAGAACAATTCCTTAGGCAAGTTTTCTGGATTGGTGAAGTCAGGGTCCTGACTTGGGTCGGCGCCGAAAGGTTTTGCTCCAGCAATGGTTTCAGGAACAGAATCGCCGATGGTCACCAACCGATCAGCAAGCCAAGTGCAATATTCTTCATCGTCCAGCAAGCTAAGGACGGCTTGGATGCCATCGGCGGTCTGCTGACGGAAGGCTTCGGCGGTGTCGGGCTTGGCTTCTCCTTGGCCGGGAATTTTGACACCGTAAGTGTCTGTGAATTCTTGTTTCGTTCGCCAATAAATTTCGGAGTTAGGCTTGTGGGCTGCGCCGTGAGACTTGAAGCCAGTAACGCCATAACCGCGGCCTTTGATGGTTTTGAACCAGGCACAACGGGGCTGGTCTACGTCGGAGCCGATGCAATCAAAAAGGGTTTCGGCAACTTGGCGGTAATCATGGCCGTTTTCGGTTCCTTTGGTATAAAAACCGTAAGAGTCAAACCATTCCTGGGGGTTTCCGTAAACCATGGAGGAGTAAGCGCGGGAATCAATGCCGTTGTCGTTCCAATCCAGCAAGTAGTTCAAGTTAGACAATCCCAAGCCCCATGAAGTGTGTTTGGTTTCATGGTTGGCTCCAGCAGTGTGTCCACCCTCACCTTCCACGGCAAAGACTTTGACTTCTTCGGCTCCGGCCAACTTCAAGGCCAAGGCGATACCGGCTGCGGCAGGAGCACCGTGGCCACTGGGTCCGGTGTTTGCTTTAAGGAACAAGGTTTTTCCTTCGGACTCCGCGTGACCTGGCAGACCGCCATGTTTGCGTAATTCCAGCAAATCTTCCCAAACCAATTGGCGCTCTAGACCACCGGGAACGACGTACTTTTCATCGCCGGTTTTCGCATGCATGCGGCGCAGGGCTTCGTTGTAAATGGCAAGCAAGGCGTAAATGGCTGGCACGGTATGACCGGCCACCAAAACAAATTTGTCGCCCCAGGCTTTTTCTGGGTGGCGGATATCCCAGCGCATCGCTCCGGACAAAGTGAGCGCCACGAAAGTGGGAATTTTGGAGCGGGAACCACCGGGATGGCCGCTCTGGCGGAGGTTGAGCATTAGGTCGATCAGTTGATCGGCCATGGCTCCAGTTTTCTCCCAATAGGGGAGGTCAGAGCGAAGAGATTCCAGGTTAGGGGTGTTTCTGGCCATACGGGATTGTACTCCTGCCAGTAAGAAAAAAGGTCAGGAACTGCGGTCTAGAAAATGGGGGGAAGGCCCACTGCATGGCGTTCAAACCCGTGTTCCTTTAACGCGGGAATGGACAAAATGTTGCGTCCATCAAAGAAGAGTTTTCGCTTCATTGACGCAGCCAATCGAGCAAAGTCAGGGTTGCGGTATTCGTTCCACTCAGTGCACAAAATGACCGCATCGGTGCCGTCGGCCACTTCATACATGTTCTCTAAATAGGCATCAATGTTACTTCCAATGATCTCCTGACCCGTTTTGAGGGCTTCCGGGTCACAGGCTTTGATTGTGGCGCCTCGTACTTTGAGCTCCCGTGCAATGGTGATGGCCGGCGCTTCTCGCATGTCGTCCGTCTTCGGCTTGAAGGCAAGGCCCCAAAGTCCAAAGGTTCGACCAGAAAGGTTTTCGCCGAAGATGTCTACAACCTTTTCAACCATGAGGCCTTTTTGGTTTTCATTCACTGCTTCGACTGCTTCCAATATTTGGAAGGTATAGCCATTTTCCTTTGCTGTATGCATGATGGCTTTAACGTCTTTAGGGAAGCAAGATCCGCCATAACCGATGCCCGGGTAGAGAAAAGGCCTGCCGATGCGTGCGTCTGAGCCAATCCCGCGGCGGACATTGGAGACGTCGGCATTCACTTTGTCACAAATCCGTGCAATTTCATTCATGAAAGAAATTCGGGTCGCCAACATGGCGTTAGCTGCATACTTGGTCATTTCTGCACTTGTGGGGTCCATGCGAATAATGGGCGCACCATTTCGAACGAAAGGTGCATACAGTTGATCCATGAGATTGAAGTCTTCCTCCAGCTCTGCGCCGATGACGACGCGGTCCGGTTTGAGGAAATCATCAATGGCCGCACCCTCTTTTAGGAATTCTGGATTTGAGCAAACCGAAATGTCATGTTCACTGGCTGCATTGGCAATTTCTTTGACTTTGGCAGCGGTGCCGACGGGGACGGTGGACTTATCCACAATCAGTTTGGGCCCGTTTGCGTGGCGCCCGATGTCTTCCGCAACTTTAAAGACAGCGGTTAAGTCGGCACCACCATCTTTTCCAGGTGGGGTTCCTACAGCAATGAAAACGATGCGTGCTGCGTGAACGGCTTCCGCCAGATTCGTGGTGAATTGCAGTCGCCCGTCTTTGTGGTTGGATAAAACCAATTCCGAGAGCCCCGGTTCAAAGATAGGAATTTCTCCTTGCTTGAGGCGGCTGATTTTTTCTTCATCGATATCAACGCATTCCACTTGATTGCCCATTTCGGCAAAGCAAGTTCCAGCGACAAGACCAACGTACCCAGTTCCGACGACGGCAATTTTCATGGTGGGGGATTTTAGGGGTTTCGAGGAAAGGTTTCAGGGATTTCAGTCAAGCGAAGAACCTCTAACCATCTATATACCCCAATTCTGCAAGCTTGCGCTTCATTTCTGGATCCTCGGTCATGGGGGCAGCCTGCCCCGCAGTGGTTTCGGCGGCCCGGAATGCGGCACTGGCTTTGCTGGATACCGCAGTCTCATTGGGGGAACTCATGTATGCCGGGTCATTTTCCTCCGGGTCTTTCGTCAAATCCCACGCGGAAAACGTTTGCTGACGTGTATCCCAAAGCACCTTATTTTGGGCCTCTCGCCAGCCTCGGAGATCTAATTTTTGGCCGGGGTGAAGGAGGTCCATCTGGATTTCATGAGAACCACCGGACAAAAGGAGGGGGAGGGCACTGCGCCCGCTACGCTCCGTCCAAGCCGTAAGTTCAGCAAGATCCAAAAGGGTGGGGCCGACGTCATAGTTGGCCACTGAACCGGCCACACGCTGCGCCGGTTCCAAGAGGCCCGGCGCGCGCAAGACCATGGGAACATGCGTTACTTCTTCATAAAGCGTGCGATGGTGATAATACTGACCATGTTCGCCGAAGTGATCCCCATGATCGGAAACAATGGCGATGATGACGTCATTATCTAAGCCCCATTGAACAAGTTGATCAAAGAGGCGCGCGATTTGATCATCCGTGTATCGAATTTCCGCATTGTAGAGTGCCTTCAAACGAAGGATTTCTTCGGGGGTGTACTCCCGGGGAAGCCGCGGGGTGAACGTCGCTCCTAGTTTTAGGTCGGCGTCGGAGAAGTCAGGGAGGAAGAGGCGGTTGTAATCATCGGGTGCCTGGTAGTTGTAGTGTGGGTCCCAGAAATGCAGGAAGAGAAAAAATGGGGTGTCTTTGCGATCATCTTTTTCTAGCCATTGCAAAGCATGGTCGACGACGTGGGGCGCATTTTCTTTGTCCGTGTCTGCGACATCGTGAAATTCTTTGATTTCTGGCGACCCCACATTCATCATGGCATCGGTGGCTTCTTTAGAATTTAAATAGGGAGCTGCCGCAACATAAGTATCAAATCCTGGATAGTAGCCCCAACTTGGATGGAGGAAGGGCGCACTGTAAAACGCGGCAGTTTGATAACCAGCGCTTTTAAACTTTCCTGCAATATTTTCCGTGTCCGCAGGTAAACGAAAGCGTCGTGCACGCACGCCATGTTCCATGGGATGCATCGCCGTCAAAATACTGATGTGGCTGGGTAAAGTCCAAGGTGCGGATGCCGAGCAGTTTTCAAAGACCACGCCTTCATCGGCCATTTTTTGTAGAAAAGGCGTCGTCTTCTCCTGCGTAAACTGTGCCGTATGCCCGTAAGGCGTGCAATGGTCCGCCCTCAGCGAGTCAATGGAAATCAAAATGACCGGCCGTTGGTTCCCAGCATTGGCTTGCCCGCAAGATAGCGCGCCAATCAAAAGAACGGTGCCAACACATCGCCGTGTCCAATGGAGTAGAGGTTTAGTGGTCATTTTTAACAGTAAATCCTAGCCCAACGAGCATGGCCGCAGGGCCAATAAGATGGAGCATGAGTCGGTCGGGGATTCCTTTTTCTAAGAGGAGAGGGAGGTACCAAGGAGTAACCAGAAGGATCAACGCATAAAGGCTAAGTCCACCAACAACAAGAAGCGCCAGCCAGGTTTGTTCTTTATTCTGTTTCCACAGGCGCCAGGGGAGTGCAAAAAAAACAAGAATCCAAAGCAGTCCCCAACTGAAGATGTCGAAAAACTCACGTACGAAGGCTTGCAATAATTGCATGGGGCGCGCGGGAATTTCAGCCAATAATTCTTGCGCCGTCACTTGACCCGCAATCACCTTGGGGGAAAGTTCCACAAGCTCTTCTCCACCAGTAAGAAAGTGTGTGATGCGTTCTACGGAGATTTGACTGCTATAGTTTTCGTCAATCGCGGGGAGTTCAGCGCGCAAAAGAAGCCAAGGGAGAATGCTCAAGATGCTGACGCCAATGGCAAGCCAACTGACACCCAGGACTTTTCCTCTATCGCGTTTGGGGCATAGAGTTCCTGCCAATATTCCAGCAAGAATGAAAACGCCAAGCAAGGCGAGGCCCTCATTTTTCATCATGACCATTCCGGCAAGAGCCAGGCCGCTCAAAACCCCAAGGCGTCGGCAATGCTCCCAACGTGCGCGCAGAAAAAGCGCACATGCCAGCGTCAACATGGCGGCCGTGGGCAAGTCCGCGCCGGCACCGAGGGTCATTGTGTTTCCAAGACCGGCCTCTTGCAGGTCAGAGAATCCGTCGGCGAACAGGTGGCGAAAATAGAGGATGGGGGTGCACGCGGCGAGGAGTGCTCCATGCCCAGCGGCTTTTAGGGAATAGCGTCGGAGGCCGAAGAAAACTGCGCCGGGGAGGCAGAGTGCCCAAAGCGCAAGAGGCCATTGGACCCAGCGATCACTCCAGGTTGCGCCGAAAGACGAAAATGCCTCAAGAATGGGGATGCCTAGGGGGTAATTGGGGTGAGTCACCATGCGCCCGAATTCCATGGGCATGCCGTCCTGGGTCATCATCCCCGTGAGGGCTTCCACTTGTGGCGAGCCTTCAAAGTGCAGAACTTTCCCCTTGTAGGCAAAATGCAAAAGAGGGTCAAACTCGTTGATAGGCAGGGAGAGGGTGACCGCAAGGGATAATACGCCCAAAGTGATAAGCAAGATTTTCTGCCATGGGAGGAGTCCGGTTGTTGTGTACGCCGACGTGCTCTCCCATTGCCTCCGGGAGGAAACCCAAAGCACAACCAAGCTACCACTTCCAAGGGACACGAATGCAAATTGAATGGGGATGCCGACGGCCAAAAATGCCGTGCCCACGACGGTCCAGACGGCGGCGCCCAAAAGAAAGCTGACGGAGAATGATTCCCATCGAGAACGCGGTGCTGTGGAGGTCAAGGGGAGGAGTGCTTCTCCACAAGCCCAAAGAAGCAAAACCAAACTGAGCCCCATGAAGAAGTTCATCGCAGGTCCTCCACAGGAATGCACTCCCAGTCCGTGGCGCGGAAATCAGAATTGTGCGAGAAAAAAAGGATGTGCGTGATGGATTTATTTTGCACAAAGTTGCGTTCGGCTTCGTGCAATAACCGGGCTGGGCCGATGCCAGGCATCCCGCTGAAATCTCGCAGGTTTGGCCCCCAACGTTGAAGGCGTTTCCAAGGTTTCTTTTTGTTGTAACTTAAAACCCAGTCTCGGTATTGACCGCTTGTGCCACTGGCCAGATCAGGCCTCCAAAGGTACAAATGGCGCGGGGCAAGTTGATAGTTCAAATGCAGGAACCAACGAGCGCGACCGCTGGTGGTGGCCAGGCGGGAAACGGGAAGAAGAAGGAGGCGGGCGTCGGCTGGAAGCTTTTCCTGGAGGTGCTCGACGTAGGTTTGGAAGTCCCCATCCAACCAAGGGGGGCCGGCAGGTTTTGCAAAAGAGAGATAGAACAGCCCAGCGGCGTCGGCGGCGAGAGAGTTGAGAAACTCACGGCCGTCAAGAACCATGCGTCCTTGGAGGGCGGCGGCCAAATCGGTCATGGCAACGGCGGAGTACATGAGGCGCTCTGTAATGAGGGCGACCGCATGGGCTCCTTGTGCGGCCTGAAGGGGGTTGTTGAAAATAGAAACTGCGTCACCTAAGAGGCGGCGCGCGTCTTCTTGATGAGGGGTCGCCACGCGGATTTGAATGCCTTCTTCCTGCCACAGGCGGGCCATGATGATGCCCGGGTCTTGTTCGGAAAGAGCGGTGGCTTCAGGGTTTTCGGCTAATCCCCAGAGCGTGAGGACCCTGCCTTGCACACCGACCGGCGTTTGCTTCCACGTTTCCACCAAATATTCCACGGCGTCGGCTGGCTCAAAGGTGGCTCGGGCGTAAAGATCGCGGTTTGCCGTGAAGCCTTGGCCCGCAGCATTCAAGAAAGCCATGACAAGGTAAAGGATCACGCCGACCGCGCCCAATAGATGGATGCGGAAGAGGCCGTTGCGCACGGGGGTGAGTAGAGAAATCCCCATGGGTTGAGGGTAGCCTTACCACCCCATGGAGACCAAGGCGCCCCTTCGCCCTCGTTTCATCCTCCTCGCTCTCGGGTTGGGTGCCGTCCCCGGTTTGGCCTCCGCCGCGCTTGGCCAGGACATTTTGCAACCATGGGATCTTGGATTGAGTGCCGTCATTTTGTTGGCCGCACTTCTCTTGGCATCCAACCGTTTATCGCCCGCGTTTCAGGCAGCCGAAATCCGCATCCCGTTTTTTCTGGTGTTTATCATCGCGCTTGTCCCGACGGCTTTTTTAGATTTAGTTTCCATTGCAACGGTGACAAATGATGAACGCGCCTACTTAATGCAAGCTGAATTATTCACCGACGGTGAACTGTCGGAGCCTTTGGCTTCTTCTCCAGCATCGGCTTGGGCACTCAATCGCCGTCAAGTATTAGAAATACCACCAAGGAAAACGGCCGAAGGCTTTCAGGCAGGGAAGCGCTATCCGAAATATTCCCCTGGCACAGGGCTAGGGCTCGTCCCTGGGACATTCCTTGGCTGGCCTTGGCTTTCCGTGGCTTTGATGGCAGTTTTTGACCTGTTGCTTTTAGCAGCAATCGGCAAAAAACTTTCCTTAGGTCATCGCACGCTAGCTCCACTTCTTCTTGCTACTTCGCCTTTTTTCCTTTTAGTGCACACTTCGTTTCAGTCCGAAGTCTTCACTCTTCCAGCGGCACTTTTGGGCTGGCTTGCTTTACTGCACACACGGTCGCCCCATGCATCCAAGGTCTGGCCACTTCTTTTGGGTGCCAGTGCGGGTTGGATTTTCCTTTGCCGTCCACTGACGGGTGTACTTTTTGCGTTTGCGGCTTTGCCAGGTTTATGGGTGGGTCCACAGGCTTCCAAATTACGGGGAACTGCGGGCGCTATTTTGGGTGGCCTTCCTTTTCTGGCACTTGCACTGGCTTACAACGTCGCGCAAACAGGAGATTTTTTCTTAAGCCCCTATGAGGTGTATGCGGAAATTCACGGCCCTTGGAATGCCGACGGAACCCCCAGGGACGTTTACGGAAATGGAGATGTTTGGGGAGGACTCCTTCGGCAAATGGGTCGTTGGTCGGTGACATTCTTTAGCATGCTTGGCGGAATTGGACTTGGTCTTTGGGGCCTTTGGCGACATCGCCGCGTTGACGGTGGAAGTGGTTTTTCTTTTGCACTTCTTCTTCCGGTGGCCTATGCGTTTCATTGGTATCCCGGTCATTGGGGCTACTTGGGGCCACTTTATGCCTTTGAGAGTTTGGGCGTACTCCTTGTGGGTGCCTTATTGCTTTTGGCCGACGCTCCCCCTGTGTGGCGTCGATCTTTGATTTTAACTTCCGTTTCTTTTGGTTTGATTTTCTTTAATCTGCGCCTTCCGGCGTTGACCATGCAGCAGATGCATCGCTCTGCTCCAGAACGCGCTGCGAAAGTAGCAGAGACAGGATCTGTCGTCTTACTTCCTTGGGTGAATCAACCGGCACTCAGAGAAAAAGGGGTGAAACTGTCCACCCCAGACCGGCCTCCTTTTTCCGACCAACGTGTGGTTATTATTCGAGAGAATCCAACTCCGGAAGCAACCCGCAAGGCTTTGGTGGAACTTGGCTTGCAGGACCGAAAGGTCTACCGATTTGTGCCAGATAGCACGTCGTCAGGGAGTTTGACGGAAATTGACATTCCTTGAACCGAAATTTTATATTCGCCGGCAGGGAGATTTGGGAAAAAAAGTGTGCCCATTTCATCGACCCAGTGATCCGGCATTTCCGCGGGTGGATGAGTTCGGCGTATGGACGCCAATTCATTGGCCGGTAAATCCCTGAGCGAGAGTGGCCAGCTTTCAGTGGGGATGGTGATGGACGTACCCATTTTTTCAAGGTCCGCCGTGCCAATTTCCCAGGCATCGGCCGACGGGAACCCAGGCGCGTAAACGGCAAGGTTGAGTGGGATTTCTGGAAGTGTTTTGAAAACAGCAACTCCATTTTGATTCGTCCACGCCATCCAAGGGGGTCCATCGGCCTTTGCGGTGAGAAGGGCATCCTGAACAGGAGGGACCGTTTGGACAGTGACGTTCCTTTTGCGTAATGTGAGCGGATATTGGGGTAGGGCTTTCTCTTTGAGTGCCGTGAACTCCAGACCACCTAAAGGGAAGGCGTCGGCTGGGCCGAAATGGAGGAGTTCGTGGTGTGAGAGAGACGCCATCAAGTGAACGGGGCCGTGGGCTTGAATTAAAAATGTTGCTTTGCCATGAACATCTACTGCTGCGCGGGCGAGTTCGGGTTGAAGGAGAACAGCGACGGCGTCAGAGGCGGGATGACCGAAAGAGTCTTTTAAGGAAACCGTGATTATTTGAGGTGGCGAATGAGGAGGCTGAAGAAGTACGGAACTCATGGGCACGGAATCATTTTGTGTCACTTCTGGTTGAGTTGTCAAAAAATGACCAAGAAGGACTGCGATGGCAACGCCTATGAGGGGATAAAGTAGCCAGCGCCAGGGCCCTTGAATTCTTGGAACAAGGCTCATGGTTTTTCTTTTTTAGACTCTTTCTTTTTCTCTTTAGATTCCTTTTTCTCCCGCCTCTGCAAGTAAAATGTTTCCTCTAGGGTTGAATCTGCGGTGATTTGAATGGGGATGTTTCGCAGATTCCAATTCCCCGAGTCAAGCCGCAAAGTCCAAAGGCCTGCAACTACGTTGTCAAAATGAAAGCTCCCATCTCTTTTGATGGAAGTCCAGAAGGAATCAAGCCCTTCCGAGGTGCTCGCCGGCATTAGGCGAGCATATCCTCTTGCCGGTTGATCTCCTTTTTCTGTGGCGCGCAAGGAAAAGCCACGAAATTCTCCCGTTTGAATGGAGAAATCCACGATTTGTTCTTCACCCGGAGGCAAATCAATCTGAACGCGAGACAAGCCTTTTGGAGGTTCATTCTTGCGGCTCCCAAAGCCATGGCCTGGGTAGGAATTACTTTGAGTAAGGATTGCCCAGTATTCTCCAGACAGTACCCCAGATAATTGATACCGGCCTTGGTAGTCGGTCGTTGTGCTTCGGAACCCGCCGAGGTCGAGTCTTATGTTGTTGATGGAAAGATCTTCGTCACGAAATCCAGATTCTTCTGGAAATAAACTAATGCCAAAATTGGGGGCGGGCAATCCATTTTGAAAGACGACACCTTGAAGCGACCCTCGACCTTCAAGCATGAGCTCTAGGATGATATTTTGAGATTCACCTTCAGAAAGTTCCACCGTTTGAACTGGAGTCAAGCTTTCTTGGGAAGGAAAAGACTGGCCAAAAACGTGTTCGGTGACCGCATCCACTTCGCGAGTACGGATTTCATAGTCAGCGGGAGGGAGGTTTTGAAAGAGGAATCGACCATTTCCTTGGACGCGCACTTCTACTTCATCCATTTCCGATGCTTGGATATAAACGCGTAATCCATGAAATGCGTTGATGTTCCCGAGGACTTCTCCTTCAATGGTTGCTGGATGAAAGAGTTGGATATCCGTTTCCCATGCTATGCCGTCGGAAGTTTCGAAGTCCTCACTTTTTCCGGGTGCAGTTCCTTTGGCATATGCTTCTACACGCCAGAGTGCAGAAGGAGCTCCTTGAAAGGTGAAGCTTCCATCGGCCGACGTCCTTGTGCTTTGATAGATTTTCCCTGGAGCTTGCCATGTGATTTGACTCGTTGTTCCGTTTCCGCCGGGACGACGATAAAGTCGGCGTAAATGAACTTGCGCTGCGGTTGCGGGCGAACCATCGGGAAGGAGCACTTTCCCCGAAATTCCGCCGGCAACATCGAGATGAAGATTGATTTCATTGGGAATACGGCTGGGCCCTCGGTCCATGCGAAAGCTACTGGAAAACGTTGCGCCGTGGTCTGGGTGCCAGGCGGAAAGCCGGAAGCGAGAATCTCCTTTTCCCGTCATGATGGGAAGCAAAGAATAAGATCCGTCTTTCGACGTTGAGACGGTTACGAGAGGTTCGGACTGTCGCGGGTCAGCCCGACGGTCTCTGGATTGCTCCAGGCTGAATAAACCAACGCTTGCATTCTCCACCGTTGTCCCGTTTGCGGAAAATACGTAGCCCTCAAGTGCGCCCAAGGGTTGAAGCTCAATATTCTGTATCTCACCCAGTTGATAGGTGTTTAAGGACTGTAAGACGACCCAATGATTTTTGGATGTCACCTGAAGCCGAGCCTTGGAAAGTTCCGCGGGATAGTCAAATTGAAAAGCACCATGCTCATCCGTCGTTGCTTGTAAGTTCCCAGCAATGGCATCGGGTGTGTCGTTGGCGGACCACCATAAGCGGGCATGGACATCAGGAATGGCTTGCCCCTGGGCGTCATGGACTTCCCCGAAGAGAACTTCTCCTCGGCTCAATTCAAACACGAGGGCTTCGGCAGAATCAGATGCTTGAATGACTACGGGCGGCGAAGTCATTTTTAGAAACCCTGGTGCGTCAGCAGAGAAGTTAAGGCGACCGGGGGGCAAGCCGGTGAAGGTGAAGGTGCCATCGGCACTTGTTCTTGCTTCTAGGTTGGCAATAGCGGGTGTTTTATTGACAAGGCTGGTTCCGGATATTCCTTTTAAGGCCTCGCGGTACGCCAAAATTTGGGCATCAAGAAGAGGTGTTCCGTCTTCGCTGAGGACTTGCCCGCGGAGGGTCCCCGGTTTTTGAAAGGTCCAAATTCCAATGTCGTGAGATTGTCCGGGGCGAGCTGGAAGATTCGTTTTTTCTAATGCGGGGAGGGAGCCATGCTCCGCGAGGAGTAAAAAACGGAGTCCATCCTGGGGAATTTCCGGAAAATGAAAGCGACCCCGCGAATCTGTATTTGTGATCCAGGTAACTTCCGCATGTTGATTTGGCTCCATAAACCACGCATTGCCTTTCATGCCATGGGCCGTCACGGTGCATTCTCTGGCGGGGGAGCCGTCAGGTTGGTGGAGCGTTCCAAAGAATGAGGGGAAGAGCGGGAGTGAAGCGCGATACGCTTCTTCTTGTGGGTCCACAATACCGGTGATTTCCGTTCGTCCAGGATTCAGCCTAGCCACTCTTAGTTCTTCGGTCGTTCCCTTCACCGTAGCCGATGCATTTTCCTCTGCCGCATGGGTCGCGGGCCAATCCGACGCCATCTCTGAAGGATCATCCGGGATGAGCAGGAAACTCACAGCGGCAAGGGCAAGGAAAACGAGGGTGAGGTTGCGACGGTCCATTCCCCATATGCTACGGTCGAGCCAGCAAAACGCAGACGTAGAATGTGGGTCTTATGCGTCTTACTGAGCAGTTGTTTGTGACTTTGAGAGAGGATCCGGCCGATGCCGAGGTTCGCTCCCATGCTTTGATGGTCCGTGCGGGCTTTTTGCAAAAGTTGTCTGCTGGTATTTATATTTATGGCCCCATGCTTTGGCGTGTTTTGCGTCGTGTGGAGCAAATTGTGCGAGAGGAGCATGACCGTGTGGGTTATCAGGAACTCTTGATGCCTGCTCTTCAGCCCAGAGAGCTTTGGGAAGAGTCCGGCCGATGGGACCGCTACGTTCAAGATGGAATCCTCTTCCATTTCGCAGATCGAAAAGGGTCGGAGGTTTGCTTGGGCCCAACGCATGAAGAGGTCATTACGACGTATGTGAAGCGAATGATTCAGTCTTACAAACAATTGCCAGTGATGCTGTATCAAATCCAGACGAAGTTCCGTGATGAAATTCGTCCACGATTTGGGCTGATGCGCGGGAAAGAGTTCATTATGAAGGATGCTTATTCTTTTGACGTATCTGCCGATGACATGAAGGCCAGCTATGAAAAAATGCATAAGGTGTACTGCAATGTTTTCACCCGATGCGGTTTGCGGTTTACGCCGGTAGAAGCGGACTCCGGTGCTATCGGTGGCGCGGGTTCAGAAGAATTCATGGTAGATGCGGAGACCGGGGAAGATGCCATTGCGGTTTGTCACAAAACGGGTTATGCGGCGAACATAGAAAAAGCGGTCTCTCAGATTCCTGCGCCGGATGCTGCGGGTGATGCTGTGGAAATGCACAAAGAACCCACACCAGGGGCCAAGTCCTGCGAAGAATTATTGGCGCTATTTCCGAATTTACCGAAAACGCGTTTACTAAAAACCGTTCTTTACTCCGCAACGTATGAAGAGCGTGAGGAAACGGTTGCGGTCATGTGTCGCGGGGACAGAGAGGTGAACGAAATTAAATTGCTCAATCATCTCCAAGCCCATTCGCTGGAATTGGCGGATGAAGAAACGGTGCGTTCGGCCACGGGCGCAGAACTGGGTTTTGCCGGCCCCCTGAATTTGGCCGACGGGGTTCGCTTGCTTGCGGATCAATCCGTTTCTGGCGTTGAAGGTTTCTTGTGTGGGGCCAATGAGACGGATGCTCATTATTTAGACGTTTGGTTTGGCAGAGATTTAGAACAGCCGGAAACGGCGGACTTTGGTGTTGTACAAGAGGGCGACCAAACAGGGGATGGAAAAGGTGTTATAAAAATTACTCGTGGTATTGAGGTCGGCCATATTTTCCAGTTGGGCACAAAATATTCCGAAGCCATGGACGCTACCTTTGCGGATAAATCCCAAAAAGTGAAGCCACTTTGGATGGGTTGTTATGGGATTGGAGTTAGCCGCGTGGCTGCTGCTGCCATTGAGCAAAATCATGATGAAAATGGCATGATTTGGCCACTCTCCATTGCGCCGTACGCGGTGCATTTAGTACAGATGAAAGCGGGGCAAGAAGAGCAAGATGTGCTTTCTCAAGAAATTCACGACACTTTGCAGGCACAAGGGGTGGATGTTCTTTGGGATGACCGACCTAAGGTCGGTCCGGGTGCAAAGTTTAAGGATGCTGATCTTGTCGGCATTCCACTTCGCGTGGTGGTCGGCCGTGATGCCGGAGATCGGAGAGTCGAATTCGGGTGTCGGGATGGAGAAGGCAGAGAGACCCTGGGAGTAGAGGACGTTCTTTCTCAAATCCTCCACGCTTGTCAGGAGGCTGGCCGTGCTTAAAATATTTTTCCTTCTTCTGAGTGCTTCGACTATCTTTTTCGTGGTTGGCACATCTTCTTCGGAGCCGAGGCCCTCTGTAGAGCCTAATCCCTCTTTAGGCCTGAGCCCATGGGAACGCCTCGATGGTCCATTGACCGCCGAAGTGGTGGTGGATTGGACAAAGGGCTGGGAGTATGTTGGAAAAACCATCTCTGTGGAGGGCACGATTGTGGATAGCCATAACTCCGGAAAAGCATGTTTCTTGAATTTCACTCCTTATGACCGCACTGATGCTGCCGCAGAACAGAAAATATTTCTGGTGATTTTGGGGCACTCATTTTGTGATTTCCCGGATAGCCCAGAAAAGACCTACCTTGGAAAGAGTATTCGCGCCACTGGCAAAGTTAAGGTTCATGAGGGCCGTCCCGAAATTGTCTTAAGGAGCCCCCAGCAGATCGAGTTTCGGTAGTGGCTATTATTTTTCTTTGACCATTTTTGTGCTCTTATAATCCTTACCCATGAAGCTCTTCATCCTCACCACTTTCGCAGTTGTTTTCCCTCTGTTCTCAGACGCTCCGCAGGATTCCAAGACCACTCCACCAGCCTTGAATTCTTCAATTATCGTGGCCAGTTGGAATTTGGAAAACTTTTTTGACACCTTTGACGACCCCTATCGTAGAGATCAAATTACCAAACCAGCTTTTATTGCAGAAGCTCGGAAAAAGAGGATTGCGGATGGAATTCTTGCTTTAAACGCAGACGTTCTTTGTTTGCAGGAGATAGAAAATCGATTTTCTTTGGAACTTTTTGTCGAAGAATATTTACCCAATTCTGGCTATGAAGTCGTTCTCATTGAGGGCAATGACACGCGCGGAATTGATGTGGCCTTGTTGTCTCGATTTCCTCTTGGGGCAGTAACCAGTTATCGGCATTTGAAGTTTGAGGATGCCCAAGGAAACCCGCAGCATTTCCAAAGAGATCTTTTGCGTGTTCGCGTAGAAGGTGCGCTCCAAGCAGATATTTTCGTAGTGCATTTGAAGTCTCAGCATGGAGGCGCCCGCTCCGACGGCATCCGAGAAGCGGAAGCCGCAGCAATCGCGACGGTCATGGAAACAGAGATGAAGAAGAACCCGCAATGGAGAGCAATCTTGGCAGGGGACTTTAATGAAATCCCCGAAGAAAAAACCATGCAGCTTCTTTACGGAATTGGACTGACTGACCCCATGAAAGGGACCAAGGACTACACCTATAATAAAGAGCCTTACCTCTCAAGAATTGACTACGCCTTGGTAACACCAGCTTTGAGTGGTCTTGTGCAAAGTGCGAAAATCAGGAGTCAGCTGGCAAAGGTGGACTTGTCCTGTACCTCAGATCACTATCCTTTGGTGTTGGAATTAAGCTCCATGGGCAATCACTAATTCCAGCGACTATCCCCGCCTTCGGGAATTTCTCCAAAGCTTTTCTTCGAGAAGCTTTCTTGTTGCGTTGCTCTGAGTACGGCGTGACCTCTTTCTAAGACGTCAGGGTTTTTGAATAGCTCGTATTTGTCTTTCATGGAGAGATTCATCGCAACGATTAAAATATCTGCGAGATAGCCTGCCTGCAGATTTTTTGAAATGATGGTCGTCTCATCAGAAAAATCTTGAAGTGAATTCCGAAGGGCCCTCCGCAAGAGTGCATCTTCTTCAGGGTCTATCGCGGGGATTTCATGAATGGCTTCAAAGGCCACAGAGCGGTACGGCATTGCAAAAGGCTCTTCCTGAAAGGAAGCCCGTGTTACGCCCTGGACCAAAAGGTTGTAGTTGCCATCGGTATCTTCATTCCATTGCAGGATTTTCCCCACTCCACCGATGGCATGGATGGGGGGGGTATTGAAATAATCCAAATCCCAACCATCTTCGAGGACGCCCATTGCGAGGAGGTCCTCTCCATTTTCTTGGAGATCCTTCACTAGCTGAAGGTAGCGCGGTTCAAAGACATGTAAAGGCAAAATAGCCTTCGGGTAGAGAAGGACGTTTGGGAGTGGAAAAAGTGGGAGAAGACCAGAGTTCATGAAACCGGAAGGGCGAGGCGAGATTCAAATTCCGCCAGAGCGTGGCGCACCTGTTCTGCGGGCAACCTATATTGCATGTCTTCGAACAGGTAACGACGCAGGAAGGATTCCTTTAAAGGCAGGGTGTTTTTGCCTTTTTGGACGAAAAATTCTCGATGGGATAGGCCGACATCCGCAGCTTCTTGAAGAAGAGGTGCTACCGAATCCATGGAAAAGCCTACGCGTGAAATCCAACCCGCAAACACAAAAGGAAGACGGGTCAATTCAGTCCAAGTTTCACCAAGATCCACAACTTTCCAGTCAGATAATTCTGAAAAAACGCGTAACGCCGGGTCTCCAATCCGTTGCACCGCATCCACCCCTTCTGGGAAAGGGCCTGGAGGGGCTTCTTGATAACTCGGCGAGGCGCCAAAGGCATCTCGCATCAAAAGTCGGGTCAAGCCTTGGCCTGTTTTGGAATGGGCATCGAGAGCGACCGTTTTGACTTCGGAAGGGTGTTGAATTCCCGGCCTCAAGAAAAGGAGGACGGACCGGACTGGCCCGTGGGAAGCAATGACGGGGCCGTCGGCCCAAAAAGTAAGAGTCTCTTCAAAGGCGAGGACCGAGGATGCGAGGGCCACGTCTAAAGTTCCCGCGTGAAGGGCGTCGGCAAGCTCCGATGGAGGCGCCACGGTGAGGGTTACCTTTGGATTTTGGCTCAGTCCTTCCGTCAATGGCTGTGCAACTAAATAGGGAACAGTGCCGATGCGGATCATCAATGCGCTTGAAGCGTGCGGTAGAGCGTATCTCTTTCTGCGGGGCGTCGGCCAACTTCTTGGATGAGTTGGAGGATGCGCGCTCGATCCAAATTTTCTGGCGTGGAAGCGCCGGCATCGTGATAAACTTTTTCTTGCGAAACTGTTCCATCTAAATCATTTGCCCCAAAGGACAAGGCCAACTGTGCCACCGGCAAGCCCATCATGATCCAATACGCTTTGATATTAGGAATGTTGTCTAAAAAGAGCCGGCCGATGGCAATGGAGCGCAAGCGTTCGGTGGGGCCGGGGAACGGAAGGTGAGAAAGTTCTGGCGTGTTCTTTGGGTGAAAGGCAAGAGGAATGTACGTTTGAAATCCATTCGTCTTGTCTTGGAGCTTTCGCAGTTCTGCTAAATGCTCCATGCGCTCCTCCAAAGTTTCTATCATTCCGTACAGCATGGTGCAGTTTGTTCGGAACCCGTGTTGATGGATGGCTTCGGCTAACTCAAGCCATCGTGCCGCACCCATTTTTTTAGGGTAAATCTTTTGGCGAACACGCTCGCTGAAAATCTCTGCACCACCGCCGGGCATGGAATCCAATCCGGCTTCCTTGAGATCTTCCAAGACTTCACTGATGGGCTTTTTGGCCAACCGAATAATTTCGTCCACTTCAACCATGGTGTAGGCTTTGACGTGAATATCCGGCCGCCCACGCTTTGCTGCGCGGAGGATATCCAGAAAGTACTCATAGCCAAGTGCCGGCCAAACTCCTCCGACCATATGGACTTCGGTCGCTTCAGGGTTCGTGTCTTTCAGTTCTTGCTCGACTTCATCAGGCGAAAGGCAATAGGCGCCATCATCTCCAGGCCGGCGTTGAAATGCGCAGAATCCGCAAAAACGGTTGCACCAGTTGGTGTAGTTCACGTGCGTATTCACGTTGTAATAGGCAACATTCCCGTGCATCCGTTCACAAACTTCGTTTGCTAGGACGCCCAAAAGGGAAAGGTCTTCGGTTTGATACATGGCGAGCCCGTCGGCATTCGTCAAACGCTCTTGCTGGCGTACCTTAGTTGGAATTCCCGCTAAGCCGGCTTGGGCTGCACGTTTCTCAAGGGCGCGAAGGGGGAGGAGCATTCCACCTAGTTTAGCCAAGCGGGGTAGAATCCTTCGCCGATGCCACTTGACCTCCTCCATGCAGCCAAAATTTTGGGCGTGTCTTCCGATACCGTCCGGCGGTGGGCTCGGCAGGGCCGGCTAGGGTCTCGTCGGCAGGGCGGAGAGTACCGTTTTGAAGAGGTGGAATTGCGGGAATGGGCGGCTTCACGGGGTATGAAAACCAAGGGTCCGCATCCATCAGCATGGCCGACGGATTCCATAAATCAGGACCAGCCTTTGGTGTCAGCCTTTTCGCGTGGCGGTGTGGTGACCTTAACCGATGCCAGAAGCCAGGAAGAAGTCTTTGAGCAATGGCTCGGAAAGATTGACATGGAGGGTGAAGGAGATTCATCACTCTTGTTGGAAGACTTATGTGCTAGGGAGAAATTGTCATCCACAGGGCTTGGAAATGGCATTGCCATTCCTCATCCAAGGACTCCAAATCCACAGTATTCAACGAAGCCCACCATTTTTTTGGCGCAGGTCTCCCCGGAAGTTCCTTGGAATTCCTTGGATGGGATAGGAGTGCACAGTTTGTTTTTGTTGTTAAACCCGACGCCCAAAGAGCATTTGCGGATATTGTCTCGTGTTGCCTTTATTCTTCGGGACGCGCATTTTCAACGACTCTTGACTTCCAAGGCTTCGCATAAAGAACTTATGGAAGCCTTGGCTTCTCTCGACCCCACGGCGACCTAATGCGCCCGCTCTCCTCTTTGCGCTTGCAAGGTCCGCGTTCAGAGCCATGGATGATGGTTGGATTAGCATTGTTTGTCGGTGCGGCAAGCGCCGGCTTAGCCGTTTTGTTGCGCTCTGGTGTCCATCACTTGGCACTTTTTTTGTCCGACGCCCGCGAAAGCCCGCTTGGCTTTTTGATTCCTGCAGGGGGGGCCTTGGTGGGTGTCTTGTTCATTCGAGTGATCTTCCGTGAGCCAGGGGGCCATGGAGTTCCAGCTGTTTTGGAAGCAGTTTCTCGGCGAGGCGGGTTTCTGCGGCGCCGATCTATTTTTAGCCGATTATTGGGCTCTTTAGTGAATGTGGCTTCCGGCGGGTCAGCTGGCCTAGAAGGTCCTGTTGCTTACTCTGCAGCGGCACTGGGAAGTTCGGTCGCTGGTAGCGCGCGATTAGCAGAACGCCAGCGCATTATTTTGTTGGCCTGTGGAGTTGCCGGTGGCATTGGCGCCATTTTCAACGCACCCTTGGCCGGGATCATTTTCGCCGCCGAAGTCGTGTTGGCTGAGTTAACGTTGGCCACGGTCATTCCTGTTTCTATTTCGGCTATTGTGGCGACAGAAATCGGCAGGAAAATCTTGGGAGCCTCGGGCGCCTTTTCGGCGGGGTCCTTGTCGTGGGGAACCGCAGACTTAGGCTTTAGTGCTGTCTTGGGTTTATGTGCAGGTGCTGTCTCGGTGCTCTTTGTTAAGAGTATTTTCAAAGTGGAGCATATTGCATCAAAGGTTAAGGCACACTCAGTTTGGGGGACCGTTGGCGTTGTAGCGGCTGTGGCCGGCTTGCTGGTAGGCCTGTTGGGTCTCTTGCATGGTCAGATTCTTGGCGAAGGCTATGGTTTGGTGCAGTCCGCCTTGTCGGGCAATCTTTCCTTGAGCCTGAAGGCTATTGCAGGTTTGTGGCTGTTGAAAATGTTGGCCACAAGTTTGACGCTTGGGAGTAATGCTCCGGGTGGAATTTTTGCCCCTTCTTTAGTTTTGGGAGCCCTCCTCGGCTATGGATTCGGTTCATTCTTACAAGATGAATTAGGGATAGTGGGCTTGGCTTCCCCTTCCTTTTTTGCACTTTTAGCCATGGCAGGTTTAGTGGCAGGAACCATGCAAGCTCCGTTTACGGGAATCTTCCTTGCTTTAGAAACAACCGGTGGCTGGGGGCAAACGCTTCCGCTTATTTTGGTGGCGATGTTGAGTGCTTTGGTTTCCAAGACCTTTTTGCGCCACTCATTTTACACCTGGGAGTTGGCAGAAAGCGGTCGCCTATTGCGTCCTGGAACAGATCAGCGGATTTTGGCTGACCTTACGGCGGTTGAAATGTTAGATGAAGAATGTATCTCGGTAGAAATTGGAAAAACACTAGAAGATGTTTCTCATCAGCTGGCGACCACCCATCGGAATCACTTTGCCGTGTTGGATGAGGAAAAACGGTTACGGGGGATGTTGGATATTTCTAATCTTCGATCAATTATTTTTGATGCCGACTTGCGGCGATTGACAACGGTGGAAACTGTCATGGACTCAAATATTCCGCGGATTTTAACCAGTGATTCTTTATTGCAAGCCATGCAAGTATTTGAAGACTCGGGCGCATGGGTTTTGCCCGTGGTTCAATCGGATGGTTTGTTCTGTGGAACTGTGTCAAAGTCAAACTTGTTCGACAACTACCGACGTGAGCTGATTGTTCAAACGGCGGATCGCGGGGAATAGGTCTGTCCTTGTTAACGAATAAAATGGTTCAAGCGTTCCAGTTGTCCGAATGATCCCTTTTGTAAATTTGGTCTTCGCTTTTGTCCCCATAGCCATTGTCCTGGGGATTTCCTGGAAATAGCCGTTGAGATACCGAGACTCTCTTTAGGCTATTTTTCGAATGTTCCTCGGCGAGCGTGAACAGCTTTGTAGGACTTCCCTGTATCGTTCAGACTAAATCGTACGCCTGATTGCGTCGGGCTGGGGTAAATCCTGCATTGACAATCTGATTTTCAATGTCCTCGATCCCAATGAGTTCAAAGCATCCTGCGGCAGAAACCACATTTTCTTCTAGCATGGCTGAGCCAAAGTCATTGCAGCCTAAATGCAAAGATAGTGCTGCTGCGTCAGAGCCTTGGGTTACAAAGCTGGCCTGGACATTGTCGAAGTTGTCGAGGAAAATTCTGGCAACAGCCGTGGTCCTAAAGTAATCCGCATGTGTGGCTTTGTGCCATCCTTTTGCTGAAAGTTCCTCTCCTAAGGGATTTCCACCTGGCTGGAAGGTCCAGCCAATAAAAGCGGTGAAGCCTTGGGTGCGGTCTTGAACTTCTCGAATCCTTTGTAGGTGTTCCAGGCGGTCAACTGGCGTGTCCACATGCCCAAACATCATGGTTGCGGTGGTCAGCATTCCTAAAGAATGCGCTTCTTCCATAATATTCAACCAGGTATTTGAGTCCGCTTTTCTGGGTGCAATGATTTGACGAACACGTTCCGTCAAAATTTCCGCGCCACCGCCCGGCATGGATTTCATTCCAGCCTTTTGCAGTCTTGTTAATACATCCAGGGTATCTATTTTGCTGACTTTGGAAAGGTGGAGAATTTCCGGTGGAGACATTGCGTGCAAATGAAGGTCGGGCCACTTGATTAAGATAGCCTGAAATAATTCTTCAAACCACGCTACGCCTAATGTGGGGTGGTGACCGTTTTGCAAAAGTATTTGTATGCCGCCGAGGTCCACCGTTTCTTGAATTTTTTCAAAAATAGCAGCTTGGCTGAGTACATAGCCTTTTTCTTCATCTTTTGGTTTTGCATAAAAGGAACAAAACGTACAGTCTGCGACACAAATATTCGTGGGATTAATATTTCGATCCACGATGTATGTCACTTGACCTTCCGGGTGTTTCTTTCGTCGGATGTCGTCGGCTAAAAAAGCTAGTGTGGCCAAATTTGCATTTTCATGCAGAAATAACCCCTCTGTCACGGAGATACGGCCTCCTTGGAGGATCTTTTCGGCGAGGGTGGAGACGTCCATTCTTGAAGTTTAGTTCATGCTGGGGTCATCCGGAAGATGTTTTAGCCACGAAAGGGATGGGGACGTTTTGGCAATGAGGTGATGCCAGAGCCGCTCGGGTGGCGTTTCAAAAACGCAGGATGGGGTCGCTGGGGTCAAGTGCCATCCATCCTGGTCTAATTCAGCTTCAAGTTGACCCGATTCCCATCCCGCATAACCTACGAAAAAGCGTAAATGTTCTCCCATCGTTTGCAACACAATCAAACTATCCAATTCTGCGCCGAAGGTGAGCCCATGCATGACTTCCTGTGCTAAGGAATCACTAGGCTCTCCGCTATGTAGGGCGTGAAGCTGTTCTTGGCCAACGGGTCCGCCCCAACTTAAAGGTGCGGAAAGAGTCCCCCATGCACCGGGGTTTTCGAGCACGTCTTTGATTTGTAGATCAATCGGACGGTTGAGGACGAGTCCTACGGCGCCTTTGGGTCCTGTTTCGCAAAGTAATACCACCGTTCCCGCAAAAGTCGAGTCCAGCATGTTTGGAGATGCTAATAGGAATGTGCCGGGGGGAGGGGTGTCGGCCAAAATTATGGAGTTTGTTTGCGGAGCTCTTCAATAGCCTCGCGGAAATCAAAGGCCATTGGGCTTTCAGGAAAGACCCGCAGATGTTGCTCTAAGGCTTGGCGCGCAAAATGGAATCTCCCAAGGCTTGCGTGAACTTCAGCAAGGCTTCGAGCAAACTCTGCGTTTTCTGGGGAGTGCTGGAAGGCGCGTTCCAGAAAGGGGAGGGCTTCTTCATATCGGCCGAGGAATGCCAAGCACATCCCCTGGCCTTGAACTGCAACAATTAAGGTGCGGCGCAGTTCTTCGGCTTTTGAGTAATAAGTGAGAGCTTTCTCCCAAAGCTCTTCGGCTTTGACGCGGTTTCCTTCTTGTCCATGTATCTCGCCCCGCCGCGTCAGACAGTTGGCGTAGCCAATGCGGGCATAGGGAGATTCTGGATAACCTTTGAGCGTGGTTTTGTAAACCATTTCCGCTTGCTCAAAGTCTCCTGCTAAAAAGAGAGCATCGCCCTGCCCAGAGTTTGCCCCCTCACGATCCACACGCAAGACCATCCATTCCGCACTATTTACGGCAAGTGCTTTTTGATAAAGCTGTAAAGCCGCAAGAGATTCTTGAATGCGCGTGGAGGTACTCGGAATGGATACTTGGGCTTTTTCAAGATGAACTCGAGCCGCACCCATCCAGGAAGTCATGGATTCGGGGGAAGCTTCACAGGCCCAATTGAAAAACACCTTTTCCGTGGACCATTTTGGTGTATTGGCCAAGGTAGATGTTCCATTCAATACAAGTAGGAGCGTAAAAATAAGTGTGGTAGCATGACCAGGGGCGCGTCGGCCGAAAAAAAAGTGCGCAAGGAGAAGAGAAAAACCAGCACTTGCTAAGTAGAGATAGCGTTCTTGAAAGGGGTACGCGCCAAGCAGTTTAGTGTTGAGCACTGGCAAGAGCGAGAAGAACAAAAGTCCGATAGCGACTCGAACGAGAGGATTCGATTTCCCATGCTTCCACCAAACGAAGGCGGCGCCAAAAAGCAAAATCCCGCCACCGAGAGCGGGGCCCCAGATTTCAAAATCCATCGGTGTGGCTGCAACACGAATGGTGGGGAAAGGTGCGTGCGGCCATGGCCACAAAAGAAAGGCAATGGATTGAAAAATAAGACCGAACGAAATTAGGGTCAGATGGAGAGTGCTGAGGCCAAACTGGGTTCCAGAGATATTCAATCCCGCCCATGGGGATTCAAAGGCCCAGGCCCGGAGAGTCCAAACCAAAAGTGCTGCAACCGCACAAGGGGCAAGCTGCAAGAGCCATCTTTGGCGGGCTTGTCGGAGTGTGTCAAAAAGAAAAAGGAAGGCCACGCCGATGGCCGCTTCCTTGGAGAGCATGGCAAGGCCAAGCCAGAATGCTGCTTTGAAATAGTGAGGCCGGAGCCATGCGCGGAGAGCGAGGAGTCCAAAGAAAGTGGCCAGGAGATCGGGGAGGGCGGAAATCCATGCGACGGCCTCAACGTGCACACCATGCAGGGCAAAAAGAGTTCCTGCGGCAATGGCTACGCGCCGGGGCCATTGGAGCTGCAGGGCAAGTCCGGTGACGAGAAGCGTGCAGGCTAAGTGGAGGAGAAGCGAAGTGGCATGAAAGGGCGCCGGGGATCCACCACCGATTTGATTAAGGATGACGAGGAGCGCGCCGCCGATGGGGCGGTAATAACTCGTCCAATTCCGTTCATCTCCGGTGATGCGCCAATAGGGAAGGCGGAAGGCTTCGGTGATGCTCGCCCAAGAATCCATGAAGGGATTTTCTTTGATGAGTGTGATGTCGTCGTATACAAAATCTGCGCCCAAAATGTTGGCGAAGATGGCAACGGCGCAAAGGCCGGGCAGGAAGAAGGGATGTTTTAGGAGGCCGGAATCCATGGGAGGAGGCGGTCGGGGTCGAAGAGGACCTCGGTAGGTGAAAAAGGAAGCTCTATGTTGAGGGTGATTTCAGCAGAGTCAAAGGAAAATATCTGTCGGACCTGTTGGCCCTGGTTGCCAAGGAAAGCAACTTCGCCGGCCATCGGGTGCCATCCTTTTTCTCGCTTTCCAATATGAGGGATATCCGCGGAATTGTGCTGGCGTGGACCCAAACTTGAAAGGAAGTATGGATATCTTGGGATGTAGAGGCTGCGAGGGCATTTTCGAAATTCTGTGTATTGGCATTGGCACCGCCGAATTGATGGAGATGATTTCGCGCAGCCTTGAGAAGGAATTCTCTTCCTATCCACTGGCGTATCGGATCAAGTCGCAGATGGAGTGCGTAGTGCTGAATATCAAGGTCGGAGTTCCCTTGGTTGGGAAGATGAGGGTCCGGCAAGAGAGCCGTGGCGTCTTGTGGCAAGAAAGCGAGGAGGATGATGGGAAGCATGCTGAATTCAGGAGCCGACTAGTTTACGCTTTAGGACATGACCGCTGCCCCTCCATTGCGCGTGGCTCTTCTTTTTGGAGGGCCGTCGGCAGAACACGAAATCTCTTTACGCAGCGCACGTGCGGTGGCGCACCATTTGGATGATAAAAGCTATGAGGCTGTCCTGTGTGGGATTACTCAGGGGGGTGGCTGGCTTTCCGAGGAGGCGTCGGCTCGGCTTTTGGCGGGAGAAAATCCCGGAGAAGAAGGTACCCGCCCGATTTTGCCGGATGTGGATTGTGTTTTTCCGGTGCTTCACGGCCCCTACGGGGAAGATGGAAAAGTGCAGGGCTGGCTGCAAATGCTCAACGTTCCCTTCGTGGGTTCGGCGGCGAAAGGCTCCGTCCTCGGCATGGACAAATCTTTGACGAAGCATATGCTGAGAACCGAGGGTGTGTTGGTTGCCAGTTGGACAGACGTATTTTATCGTGATTTTGAAGAAAACCCCGAAGGCGTTGCGAAGCGCGTCGGCGAAGAGCGAGGCTTTCCTTGTTTCGTGAAGCCCGTGAGTCAGGGGTCAAGTGTGGGGATTTCGCGTGCAGCCAATGAAGCCGAATTGCGGACGGCGTTGGAACTGGCTTTGAAGTACGGTCGTTATGCGATGGTGGAGCCAGAAATTAAAGGTCGTGAGCTTGAGGTTGCCGTGTTGGGCGGGGAAGATCCGGTGGTTACAGTGCCAGGAGAAGTTCGGCCCGAAGAGTGGTACACCTATGAAGCAAAGTATGAAGATGACACAGCCGACCTTCTTGTGCCGGCTCTAGAGATTCATCCGAATCTTGTGAAGGGAATTCAAGATATTGCATTGAACGTGTTTCGCATCTTGCACCTTCGTGGGCTGGCGCGGGTGGATTTCTTTTTGGAAAAATCTACCGGTCGTGTTTATGTGAATGAAGTCAATACCATGCCCGGCTTCACGGACATCTCCATGTATCCTCAGTTGATGGAACATACGGGGATTCCTTTTCCAGAATTACTCCACCGGCTCATTGATCATGCCATTAACGAAGACCACGAATGCTCTTGAAATGAAATCTCACGTCCTTTATCCCAGCGCTGCGCTTTTCGTCAAACTTTCAAAGTTTGTTGCGATGTCAGTTTTCCTACTGACTTTTTGGCCAATGGTTGCCTTGGGTGCGTCCGCGGGCATGATGGCTTTGTCTTTTGCACTGAGCGTTTGGTACGCGTTTATGGTTTTAGTGGCCGGAGACTTGGTCAGCGTATTGCTTCAGTTGGAGCAGAACACGCGGAAGTCCAGCAACTCTGTTTAAGGCAGAACACGGAACCACCGGAAAGGCGGAATTGTGATGTTTCCAGCGGAATGGGTTGAAATCCATGTTCGTAGAGCAGTCGTTCAGTTTGAGGGCATCCGCTCTGCAGAAGCACGTGCTTCTGATCTGGGCAATGAGCATTGCCGGCAAAGCGAAGACTTTCTTCGTGGGGAAGTGCAATGGCATGGGGGAATGCTTTTTGAAGGAGTTTTATGCCGTCGGCGGTAAAAGCTTCGGGTGCATAGAGCGCGGTGGTTTCGTTGATTGGAGCGAGCGCGGTATCCAAGTGATAGAAATCTGGATTAGGGAGTGAGTAATAGCAGAGAGTGAGTGTTGGGTGGGTTTTGGCAAGGTGCTCCCATGCAGCGCGGGAAGATCGGGCGCCGAAGCCGGCGTGGAGAAGAAAGCGATTTGGATGAAGAAGCCCGTCACCGCAGCCCTCAAATTTTGAGACGGATTCCGGCATCGTTCGAATCCGGCACTGTTGATTTTCAAAAAATTTCCGGTGAATATCGACCTCGTCCGCTCGACTAGGGTGTGCCATCTTGGCCAACCAAACTTCATGGGTTCCGTCGGGGAGAGGAAGAACCATGCTTGGGTTCGCTGTAAAGCATGCATCAGGAAGGCCCGGTTGCGCAGGAAGAATCGCCGTGGCAATGCCGATGGACTCATAGGCGTTTTTAAGTGCCAACCATTCTTTACGGGCTTTGAATGGGTCAATTCGGTGAAGGGCGCCATCGGCCGACGTCATGTGTGCGTTGGTGGCGCGTTCAATTTGAAAGAAAGCAGGGTCACCTAGGAGTACCCCCAAGAGGGGTTTAATTTTTGGAATATCTCGGACCGGTTGGTGCCAGAATTGCGCTTGATTGACTTCGGGCGGCATGGCTATGGAAGTATTGGCGCGTGTACTGCCTGTTGGACACGTTGCTGGAGTCCATGAAGCATCTTTTGACCGGCTTCAACACGTAGGACACGAAGGACGCGGTCACGAACGGGGTTGAGTTGCGGGACTCCACGGATGTTCAGCCCCTCGAGCCGGATGAGGTAGGCCCAGCGCAAGGTCAGGACAGGACCCTTTAGGACTGGAAATTGGGGGCGATGGATGCCAAAGCCTTGGAAAACCTGTTGGAGAAATTCCGGTTCCTGTTTTCCGGGCATGATGGGCTTTAGAATATTGAGACGACCGTGTCGCTCTTTGGTCGCAGGGTCTTTTGCGTATTGAAGATAGGCTTTTTCCCAGGTGAGTTTTTGGCTGGTGATTGCTTGGGCGGCTTTGTCGAGTCTGCTGTAAATCTCTTTTCTTTGTTTGTGTGACATTGCATGACCCGTTTTAAAATCAAAGAGAGGGATGCGAATGATGGATGCCTGCATCTCACCAAAGAACTCGGGTACGGAGTTTCGCAGACGTTGGTTGAGCTCACCAATGGTGATTTCATTCGTTTGCTGGCTCAGGAGCCGAGCCTGCACTTCAACCGCAATGCCGTGCCGCGCAAGAATAGATTTTTCTGATGTGGACCCACTCCGCGTGGAATCCCAGGCAAGAGCTTCTTGATTGAGGGCGTCGGTGGAAACAGGGGGGATTCCCGCATCATCCAAAAGTTTAAGGTTGGCAAAGGCGCGAACCTGGCTAAGGAAAAGCGGTGAAGCCAAGTATTGTTGGCGGTAACTGGGGTCGCTTTCAATGGGAGTAAACAAAGAGGGGTTATGCCGCGATACTTGATTCAGAACGGTCCGTGCGGTGTATTCTTTTTCCCCTTGGGTGAGGACTAAAATATTGAGTGGATCCTCTTCTTTTTGGGAAGTTTGGAGGAGGGGGGCAATGAGGAGAGTAAGGAAAAAGGAAACCATGGTTTGGATGCGCTATCGTACTCTCGCCAAAATGACGGTGACCATGCAACTTGCAGAAGAGGCTGTGGCCCTTTCGGGAGATTGGACCACGGCGGAGACGCGCGTGTTTTTTGCGCCGGGGCGAGCCAATCTATTAGGTGCACATATGGATTACAACGGTGGGTGGGTTATGCCCGTGGCGTTGTCGCGCGGAACCTGTGCGGCTATTACACCGACGAAGTCAGGGTTGTTGCGGTTGCGTTCCGCTCAATTCCCGGAAGAATTTATTTCTGTTCCCCTGAAGGATTTGCGGCCTGGTCGAACCCAAGGCTGGTCTGCTTATGCAGAGGGTGCCATTCATGTGGCCATGCAGGCCTGGGGGGGATTAAGCGGGTTAGACGTTGCGCTTGCAGCTGACTTACCGATGGCAAAGGGTCTTTCTTCCTCTGCCAGCGTAGAGTCCGTGATGGTCTTTGCTCTTTCTCATCTTCTCGATGTAAATCCTTCGGTCGATGAAATGATTCGTTTGGCGCATGCGGCGGAGACGGAATATGTTGGTGTTCGATGCGGGATATTGGACCAGACGGCAATTTTTTTGGCAAAAGAAAATTTTGTATTGCGTTTTGACTGCACAGAATTAACGCGAGAATATTTCCCGATGGATGCCACTAAAGTTTTGGTTGCTGTTATGGACACGGGGGTTGCAAGGGAACTTGCCAGTTCCGCATTTAATGCCCGCGTCGCGGAATGCACGAAAGCCTTGGCCTTAGTGCAGGAACGGGTTCCAGGAATTTTTTGTTTACGTGATGTAAAGCGTGCTGATTTGAAGGCGCACGCCGACGTCCTCCCTCCTGTTTTGAAAAGGCGGGTTCAGCATGTTGTCGGTGAAGTAGAGCGAACTGAGTTCGGGGCTCGGGCGCTCGGGCGCGGGGATCTTGCAGGATTCGGTGCTTCCATGACGGCGGCTCATGATTCCTTACGGGATTTATTTGAAGTGTCCACCCCAGAGTTGAATGCCATGGTTGAGGCTGCGGTGGCTTCACCAGGGTGTTATGGCGCTCGATTGACGGGGGCAGGTTTCGGCGGCTGTGTGGTGGCTCTGGTGAACCCGAAAGATGCCTCTGGTTTTGAGTCTAGTGTTTGCGAAGCCTATGAATCGAATACTGGACGAAGCACAAAAGTGCAATGGTTTCAGCCAAGCGGTGGGCCGGTAGAGTGTTTTATGAATCCGTAACCGGCAATAAAAACTCAAATGCAAAGGCCGTTTCTCCATCCTTTGGAAGAGAGACCCAGAGAGGCCCTTGAATGCGCAAGCCACTGCGTTTCGCGGTTTCTTTAAGTCGTTCAAGCGCTTCCTTGGGGGAGATTTTTTGAAATGTGGTCCAGGACAGATGTAAAATATCTTTCGTGGACCCATAGGTAGAAATTCCAGGTGGAAGCTCCTCGTTTTTCATATTTGGAACCCATACAATTATTTTTTCACCTATTTTTTTATAAAGAAGCCATCTCTCTCCAGGAGGAGTCGGAATAGGAAGTGCGTCCCAATCTGACTGAAGTGTGTAACGAGTAGGTTGCATCACAAGGCCAATGCGGTCAATCGTTTCTTCCGTCGGCCCCTTTTTTTGCCGGCGGAGAACACGGCGCATGGGTGCATTGCTTGATGGTGGTCGGAAGCCTTGTTCCAGAAAAAGAACGTGCGGTTCTAGCAAAAGGAAATCTTCTTGGACGGTTTTCTTCGGCGAACTCCACTTCCAAGAAAATGGATAAAGCTCTCCATCTCCTTTCTTCTTCCAGTCGGATAATTGAAGATTTCCATTGGGCCATCGGAGATTGCTTGGAAGCCCATTTTCACCAAGTATCACCGTCAACTTCATTTTCCCTGGGTACGTCAGTGGTTTATGGGGATCAAGAGCCCAACCCCATGGGTAGCGAAGGAGAATCCAACGTATTTCATTTTTTATCCATTCTTCTTGAGGCAGTTCTTCCAGTTGGAGTTTTGTTCCCTGGGGTGTTTTGACCCAGGATTTTTTGGATGCGTGAAGGAGAGTGGTTTCTTTGCCAAGAGGTGTCCCGACAGATTTCCGAAGGAGGTCGGGTCCACCGATGGCTAGCTGAAGAGACTGAACGACGGACTTTTCTTTTTTCAGGAAAGTTGTTTGTGTACCTTGGAAAAGATAGTGCTGCGAGGGGGACTTCGGTGGATTGACCGCAAAGCCCCGATCACTGCAAGCTTGTTGATACGGGGTAAGTGCCTGAAAAAGGAGAAGGGCGAGGAGCATGAAATTATGGGAATGCTTTTTGCCATACTTGAGGGTTTCCTCCCAAGTCTTTTCCGTGCATCTTTGCCAAGGAAGCTCGTGCTGTGCCAGCGGTGACCTTGTCAGGATCTTGGAGTGCAGAAATAAGCACAGGAGCGGAAGATGGATGGCGGATGGCGCCAAGAGCGTAGGCGGCGGCGGTGCGGACTTTTGCGTTCGAATCTGCAGTCAGAAGATTGGCAAGACGCGGGAGAGACTGGACAGCTTGAATCTGACCAAGGCCAGATGCGGCTTGAGCTCGGATATAGGGCTCAGGCCGATTTAGAAAATGAAGCAGGATGGCTTCAAGATCTCCGTGAGGGTCACTGCGGCGTGCCTCAGCAATCCGTGAAACTGCAAAGGCGCCATGATGAAGGATTTGGGGTGGCAAATCATGACTAGTAAGGAGGCCGCGTAGTGCTTCGGTTGGCGTATTGGGGTGGGCAAATGCACCAAGGCCGAATAACGTGTTTGCAACGACTTGTTCTTCGAGTGACATGATATTGTTCAACATGACCGGAAGGACCGTGACATCTTTTGCGAAGCCCAAAGACGCTGAAGAAACGGCTCGAAAGCGAACTTCGCCATTAAGAGCAAGAGACTCTAAGGAGGCGCGGTTTTTATATAGCAAGGTGGCAAATGCGCCTTCCAAGCTGATGAGCATTTCTTCATTTACTGCAGTCTTTGGAAGAGCCATGAGCCTTTTCCATGATCGAATGTGCTTTTCACACTCTAGCACCAGTGCTGCCGGTTCCAGTTCAGGTATATTCAAAGGCGCAGGCGGCTCGACTTCGGAGGAAATTGATGCCGGGGGTATTGCTTCTTCTGGCAACATTCCGCAAGCGGAAAGAAGAATAATCGGCAAAAACAGGGTGGGCTTCGGCTGCATGCTTGACATGTAGGGTAGAATATAAACAAGCCAGTACCTCTCTGGTGACCTCTTCTCTTTTCTCATGGAACTTCTTGAATGGATGACCCGCCTGGGTCACGACCGCGTGGTTGCTGTCCAGGACGAGCCTTCTGGCTTGCGTGCTTGGATTGCTATCCATCAACCACGTTTTGGGCGGACATATGGTGGCGTTCGTGTTTGGCATTATCGCCATGAAAGTGAGGCTGTAATCGATGCGCTTCGCCTTTCTCACGCCATGACGCAGAAGTGCGTATTAGCGGGCATTCCTGGTGGAGGGGCAAAAACAGTTGTTCTTGCGGATCATATTTTGAATCGCCCGGCCGCGATGAAAGCTCTAGGAAAGCATATTGATGCATTGCATGGGGTTTATCGTGCAGGGCCTGACGTCGGATTCACCGCAGAGGATCAGCAGATTCTTTCGGAAACCACACAATGGCTGGCGCGCTTTGGAGATGGTCAACTTCGGCCCGCCGGAGAGGCTACGGCTGAAGGTGCGGAGTGGGCAATTCGTGCGGCCTTACAACATGAGGGCCTGGGTGATTTGGCCGACGTTTCTGTGGCTATTCAAGGGCTCGGTCATGTGGGTCGCCCATTGGCGGAACGTTTACTCAAAGCAGGTGTCAGAGTTTATGCTTCTGATTTACATGAAGAGCAGTTGAAGTGGGCCGAAGATGCTGGCATTACGGTTGTTGAGCCCTCTGCCATTCTTTCTACCGACGCCGATGTATTGGTGCCTGCCGCACTGGGCGGCGTATTACATGATTTGAGTATTCCTAAGCTACGTTGTCAAATCGTAGCGCCTGTAGCAAATAACACCTTGGCCCATGAAGACCATGCCGAACAGTTGTCCGAAAAGGGCATTCTTTATGTGCCTGATTTTGTCATGAACTCCGGCGCCTTGATTGAGGGCGCGGGCTTTGATGCAAAGAAACAACTCAATTGGAGCCAGGAGCTTCGTCATATCGGAGAAACAACGACGCAAGTGTTAGATTTATCTAGAAGGAATCAAATCACAACATTGCAGGCTGCGCAGGATATCGCGGAAGATTTATTGGCAAAAGAATTTGCAGGAAATCAGACAGAATCTTCCGAAAAGCTTCCGTCTTAATCTTCGTCTTGGAATTCTTCCAACCAAGCCATTTGAATGGCTTCAAGCACACGCTCATTGCAGTGCTCCACGGTATCTTCAAATCCATCTAAGGCCATCACTTTGTCGCGGAGGTCAGTGAACCGCAATGTCATTGGATCAAGGCTTGGCTTTTGGTCAAAAAGAGTTTCGGCAATAACTTGGACATCAACCCACTTCATTCTGCATCCTCTTTGACTCGATTTCGGTTCCAGGATGGAACCTCAACGACTAAATGCGTACTACCATCTGGAACGGCTTGACACGCAAGGCGGCTATAGAGGCTGACTCCAGGGGCAAGATCCAACATGTCTTCTTCTCTTTCTGTCGGCTCACTTAAAGATTCAAAGCCTTCCTTGACAATGACGTGGCAAGTACTGCAGGCGCAAACACCCCCACAGGCATGATCCAGGTCAAGGTGATTCGTTAATGCTAAACCTAAGAGGCTCCCAGGGACGCCATCGCGGCAATCTGGGGGGGTCGCCGTATCTGCCGACACTTTGACGTCCATGGGAAGGAATTGAATGTTGTATTGGTTCATTCTTTGGAAAACTCCGTGAGATTCTGACCTTGCACGGCATGTACCGCCACTTGATTCATGAGAATCTCTGCTAAGGGATAGGACGCATCTTCAAGCTCATCAAGAATTCCCTTTAATAAATCTGGTGAGGTCACAGAGTCCGAGGTGGTTGCTTCTTCACGGGCGTCTTCGAGACGTTCTCTTTGCACTTCCGAAAGTTGACTGAATAGAGAATTGCTTTTCTCCACGGAGCGGAAAACGGTGTCGAGCTGCGTGCGGACGTCGGCCAGTCGGCGTTGCGTCAAGTCTTCTTCGGCGTGATCCCACGCATCTTGAAGCATGGATTCCACCTCTTTGTCCGTTAAGCCATGCTTTGGTTCAATGGCGATTTCAGTTTCTACGCCGGAGCGCTGCTCTTTAGCTTGTACACGCAAAAGTCCATCGGCGTCTAAGGTGAATTGAACGGTTGCCTGAGGGAGTCCTGCCGGCATGGGAGGAATCCCGCTTAAAGTAAAGTTCCCGAGGCTTCGGTTGTCCGACGCCATTTCTCTTTCCCCTTGAATGATGTTGAGGGAAATTGCGGATTGCCCGTCTACGTAGGTGGTAAATGTCTCCTTTGCCTGGGATGGAATAGCCGTGTTTCGAGGGATTAATTTTGAAACGGTTCCGCCCATGGTTTCAATGCCAAGTGAAAGAGGGGTGACATCAAGCAAGAGAAGGTTGTTGGCCTTTCCACCGAGTATGCCAGCCTGCACTGCGGCCCCCAAGGCAACCACCTTCTCTGGGTCTAACTCATCATGACAAGTCGTTTGGAAGAATTGAGAAACGGCGGCCTTGACCAGTGGAACGCGAGTGGATCCTCCGACAAGAACCACTTCATCCACATCCTCAATGTTGAGCTCTGCATCTTGAAGAACTTGTGCGCAGGCGTCGAGGGCTCGCTGCACGTAAGGCGTAATTCCTTTTTGGAAGGTCCTCCAGTCGATTTCTTGCTTCCATGCAACCCCTGCTTGGGGGTCATGGTATTTCAAAGTTCCGGTTTCCGATGTGGAGAGTTGTTTTTTGCAATCTTCCGCTGCTCGGCGGAGCGTGGCTCGGCCAGCAGGGCTTCGGAGCACGTCGACACCGGTTTTTTTCTGAATTTTTTCAGCTGCAAGATTCATGAGGAATCGGTCGAAGTCATCGCCGCCTAGCCGCGTGTCTCCGGCTGTTGCTAGCACACGAAACACCCCCTTTTCGAGTTTGAGCAAGGAGACATCTAGAGTTCCACCACCGAGGTCAAAAATGATGACTCGCTGAGCTTCCTTTTTTTCGAAGCCGTAGGCCAATGCGGCGGCTGTAGGTTCACTTAGCATGCGTACCACATCAAGCCCTGCAAAACGTGCCGCATCTCTAGTCGCCTGTCGCTGTGCGTCATCGAAATAGGCTGGCACGGTAATAACGGCACGCGTGAGGTCTTCCCGTTTTATTTTAAGAGCTTGGGCGGCACGAGAGCGAGCAGCGGCCAAAATATAACCAGACACTTCCGATGGGTTTACTTGACGATATCCAAGGTCAATGCATGCCAAGCTTCGGTCGGGCGCGTTGACGAGGTCATAGGGGAGTGAAGCCTGCTCTTCCTTTAAGTCCGCAATACCTTTTCCGATGAGTCTTTTGGCGGAATGAATTGTACGCTTTGGATCAAAACGTGCACGGTCTAATGCAGATTGCCCAACCAGTGGAAGTTCATCTTTTGGGAAGCTGACGACGGAAGGAAGAAGTTCTTCTCCATTTGCATCAGCAAGAATTCGGGCACCACTCGCGTCGAAAACGGCTACCAGGGTATTGGTAGTTCCTAAGTCAATGCCAAGGATGGGTCCTTGGGGGGTGTCTTGGCCAAAGATCGGAAGCTCCGTCATCATCTAAGAACCGAGTAATATATTTAGGTTGAGTCCTTCACGAGTTCTTCTTAAGTATTGCACTCGATTGAGTTGGCCACGGACGGTGGAAAGTGTGTCCGCCACGAGATCTTCCTGTAGAGATTCAAACGTCGGCTTGAGTTCTTCCAAGGCCTGAACCTCTAAAGTAAGAAGCCGAGTTCGGAATCGCGAGAGAGTCTCTGGGTTTTTTGCGGCCGATTCAGCCTCTTCTTTTAGCTCCATCATTTCCATTAAGAATCCCTGGGAAGCACTCTTGTCCGTGCCTGTTGGAAGTGGAGCGCCAAAAAGAGTGAGCAGGGCTTCGGCGCGTAACAGCGGGTCTTTCAAGATGCCAAAAGCCCGATTGATTTGCGCCATGTTCTTTTCAGCCTGTTTCTGTTCTTGTGCCGTGCCTTGAACCCAACGATCTGGGTGCCAGCGGAGACTGGCTTCTATCAATGCGTCGTCCAATGCGGTTTCGTTGATAGCGAAATTCCGCGTGATGCCGATACACTGAAAAGGATCAAACGGAGAAGGATTCTCCACAGCCGCAGGTGCTCGTTGCATTTGGGTTGATAAATTGAAATCCACGTCCTTGGAGTCCATCGGTGTAATCTAACTTTGTACCGTTGAGATAAAGCATGGACTTTGGGTCACAAAATAAGCGTACGCCGGATTCTTCAAGGATGACATCTCCTGAGGCAGGCTTGTGGTCAAAATTGAGAGAGTAACTAAATCCGGAACAGCCGCCACCCTTGACGCCGACACGCACACCGGCGGTATCCGGCAACTGATTCTCTTTCAGCAAGCGTTGAATTTCATTCGCTGCGGTTAGTGTGATGACAATGTTTGCCTGGGTGTCTGTGGCTAGAACTTCACTCATGATTTTTGTTTGGTCTGGTAATCCGCAATGGCTTGTTTGATGGCATCTTCTGCTAAAACAGAGCAATGAATCTTAACTGGCGGCAACTCAAGTTCTTCAACGATGTCAGTATTTCGGATTTCCGAAGCACTGGTCACGGTGCGCCCTTTGAGCCATTCTGTGGCTAAGCTAGAGGAGGCAATGGCAGATCCACATCCAAAAGTTTTGAACTTTGCGTCAGTGATGACTCCATCTTCTACTTGGATTTGAAGTTTCATGACGTCGCCACATTCAGGTGCGCCAACAACGCCTGTTCCAACGTCGGCGGCGTCTTTGTCCATGGAACCAACATTTCTTGGGTTTTCGTAATGATCGATGACTTTATTGCTGTATCCCATAATTTTTTAGTGGCCTGCCCACTGTACGGTTGAGAGGTCAATGCCCTCTTGGTCCATTTCCCAAAGAGGCGACATGTCACGGAGACGATTCACTGCGTGAATGACCGTTTCCGCAACAGTTTCAATTTCTTCTTTTGTTGTCCAACGTCCAATGCCAAAGCGCAAAGAAGAGTGCGCTAGGTCATCACCCACGCCCATGGCGCGGAGAACATAAGACGGTTCTAGGCTGGCTGATGTGCACGCAGATCCAGAACTCACGGCAATGTCTGGCATGCCCATGATGAGCGACTCACCTTCTACGAAGCCAAAGCTGATATTCAAACAGCAATCTAACCGGTTTTCCGGGTGACCGTTGAGATACACTGATTCCAGTGCATCAAATAATTTGGTCTCCAATAAATTACGGAGTTCTTGAATACGGCTTTGTTCGGCAGCGCCTCCCTCTTGGGAGACCTCAAAGGCTTTTGCAAGCCCCACAATGCCAGGAACGTTGAGCGTTCCAGAACGAAATCCTCTTTCGTGTCCGCCACCATGCATGATGGGGGTGAGGCGGACGCGAGGGTTCCGTCGGCGTACATAAAGAAGGCCGACGCCTTTTGGCCCGTAAATTTTGTGGGCGGAAGCCGAAAGTAAATCAATGTTCATTGCCTCCACGTCGAGGGGCATTTTCCCAAAGGTTTGTGTGGCGTCGCAGTGAAACAATACACCAGCTTCTCTACAGATTGCTCCAATTTCGGCAATAGGGTGTACGGTGCCGACTTCATTATTTCCATGCATAATGGAAACGAGCACCGTGTTTTCTTGAATGGCGTTTTTTAAGTCATCTAAAGAGAGGCAACCGTTTTCGTCCACTTCCAGACAGGTGATTTTCCAGCCGTCATTCTCCAAAGCTTGCATGGGGTCTAAAACTGCTTTGTGTTCTGTGACGCAAGTGATCAGATGCTTGCCCTTCGAGGCATACATTTTGGCAACACCCAATATCGCCAAGTTGTCTGATTCTGTGGCTCCAGAGGTGAAAAGGATTTCTCTGGATTTTGCACCAATGCCCGCCGCCAGCGTTGCTCGGGCACTTTCCACAGCCTTGTCCGCTTCCCAGCCGAAACTATGGCTTCGGGATGCAGCATTGCCAAATTTTTCATGAAACCACGGGAGCATGGTTTCCAGAACCTGTGGGTCCACCGAGGTGGTGGCTTGGGAGTCAAGATAGATGTGAGAGGAGGGAGTATTCATACCGAAAGAGCAGGGGTGTCCTGTGGTTGCGCGGTCACATCAACCAATGTATGGTTTTGAAGAACGCTACGGATTTCTTCTCCGACACGGCTAATGCCGCCTTGAATCAGGCAAGACGTGGTGAGGCTGCAGCTGCCTGCTCCGCAGTCCGAAAGGTGCATGGGACCCTCTAAAGCTTCCACGACATTGGCAAGGGAAATCTGCGAGGGGTGGCTGGTGAGTCTGTACCCACCTCCTGGGCCACGGACAGAGTCCACGAGGCCTACTTTGGATAAGTCTTTGAGTACTTCAGCCAAAAGCCGCTTGGGGATGTTCAGTTCCTCCACAATGGCTCGCACACTGCCAAATTCCCCTGCCCGCTGGCCAAGGTAAGCCAGGGCCATCAGACCGTATTCCGAGCGTCGGGTGAATCGAAGCATCCCCTTAATATAGCACCAAATCAGTGCTATTCAAGGTCAAGATTCTCTATTTGGAGGGAAACCAGGAACATTTTCTAGGCACCATTGCTCTAGTTGGTCAAAAGAAGAGAATTCCTGGTCTGCGGGGGCTGGGGCATCCTTGTCACATTCTTGAGGGTCATATTCACGACATATTCTTGGCCGACGGTCGTAAATCTGGCAAAGATCATCTTTGCCGAGCTGCTCACAGCGAGCATCTACTTTCAAATACCAGTCCTCTCCATTCTTAAAAAGTGTGACGCCCTGATGCAGAACATACCAAAGGAAGTCATCGTAGTCCTCAGGGCACGAGGGGGTCAGCATATTCATGCCCCAATAAGTGCAACAAAGCGCGGGTTGGCAGTCTTGGCACTTTGTGGGTAAGAGTTGGAGGCGAAGGGGGTTCATCCTTCCTGCTTCCGCCGACCATTGCGCTGAGGGAGGAGTGTGGTCAGCGTATCCATCAATGCCTTAGGGAGGCGCTGGGGTCGGCCTTGGTCTAAATCTACACAGCCCAATTCCACTTCTCCGGTGGCACACAGCTCTTGCCGTTCCTGGCTGAAAATTTGATAGGCAAAACAAAGTGTGGTGCCGCTCCATGCGATGACGTCGGTGTGGATTTGAGCATGGTCATCGAAACGCAAGGGAGAGTGGTACTGGCATTTTGCGTGGGTCACAGGCAGTGCCAGTCGCAGATCAGCCTCCATGTCTCGGTAGCGGAATCCTTCCTCACGCATCCATTCCACCCGGCCCATTTCAAACAAGTCCAGATATCGACTGTAATAGAGATACCCCATGGAATCAATATCTCGGTAGAGAATGCGGTATTGGGATTCGTGGGTTGTCATCAAAGGATTGTAGAATCCGCACTCCATGGAAAGGAACTATCCTTCTGAAGCGACTCGAGAACGCATGCTCAAAGCCATTGGCCTTGGCATTTTGCTCCCGGGTGGGGGCCATCTTGTTGCCGGAAAGACCTCATGGGCTATTTTCTGGTTCTTGCTTTGCCAGGGCCTCTTGTTTGGTGGCATGTCCCTGGCTGGTTTTACACAATTGGACTACGGCCGATGGATTCAGCCGGGTGGAATACCGTTGATTTACACTTTGCTTCCTGAGCTTGGTAACTTTTCAGGCACTTGGGTGGCCGCCCTCTTTTTTCGAAGTGCCGAGTCCGGCGGGTTTTCTCCAGACTTGATTCCATTCCGCCATCTTGGGCATTTGATGTCGGCGATGAGCGGGATTTTGGCCGTTTTCTCCTGTGCGCATGCTGCAAGCCTCACTACGGAAAAGGCCCAACCTACCAGAAAGTTCAAGGTCAACCCGGGGCTTGCTGCATTGGCAACGTTGGCCCTTCCCGGGCTAGGGCATTGGCTGACCGGACGAAAAGGGAAGGCGGTTCTTTTTTTCGTAGCCATCTTTGGTTTATTTGCCATCGGCTTGGCCTTAGGGGATTTCATTGATTTCGATCGTCAACGCCATCCTTATTATTGGATTGGACAAATGCTGGTGGGTCTTCCGGCATGGCTTCTTTATTTGCCCCTAGAACCTTTGCAGGCTGACGGCCACACGGCGTTCCTTGATGTCGGCGTGATGTTCACGACTTGTGCCGGTTTGTTCAACATCATTGCTTCTTTAGACGCTTACCACCGCGCGGAAGCCGACGCCCTGAACGAGGAGTCTTCTCCATGAGTCTTCTGACGCATTTCATCTTATTAGGAGTGTTCAGCCTTTCTTTAGCAACGGTGGTGAGCGCTTACCGTGATGATGATATGCAACGCATTCGCAAAGGCATTCTTCGTCGCTCAGCCTTGTTTTTTATTGCCGTCATTACTTTTGCTTTGGTCGCCTATTTATTGAGTCAGACTTTTCTTCGCCCTACAAGTTAGGCTCTCGACAAGGCCCCACAAGCCGGTAAAGACCTCCGGGGCGTTGGATGACTCGGCCCCTTAGTTCCATTTCAAGTAGCTCCATTTGCACCAGTGCGGGTTCCATGCCGACTTCCTCTGCTAGCGCGTCGAGGCTGATTTCTTCTTGTTCCAAAACGCGATAAAGCGGACTTCGGATATCCACGTCTAACGTGGAATGCATAATTCCCAGAAAGGCCAAAATCTCTTGAGGCGATTCTGCCAAGGCACAACCGTCTCTTAATAGTTGGTGCGTTCCCTGTGAAGTAGTTTGGCCGACGGGCCCTGGAACGGCAAAAATCTCTACTCCTAGACCCAGTGCTTCGCTAACCGTATTCAGGCTTCCACTTTTTAGGGAAGCTTGGACTACGACGACCGCTTGAGAAAGTGCTGCAATGAGCCGATTGCGTCGGGGAAAATTTCCTCTTTGGGGGCGAGTCCCAAAGGCGAATTCAGAAAGAACACATCCACCGGCTTTCATGATTTCCTGGAGAAGTGGCGTGGCATCCGTGGGGTAGGGGACATCCAACCCACTTCCCAAAACGCCCATCACTGGCCGACCTCCTTCCAGTCCGCCCCGCATGCCCGCTTGATCTACGCCCCTTGCAGCACCACTTACGACGCTGACGCCACCGTGGGATAATCCGAGTCCAAAACGATGCGCTTGGTCTTTTCCGTAGGTTGTGCAAGCTCGCGCGCCAATCACGGCGGCACGACTTTGCCCCGCGTTCAAAGCTTGCAAGGATCCGCAACAATAAAGGAGGAGAGGTGGGTTGCCGAGGTGGCAAAAACTCTGGGGCCATGCGGCGTCTTCCGGGAAGATCACCGTAGCTCCAAGCTCATGAAGTGCGTGGCATTGCCGCTCTCCGAGGTCTTGTAATTCCTGAGTTCCAGGACAGCGAGGTCGTCGGCGTAAATAAGGCCACCATTTTTGGGAATCTTGGCAGACCGCCACGGCGGAACCGGCAGCTTGCATCATTTTTTGTATGCCAACGAGGCCCAAACCGGGGACGGCGTTCAGGGCAATACGCGCTTTTTGTTCTTCTTCCACGGAAAGAAGACGGAAAGTCAGCTCTCGGTGACGCTATTTCACTTCCAAGCTCAAAAGCATGGTCTTGAACTCATCCAAAGAGTCTTCCACCACCTTTTCCGATGCCATCACCTTGAAATAAAGTGGCCCTTGGGGTGTTTCGGAAACGGCTATGGCCAACATCCAATGTTCTTTCGGTTCTCCGCCACCCACGGATCTGGTAGCGACCAGTGTGCCTTTCAAGGTCGCCAAAGTGGTGGGGAAGCGGGTGGGTTGGCCGGCAGGGTTCAGTAGGGCCTCCACGCGTGCCGATTCTTTTGGATGACCGTCGGCCACTTCCCATTGTCCGTACCACCGGTCTAAATTAGCCTGGATGAGGTCGGGTTGGTTCCCGAGCCAAGATATATTTGCTGCCCCACCCTCGGGCAAGTCCCACATTTTCAAATAGAAGCTCATGGTCGGAGGTTTTTCGCTCCAAGATGGTGGGGTTATGACTTGAATCTGAGGTGCCTGCATAGCGGTCTGCGCCGAAGCCACTGACGGAGTGGCTGGTTTCGGTTTCTTGAGCCCGCGGTTGGGGTCAGGTGCTTTCATGCAGCTCCCCCAAGCGAGACTGAGCACAAGACAAGTCACCATAAGAGTGTTGACGCCTTTCATGTCCTCAGTGTAGTCCATCTAGTATCCTTCTTGCATGCGATTGCCGGCCCCTGCACTGATAGCGCTTTTGTTCATTCCGGCTTCATGCCTGGAGTCTGAGGTGGAGGTGCAAACCGAAGTGTCTGTCGATGGATCTCTTTCGCGGACGGTCCGCATCACAAGTTTGGAAGACGGGACTGCCGCGGATCACCCAGAGGATTTAACCTTCTTGAATACGGGCTGGTCGGCACAAGGGCAGAAAGCAGGGCACACCCACATTCAGGCATGGTTTCCGTCGGCGAAAGAAGCGGACGCAGGCATTGCTTTCGGATCAGGTGGCTCAAAATCTGCGTCCAAGACGACATTCGTGAAGCAAGATTGGTTTTTCTTTGAGCGCTTTCAATATGAAGAAGCGTGGTCTCCCGGGGTCACCGCCGACGGCATCCATGAAGCGTTGGATGAAGTTGCTCTCGTGATTTCCGAAGTCGTCTCCGAAACCTTTGTTCAACACTTTGGAAATGATTTTGAAGGCTATTTGTTGCATCAACGTTTGCAAACTGATTTACGTCGGATGATGAGTGAATTTGCGTTTCTTGCTTGGAAAGAAATCACCTCTAAGAATCCCCAGGAAGATCGATTTTTTAAACGCACGAGCCCCGTGATGCGCCGCTACGGGCTGAACGTCCAGCCTAAGTGGTTTGCGCAAGGCTTGAATGGCAGTCTTTCGTATCAACCTGAAATCATGATGGCCGTTTCGGATTGGATAGGAAAAGACATGAGGCCTGTTCAAAAGGATGGCCGACAATCTGTGATTCCGGATATGCAATCTTTTTTGTTTGACGGTTTGTTTGAGGAGCTTTTCATGCAACAGTTAGAAAATCATTTTGCAGGGGAAGAAGGATTCGATGATTGGGCCCAAGAGGTTTGGGATAGTATTTCTGGGCCATTTGGCCCATCGCGGGCCGACGCTCTGAGCTTCCACTTTCAGGTAGAAATGCCGGGAGACCTTCTTAAGACAGATGGTTGGATTGGCAACGGCCCAAAGACGTTTTTGAAAATTCCGGGAGATGATTTTTACCCTTCCGGTCAAAAAATGCGTTGCGAATCTGTGCAGTGGAAGCCGGCTATTTCTCTTGGAGGTCATGTGGCCTATATCGAACGGAGCAACCGCACCGCATTGGCTTTAATGAGCATTCTAGGTGATGGCCCATCGGGTTCCCCACAGAAACAGATTCTGGAAGTGCTGAAGGAATGCGAACAAGTCCATTCTTTAGAGCCCCTCGTGTTGGCTTTAGAGGAGGGGGTTTGGAATGCCACGCCCCTCTATGAAAAAGCCGAAGAACTGCTGAACTGGCTGGAGGGAGAACGGGGTTGAGTCCCGCAAAGCCCGCAGGCATTCTTCGGTTAACGGGCCCACTTGTTATTTCGTTTTGGCTTCGGTCCGCCTTTGCTTGGGTGGACACGTTTTACGCGGCAGAATTGGAAAACCTTGAGGGACAAGCTGGCTTAGGGGATGCGTCCATTGCAGCTATTGGCCTTGCTCTTCCGTTTGAATTTCTCATGATGGCTCTGTGGGTGGGGACCAGTAACGGTTTGACCTCTCGGTTGGCGTCGGCCATGGGTGCGCAGGAGTCTGGGAAAGTGACGCAACTCAAGAAATCGTCCCATCGAATTATTTTTGGACTGGCCGGCATTGCGCTCATGGTGGCAAGTTGTATTTGGGTTTTGGCTCCCCAGGTTGGCCTAGACCCTTTAGTGGCTCAGCAGTTTCGTATTTACGGCACTGTGTTGATTGCGGGTTCGGCCATCACTTCATTCTGGGCGATCTTGCCGGACTCCATTGTGAAAGCAAATCATGACACGAAAGGAACCATGTGGGCCGGCGTCTTTTCTGGAATTTCCAATGTTATTTTAAACACTGTTTTCGTGTTCGTTTTTGGGTGGGGCCTTTTGGGGATTGCGCTTTCCACGGTGCTTGGGCGAGTTGCCGGCTTGAGTTTCGCCATTTTTCGTGCCCGTGGTCATGAACGCCGACGCCTTTCCCTGTCGGGAAATAGGTCTCCCGAACTTTACGCGCGGCCAACGCGGGCGATTCTCTCCTTGGCAATCCCTGGCGCATTGACGTATGTATTTATTGCGGTGGAATCCCTGGCGGTGAATGCCACTTTGGCCTCGGGCGCAGATTCCGTTTCCTTACTCGCTTCCTGGACCATCTTTGACCGAAGCCTTCGTTTCCTTTCCATTCCTATGATTGCGGCAAGCGTGGCTATGCTTCCATTGGCAGCACGTTATTTCGGCGCCGGCAATATGCAGGCAATCCAAAAGGAGTATCGAACGCTCTTTCGCGCAGGATTCTTTTACGTGCTTCTTTTCGTTTTGCCCGTTTCGTATTTTGTGGGTACTCCGTTGATTCATTTCCTTTCCGACACGGAGGCCACGCGGAATGCGGCAAAAGCAGCTTTTCATATTTTGCCTTGGACAGCTTTGGCTCTCATGCCTTTCTTTTCCGCACGTGCTGTTTTTGACGGACTTCAGAAACCTCGCCCAAGTCTATTGACGGCCGCCATGCGCGCCATTTTGTTTGTAGTTCCATTGGTTGTATTGGGACGAACCCTTGCCCCTCAGTGGGGGCTGGAACCTATTTTTGGGGTAACGGCGGGATTTACTCTGGGCGCTGGACTGGCCAGCATCCTCTTGAGTCTTCGCTTGCGGAAAGAGTGGTAAGGCTACTCAGAGTCGTCTTCGGTGCCTGAGCCCGCAGACGCCGTTTCTTCTTCCTCTTCTGGTGCTTCTGACACAGGAATCGCCTTGAACACAAGCGCGTCTTCTTTTTCCACATGAGAAATCTCAATCAAGGAATTATCCGCAAGTTGCCCACGGAGCATTTCTTCCGCCAGAGGATCTTCCACGAGTTTCTCAATGGTTCGACGCAAGGGACGTGCACCATATTCAGGGTTGAACCCTTTGTCGACGATGAAGTTTCTGGCAGCATCGGAAAGATGAAGAACCAGTTTCTTGCTCACCAAACGGGCTTCAACCTTGCTCATTTCCAAATCAATGATGCGGAACAAGTCTTTGCGATGGAGTGAGTTGAAGAAGACCACTTCGTCAATACGGTTCAAGAACTCAGGGCGGAAGAAATGATCAATCTCGCCCATGACACTGTCTTCAATCCTTTGTGAAGTGTCTTCTTCGGAAGTCTGGAAGCCGACGCCACCCCCTTCTTTAGCTTGGTGAGAGCCGACGTTAGAGGTCATGATGACAATGGTGTTGCGGAAATCAATGTAGCGGCCTGAAGCATCCGTAAGACGACCTTCTTCCATGATTTGTAGCAACATGTTGAAGACATCGGGGTGAGCCTTTTCAATTTCATCAAAAAGGACCACGGAGTAGGGGCGTCGGCGTACTTGTTCGGTGAGTTGCCCGCCTTCATCATGCCCAACGTATCCCGGAGGGGAGCCAACCAGACGACTGGCGTTGTGCTTCTCCATGTATTCCGACATGTCAATGGTGATGAGCGCCTCTTCTTGTCCAAACATGAATTTCGCTAATTGTTTGGATAGCCAGGTTTTCCCAACGCCCGATTGACCGACGAAAAGGAAACTTCCGGTGGGGCGGTTGGGGTCTTTGAGGCCAGAGCGAGAACGGCGTACCGCCCGTGCAATAGCACTGATGGCTTTTTCTTGGTTAATGACGGTGAGTCCAAGTTCATCTTCCATTTGAAGAAGGCGTTCTGCTTCTTCTTTGGCGAGGTTTGTGACGGGTACCCCGGTCATGCGGCTAATAGTTTCTGCAATGACCTCGCGGTCCGCGGTGGCAGCCGGGATGTCTTCGGACTCCTTACTGCGCCATTCACTCAAGATGTCATCTCTTTTCCGACGCAAGTGATAAGCGTCATCTCTTTTCCGAGCCGCCAATTCAAAGTCTTGGTCGGCAACAGCTTGTTCTTTGGCCTTTTCTAAACTTTTGATTTCTTCGTCTAATTTCGCCAAGTCCGGGGGAGGCGTCATGGTGCGGAGACGCAAACGAGCGCCAGCTTCATCAATGACATCAATGGCCTTGTCCGGTAAGAAACGGTTGGTGATGTACTTAATGGAAAGATCCACCGCAGCTTCTAAAGCTTCATCCGTGTAACGAATGTGGTGGTGATCTTCGTAGCGATCTTTAAGACCGTGCAAAATAGCCACCGTGTCGTCCCTGCTTGGAGGGTCCACGATGATGGACTGGAAACGGCGCTCTAGGGCACCGTCTTTTTCAATGTGCTTGCGGTATTCATCCAAAGTGGTGGCACCAATCATTTGAAGCTCTCCCCTGGAAAGCGCAGGCTTTAAAACGTTGGCGGCATCAATGGCACCTTCCGCGCCACCGGCACCCACCAAAGTGTGAATCTCATCAATGAATAGAACCACGTTTTTTGATCGTTTCACTTCCGACATCACGGCTTTAATACGCTCTTCAAATTGACCCCGATATTTGGTGCCGGCCACCATTCCCGCAAGATCCAGTACCACAAGGCGTTTTCCGCGTAGGGTTTCCGGAACTTGACCGGCGTCAATGGAGCGTGCAAGTCCTTCGACAATGGCGGTTTTACCAACCCCAGGCTCACCTAAAAGGACGGGGTTGTTTTTTGTGCGTCGGGAGAGCACTTGGATGACGCGCTCAATTTCTCCGGCGCGTCCAATGACCGGATCTAACTCATCTTGAGAGGCCGCCGCAGTGAGGTCTCGGCCGAAGGCATCCAGCGCGGGTGTTTTGGATTTTCCACGCGGTGCGTTTCCACCACCGTCACCACCTGACATCATTTCTTCGTCCGATGCAGCTTCTTCGGATGCTGGGCCACCCAAGAATTCAATGACTTCATCCCGCACTTCATCAAGACGTACTCCTAAAGCCAGAAGAACATGAGCTGCAATGCCATCTTGCTCTCTTAAGAGTGCAAGAAGCAAATGCTCTGTACCGATGTAGTTATGGCCCAAGTTGCTGGCTTCTTCCAAAGCCAGCTCCACGACTTTTTTCGCCCGAGGCGTGAAAGGGATTTGAACCGACGGCTCCATGGCGGGGCCGGCCTTGACAATTTTTTCTACCTCACGGCGAATTTTCTCAAGGTCAATGTTGAGGGACTTGAGCACATTGGCGGCCACACCTTGGCCCTCTTGGATGAGACCGAGCAAGATGTGCTCAGTGCCGATGTATTCATGGTGAAAGCGCTGAGCTTCGCGGCGGGCGAAACCCATGACTTTGCGGGCACGTTCTGTGAAGCGGTCAAACATGGTATTGAGTGGGGATTTTCCCCTCTTCCATCGGAAAAGAGGAGGAAAAACCTAAACTAATCTTACTTATCCGAGAATTCCAAGGACCTTTTGAGGGTTTGGATGGCATCGCGCAAGGAAGCGGCAGATTCATAATCCTCTTGCTGGACGGCCTGTTTTAGCTGGCCCTGAAGCTCAATAAGCTCTGTATCTGCCTTCTCTGTAACGTGTTGAGTAAATCCGTGAATGTTGTCAAGGATGTCCTCTACAAATTCAGAAAAGACTTCATAGTCTTGGGGGCACCCAAAACGGCTAGTTTGCTTAAAATCTTTCAGGGTCCACCCACAGTCTGGGCATTGGGTGGAAGAGGGGGTGGGGGCTCCGGCATTACCCAGAATGGCTTTTCCAAGCATGGAGACCATTTTGGGAAAGGAGGGAATATGAAGAAGGGGGACCCCACTGGTTTTTGCGCAGGGAGGGCAAAGGTGGAGTTCTTGATAAGAAGGAGTACCCTCGGCGGCGTACACCATTTGAGTGGTGTGAACCGTGGCTTCGTGTTTCTGGCAAGATTGGCAGTACATCATCTCTATTTAATACGGCTGAGATGGCGTGTTACTTGCTTCTCTTTGAATACCTTTTGAGTTTTCCGCATTTTTCTTGGAACAAGATAGCGCGTTCCTGAAAGTTCTTAAACTCATCAAAGGACGAAAACGAGGGGGAAAAGAGCAAAGAATGGTCGGGGCGAAGATCCTGGAGAGCACCGTCCATGGCTTCGGCGGTTGTGGGGTAGAGAAAAAGTTTCCTCTTGTTGAGGAAGACGAGCTCCTCCGCCAAGCGTTGCCCGCCTTTTCCAAAAAGATGGATGGAATCACACCTTTCTGCCGCTTCAGCCAAGGCTTTCAAGCACAACCCTTTGTCCTTGCCACCGGCCAGAAGAATGGCCCCTTGGGGAAGATGGCGGAGGGCTTCGGCGGTGGGCTCAGGATGGGTAGCCACCCCGTTATTCCAAATCTCACAAGCCTCGGGGGCGGGCAAAGATTCCATGCGGTGGGGTAGGCCGGGGAAATCGGCCAATCTCTTTTCTACGGTTTGGGTGGGCACTCCCCAAGTGATTGCCACTTCGACGGCCGCTTGAATTTGGCCTTGGCGGTAGGTCTCTGGAAAAGGGAGCGCTGCGCTAGGAGAAAGGCCGATGTCCTCCGGCTTCCAGCAATTACGTGTCCAAGTGACCCCGGCCTTGGCTTTTTGCGCCCAAGCCTGCGTGAACGGCTCACCCTCCGGAAGAAAAACACGGCAATGCTCATCCTGTGTCGTGAGGAGATTTTGTTTTGCCGCCGCATAGGCTTCTACGGTTTGATGGCGATCTAAATGGTCCTCGCGCAAGCAAGTCAAAATAGCCATGGAGGGCCAACCCGAAGGCGCGAGTAATCCGTCCAATTGAAAGGAGGATAATTCCAAAACAAGGCGGTCGTCGGCGGTGAGCCCTTGCGTCTTTTCCAAAAGAGAGCCACCCAGGTTTCCAGCAAGCACTGTTCGCCCCTGGAGGTCTTGCACCAAGTGGGCTAACAAGGCCGACGTTGTGGATTTCCCGTGGGTTCCGGTGATTGCGGTGCAGGGGACATCGGCACAGGCGGTGAGGGCCAATTCCACTTCCGACGTAAGCGTGCAGTGGCATTCCCGGGCAATTTGTAGCCAAGGGGAATTTGCGGGAACGGCTGGATTCACAATGACGACCTCAGCTTTTTCAAAAGAGGCTCGCGTGTGTTCGCCAAGGACGGTTTGAATGGGGAGGCCTTGAAGAAGGGCAAGGGCTTCGGGCAATTGCTCGGCCGACCGCAAATCGGTGACGGTGACGTCGGCCCCAAGGTTAGCAAGGGCTTTGGCTGCACCTGCACCGCCTCCAAATGAGCCGAGACCCATGACCAAAACAGGTCGGCCGCGCAGGGTGTTGGGGTGTATCACGGCCTCAGAATAAGAAAAGGCAAGGGGCTGGCGGAGAGGGAGGGATTCGAACCCTCGGAGCCCCAAAAAGGACTCAACAGCTTAGCAAGCTGCCGCATTCGGCCACTCTGCCACCTCTCCACACAATCCGGTTGGAGAGTTTATCGGCGCCGACGATATTGGGAAAGAGGCTACACACCAAACATGTATAAAATGGGAAAAGACTTGGCTGCCGTTTGAACCGGCTCAGACCTTACTTTGGGGGTTGCACTTGGTACTTGCTTTTGCTTAATTTTTGGTGCCGCTTATGGCGAGCATCTACAAAAGAAGCAAGACAAGTTGGATCAAGAAAACGCAAGAACATAAAAATGGCGGAGAGGCAGGGATTCGAACCCTGGGTCCCTCGCAGGACGCTGGTTTTCAAAACCAGTGCATTCGGCCACTCTGCCACCTCTCCGTTTATTCTTGGCTTGGGTCGGCCTGAATTTGATCCCAAACATTTTCTGTAACGAAAATCTTAGCCCCTGCGCGCAAGGCGAGGGCAACTCCGTCACTCGGGCGACAGTCTACTCGCACCGTGCCGTCGGCGTGACCTAAGCGAAGTGCCGCATGATAGGTCCCTTGATGCAGGTGATGGATTTCCAGCTCTTGAATGGAGCCACCCAAAACGTCAATTAATTGATGCATCAGCTCATGGGTCATGGGCCTTGGGGTCTCTTCCTTCCGCACCGCGCGGGAAATTTCTAGGGCTTCGGTGGCGCCAATAATCAGGGACAAGGCGCGCGGGGTGGCGTCGGCGGTGACTTCGGCAAACTGCAGAAATTGTTGGGGTTGATCATCAACCACCACCACTTTGGAGAGCCGCACTTCGGTCCGCGTCATGGGCACAGAGTATCCTTGCGGTATGGCTGTCGCCTTCCATCGAACCTTGCCCTCTCTGTGGGGATGGACTCGGTTCTTTTTCCAGTCCGACGGTGCCTTGGTGCGCGTAGATTTGGACACTGACGACGGCCCCTCTTCTTCCGGCCGTGCGCCAAAGGGCGTGCCAAGCAAGGCAGACCTCGGCCAATGGCTACGCGCGTTTTTGAGTGCAACCCCGCAGGACTTTCCAGGGGCTTGGGTCATGCCAGGGCCGACGGTATTTTCTCGGCGCGTTTATGAAGCCACGGCAGCCATTCCGCGGGGGCAGGTGGTGACTTATGGAGCATTGGCGTCGTCGGCGGGCTCCCCCAAAGCAGCACGGGCGGTAGGAACTTGCATGGCTCAAAATCCGCTTCCATTGTTGGTGCCTTGTCATCGTGTGTTGGCCTCTCAAGGTTTGGGCGGGTTTTCCGGGGGAGGGCTTCCTGTGAAGTTACAGCTCTTGCATGCAGAGGGGTGGCGTTTAGAATCTTGAAATGGAAGGAGAAAACCCTTTTGCCGAATTTTTTGCTGCTGCTGGCATGGAAGGCAGCGGAGAGGATTTTGTGGAGCCCGAGGCGGAACCGTCTTTGCCGACCTTGACGTCGGTGGTTCTTTCTTATGAAAAGAGAAAGGGGAATAAAGTCGTGACCTTGGTGCGTGATGTTCCCGCCGGTCAGCAAAAGGAATTGCTAAAGACACTGAAAAAAGTGCTTGGGGCAGGAGGTGGCGTTGTAGACGGATTTTTGGTGATGCAAGGGGATCATCGAGCAGGGTTGACGGCCTGGTTCGAAAAGCAAGGCATGAAGGTGCGTGGGGAACGGGGCTAAACTCAGGCCATGCTTCTTCTCATCTCTCCTGCAAAGCGTTTAGATTTTGACCGCGTGGCCGATGTGGAGCCGTGTACCTCGCCGCAGTTTTCGTCGGAAGCCGAAGCGTTGATGAAAGTCTTGCGGGATTATTCGGCAAATGACTTGGCCGACCTCATGCACTTAAGCCCTAATTTGGCAGCGTTGAATGCCGCGCGGAATCAGGAGTGGTCGGCGAACCCTTCGGAGGAATGTGCACGACCGAGTCTCTTTGCCTTTCGCGGGGACGTTTTTGCAGGCATGGGCGTGGATGATTTTTCTTTGGAGCAACTCGAGTTTGCGCAGGGCCATTTGAGGATACTTTCTGGGCTTTATGGTTTGTTGCGTCCTTTGGATTTGATTCTTCCGCATCGTCTTGAAATGGGGACGAAGTTGTTCACGAAACAAGGGAAGAATCTTTATGAGTTTTGGGGAAAGAAAGTGCAGGCGGCCGTGCAGGAACAGCTTGAGTCACTGGGTGGTACGGAAGTGATTAACCTTGCTTCGGCGGAGTATTTCAAAGTCGTTCAAGCAAAGCAGTGGGGCGCCAAAGTGATTACTCCGGTCTTTCAAGAAAAGAAAGGAGATGCTTATAAAGTCGTGAGTATTTTTGCGAAAAAAGCTCGGGGGTTGATGGGCCGCCATGTGATTCAGAATCGTTTGACAAATCCGGAGTTGCTGAAGGACTTTGCAGAAGATGGCTATGCTTTTCAGCCTTCTCGCTCTGATGAGAGCCAGTGGATTTTTTCGCGGGGATGAAATCGAGCATCCAGTTTTTTTGGCGTTTCCTGCCAGGAACCTTTTCAGGGCAAGAGCGTATTGGTCATCGCTCAGTCGGTTGACTGAGATTTAGTTTGGCTTTGGTTTGAGAAAAAATAAAGATCGTAAACGTGGGTCCGCGTTAGTTAAAACTGCGTGCCTACCCAGTAACAACCAAGAATGAGCCAACTCTGCAAAGTACCTTTCATGGGGTACGGGCGGGAGCCAAGGAGCCGTCGGAAGCAGAGGTATCCAAGAATCGTGAGGGTGACGGGGAGCCACCAGCCTGCCGTTTGAATCATGAAGTGAAAGGCTGCGGCGGCAAGAAAGAGCGCTGCGGCGGAGCGGACGGCTTTTCCGGATACGCGGAAGAGGAAAAAAGCAGGGAGGACAAAGGCAAGTTGCCCAGCCTCTACGCCAACGTTGAAGCCGAGGAGGGAAGAGGTCAGCGCATCTTTCGGCATGCCGATGCCCTGTAACGCGCCAGCAAACCCAAAGCCGTGAATGAGTCCGAAGCCAAACGCCGGCTTCCATGCTTTGGCATTGGTCCCTTTGTATAAATGCCACCAGAGGACAAGGAGAATGGAAGCTGCAATGATGGGTTCCACGAGACTTCTTGGAAGCAAGAAGATTTGTAGCGCGGCGAGGGAAAGTGTGATGGAGTGCGCCAGAGTAAATGCCGTGACTGCCCCAAAGAGAGCTTTTCCTCCGGCAATGCCAAACAGTAAGGCGAGTAGAAAAGCCAAGTGATCCCAGCCAAGGAGGACGTGCTCAAAGCCCAGTTGGAGATACGTGGGGAAAATAGAGTGTGGCTCTGCACCGCCGGAAGAATTCTCTAAGGGGAAAATGGCGGAGCGAATGTCTTGGGACAGGAGATAGAGTTGCGGTTCTGGGGTCAGCCCTGTGACGCGCACATGCATGCGGTGACTGGGGTTTCCGTCGGCGAAAAAGTGGTCGGTGGTGAGCGCTAAAACTTCAGGGAGTTGTCCCCAAGGGAGGGTGGCTCGTACCAGCAATTCTTTCCCGCCCTCGGTGATTTCAAAGGTGTCAAATGTAGGGGTCCAATCCATATCATCCGCACGAAGAAAAAACCGGGATTCAAGATAAAGACGGAGTTTCTGCCAGTGCGGGAGGACTTCGGCTTGGCTTAAACTTTCATCATGGTTGAGATCCAGCGTGAAGTTCGGCAACTCCATGAGGGTGAGCGCTTGCACATGCCACGTTAGAGTCAGTCCGGTTTCTTCCGCGGTTAACGCAAGCCGTGACAAAGAAAGCGGGTGCGAAAAATGGGCCAGCAGTGCCAGGCAAATTCCGGTGAGCATTTAGTAGCGCGGGAGAGGAAGGTCCGCGAGCACTTTTTCAAAAATAGGAACCAGTCCTGGGTCAAACTGAGAACCGGCGCCTTCGTGAAGAATCTCCATCGCTTTTTCTTTGCTCATGGCTTTGCGGTAAGGCCGTGTGGAACAAACTGCGTCATAAGTGTCTGCAATCATGATGATGCGGGAGCCTAGCGGAATTTCATTTCCGGCAAGACCTTTCGGATATCCACCACCATCCCAACGCTCATGCTCACTTCGCACAATGTCCACGACTTTGGGGAAGTGTCGTTCTAACGGCTCCAGAATCCGCGCGCCATAATTAGGGTGTTCCTTGACGATTTCCCATTCTTCATCATTCAGTGGTCCTTGTTTGTGCAGAATATCAAGAGGGATGCCGATTTTTCCGATGTCATGAAGCAGTGCACCTACCCGAATTTCTCGGTATGCGTCTCGGTCCATTCCAGGGATTTCTTTGGCCATCATGACCGCACATTGCGCCACTTTCCTGGAGTGCGCTTTGGTGTATTTGTCTTTGGTTTCTAATGCATTGACCATGGCACGTACACCGCGCAAAAACGCAATCATTTTGGCAAGATCGGCTTCTCTTGCTTTGCGCACTTGCTGAGAAGATATGGTGCGTTTTTCAATGGCCGCCAAAACTTTCCCAATGAGCGTGCCGGGGGTGACCGGCTTGAGCAAGTATTCGTCGGCGCCGTCTTGCATGCTTTGGACGGCTGTATTCACATCGTTAATCCCGGTCAACATTAGAAAGGGCAGTTCCGAGTCAAGCTGGCGCACGTGCCGGAGCAGTTCATCCCCATTCATTCCTGGAAGAGAGAGGTCGGACAAGATGACATCAAAAGGCTCTAGCGAAAGGCGGGCCAGAGCACTGCGCGCATCACGGACGGCTGTCACGCGAAAGTTGTTGCGTTGCAGGCCAAGCTGAATCAGTTTGGACTGCTCTGCGTCATCTTCTACCAGCAAAATGGACGGACCGACGGGCTTCTTTTGAATCACGCAAAGAGTTTGACGGGGCCCATGACTGGTTTCAAGGCAGGTGATGCGGTCATGGCCTTACAATGCGGACCATGGAGCGTTTCCACCGCCGTGTATTGCTGAGCCAAGAGGACCTGTCTGCCGGGCTGGATGCATTGGCCCTGCGCCTCATTCCGCAATTGGAGGGAAAAGAGGTCACCGTGATCCCCATCATGGGAGGCGCCATGTTCTTTGCCGCCGACCTCGTCCGACGCCTTCCCGCGGGGCTAGTCATGGATTTTCTGCGGATTCAAACGTATGGAGACGCCATGTCACCTCAAAAAGAGGCTAAGCCGGACTGGGTGCCTCATGAGGACAACATCCGTGGAAAGACGGTACTTCTTTTGGATGACATTCTTGACACAGGCCGCACCATGAAGGAGGCAAAACGGTTTTTAACCGAAGAGATGGGCGCCGCCGAAGTCTACCCCGTGGTGATGATTGACAAGCCGGTGCGTCGTGCGGTGGAAATGCACCCGCATGATTGCATTTTGAAAATCGAGGACGATCTCTTTTTGGTTGGCTGTGGGCTCGACCTTGCGGGGAAGTACCGCAATCTTCCAGAAATCTTGGCCTTGGAAGAAATCAAAGAAAATTGAAAGAAGACCATTTCATCGTGCCGGATGACTTCGGCGGTATTCCCTTGGATGAGTTTGTGGCGCTTCGGTGGCCGGACATCGCCAAGGGGACTTTGCGTCGGTGGATTCGTGATGGGAAAATTACGGTTGGGGGAAAGGAGGTGCAACCTTCTCAGCCTTTAAAGCCGGGGCATGTTGTTTTGTTGGATGCCCTTGAAGAGCCCCCGAAACGCACGGCGAAAAGTCGGCGCAAGTTAGAGATTCTTTACAGAGACAAACATGTTCTTGCGGTGAATAAACCGGCAGGCATTCCGGTGGAGCCGGGGCGTTGGGAGGAGCACGCTGACCACCTCACCGGCGTTCTTTTGCAATGGGCGGAAGAAGGTCGGCGGGAAGATGGTTTCGTGGCGGAGCGGCCGCGTGCTTTGCATCGTTTGGATATGGGTACCAGTGGTGTGGTGCTTTATGCTTTGAACTTGGAAGCAGAGCGGCATTTCCGTGAGCTTTTTTCGGCGGGTTTAGTAGAAAAGAAATATGACGCCTTTGTGATTGGCGAGGTGCTTGAGAGCTTTGTGGTGGATGCGCCCTTAGAGGAAGCGCGCAAGGGCAACCGGATGCAGGTGGCGAAGCGGGGGGGCAAGGCGTCCATGACGGAGTTCTTTCCCACAAAAACCTACCGCGGGTTTACACTGTTAGAAGCTCGGCCGAAGACCGGACGCACACATCAGATTCGTGTGCATCTCGCTTCTGTCGGCCATCCGCTTGCCGTGGACCCCACTTACGGGGGGCGGCCGCAGATGTTGCTCTCAGAAATTAAGTCAGGGTATCGGCCCAAAAAGGGTCGCCCAGAAAAACCAATTATGGATCGGCTCACGCTTCACGCGCGTTCCATCCGCTTGACGGGTCCCGATGGAAAAGAAATTTTCGTCGAGGCTCCTCATCCAAAGGATCTTCGGATCCTCCTCAGCAAAATGGAGAAATGGCGACATGCGCCTCAAAAGAATACAGAACGATTTTCGGGTTTTTGAAGTCCTAGACGAGACCTTTTTCGGGTCAGGACCCTTTACTATTTACCGGATAACGAAACGCGGTTTGACCACGCACGAAGTGGTCACGCGCTTGGCCCAAGAAGCCGGCGTGGACAGAGAAAAAGTTTGTTATGCCGGACTGAAAGATAAAGACGGCATTACGGGGCAATTTATGTCCGTAGAAAAGGGGAGGCAGGTGAGCTTTAAAGATGCACAGCTGACCATCCGCCCCATTGGAAAAGCGGACCGCGCGGTGACGTCGGCGGACTCTCAAGGGAATTCTTTTGAGATTGTGGTGCGTGATTTGTCTGGCGATGACATGCGTCGGATTCGGCATAATTTGGCGCAGGTCAAAGACTTCGGCGTGCCGGCGTATTTTGATGATCAACGCTTTGGATGCATTCGCCATGGACAGGGTTTCATTGTGCGCCATTTATTGAAAGGGGACACGGAATCTGCGGCGAAAGCTTTGGTGGCAGCCCCTTCGCGTTATGGCTCAGAGATGGTGGAGAAATACAAAGAGGGGATTGTGCGTCGCTGGGGGAAGTGGGATGAACTTGCGTCCTACACCAAAGGTCGGCGCGGGCAAAGTATGTTTGCTTACTTGAAGGATCATCCCGATGATTTCGCCGAAGCCATGCGCGTCGGCGTAGCCACGGCAGAGCGCACCATTCATTTGTTTGCCTATCAATCTCATTTGTGGAACCGTGCGGCCGCTTTGTGGGTCAAAGAAGTGGCGAAGGATGAAAATGTTAGTTGGTTACCTTGTGATGCTGGCCCGCTTCCGGTTTTCCGCACGTTGACTGTAGAGCAGAAGCATGAATTGAAGAACGCCAGCTTGCCTTTGTTGGGGCCGGGGGTGGAATTGGATGAACGTGCACAGCGTCTCTACCAATCCGTCTTTCGGGCTGAGGGTGTGAAGATGGAGGATTTCTTGACCTTAGATTTGCCCGGTTTCCGTCCGCATGCCGAAGACAGAAAGCTGTTGCAGTTTGCAGAGTTTTTGCGCGCAGCACCGGCGGAGAGAGATGACATTTACAAACAATGTCAAAAAATGCGTTTGAGGTTTACTTTGCCGCGGGGGCAATACGCCACGATGGTGGCCAAACGTTTGTTTATGACCACAGAGCCCAACGACAAACGGATTTGCTTGTGGGTTTCTCGCCACCCTTTGGTTTGGCCCGATGCCGAAGGCAATGCGCGGCAGTGGGACCCTGGAAAGAAGGGTTCTGGCGAACGTCGGCGTGAGCAAGAAGGGCGGCCTGCTTGGAAGGACCGCGAGGGCCAAGAAGGGCGACCTGCTTGGAAGGATCGCG
>JAPKBM010000057.1 GCA_026421205.1 Planctomycetota bacterium
CAGGTAAAGCATCAGCTGCGACAAAGCTTTAGCGAGAGTCGTTGAATAGATATGCTCTTTAGAGATATATTTTGATTCGTCTAGGGCTAGTTCACCGATAAGGCGAAACTCCGGCAGCAACGCGTCGAAAATTATTGGCAGGCTATAGCCACTTAGATAAAGCCGCAACAACGAGTTACTAAGATGGGTACTATCACTCGTTTTAAGGATACCCACTAATTGGCTTTGGTCAATACCCGAACGAGCGCCCTCAGAGCCCTCGAGACCAAGCGCGGATGGGTCGACAATCGTGCGTTTGTGGGTTCGGATGAATTTAATCGCATCAGAGAAGGATATCTTGCGATGCCCACCAGATGTAATGTGCACCGGCAGTTGCCCCTGATCAATCCAACGCTTCATAGATGATTCGCTTACACCTATCGCTGAAGCGAGAGATTTTGGCGAAAGCTGAGATTGCGATTGTCCCTTCATGAAATTGACTGAATTGGAACCATGGGGCATATTTTACCCAAATTGAATGTTTTTTTGGTATAAAACGTTCAAATATCCATATTAATTTAAAATAATTCCGCATATGAACGTTTTGAACGTTATTATGGCAGAGCGCTTTCTAACGCGCATTAAATAATGATTACAACCCTCACCTTTTTTGCCCTGCTTTCACAGCAGCTCATTACCGATTTCAGCCCCGACTCACCGGTTGCGTGGACAACCATTCATGACACGGTCATGGGAGGACGCTCTTCTGGGGAAATATCCCAAAGCTCGGCTGACACTCTACTCTTCGAAGGCAATGTCTCGCTTAAGAACAATGGCGGATTCGTAAGTGCACGAACGGTACGGCCTATTCAGCCATTAACTCAAAGCGCTGGCATAGAGATTCGCGTCAAAGGATCTGGCCGCACTTACCAATTTTCGTGTAACCACAAGGACATCCCTTTGCGTGGTGGTGGGTACTGGCAATCATTCGAGACGGTCGATTCAGAATGGAAAACCATTCAACTACCTTGGGATAATTTCAAAGCCACTAGCTTTGGCATGGACCTGTCACAATTGCCTGCTTTGAAAGCTGAGGATGTTAGCGGATTGGCTATTTACCTGTATGATAAAAAATCGGGGCCATTTAGCTTAGAGATTGATTACATCAAGGCATATCGAGATTCGCCAGATTCTTCGCCAGCCACGATTGCAAATTATCTAGGTTCTCAACACCCTACACTTCTTTCTCTCTTAGAGGTCTGCGATTTAGATTCGGCTGTCGCTGGCTTTGACGCGGGCACCATCTTTGCGCCCACTGAAGAAGCATTCGCTAAACTTCCGACTGAATTGGTCGCTGCTCTTCTATTGCCAGAAAACAAGGACAAACTGCAAAGCATCTTATTGTCCCATGTGGTTTCAGAATCAAATACCGTCTTTAATTCTATCGGCGAAGTCCTTGTGTCACTTTCCGAAAATACGATCACCGTTGACTGGGGAAATGACAACAAAGACTTCATTAGCATCGGAGCGGGAAGGCTAGTTGCAGGAGATGTCCTCATTGGCGGAGTTATCGTACATGCTGTTTCTGATGTGATCATACCCGAAAACTTCAGTCTCGATTCTGCTGATTCTATCCAAAGCATTGGTGCTTTCTTAAGCTCGACAATCTCAGAGGGGGTTCCTGTTTTCAACAGGGGTGACGTTCAGGAGTGTGCGGATATTTATCAAAACTCGCTGGTTAAGCTCTCCGAATTTGATGGGTTAATTGTTCGCGATCGCAATAAAATTCTCGATGTCCTACAACAAGATAATCGTGTTAATGCCCAAGAGGCTGCTTGGATCTATCGCAGAGAAATCGATAGGCTCCTAAGAATCTACGGATAAAGTTGACTACTGAAAGACTGATATCGTTTCTTGTGCGACTCAATAGAGCGGTATCAGTCAATCGGCACAACGATTGATAGAGCAACCAAACACGGGCTACATCCACACTATCGCCTTGCTGACGGATGTCCTTCATCTGACCCGTCACGGTATCCAAGATAAACCGATGAGTTTCACCTAATGAAGCGCTCGAGAAATCCACAATGATGCGCACTCCTGTGTCCACATCCATCGCCGCGGAATCTCTGCCGCCGAGAGCGCCTAAATCTCCGATGCCACACCCCTCCGTCCATGAGAAAGCCCGCGAACCCTGCAGTGTCGAGGGAAAACCAACAATTTGAGGGGAGAGGGGCTCCTCAAATCCGCCGCCGGTCACTTGTGTGGACCTACTCCCTCCGAGATTTCCAGGTTCGACGAGGCGGTAGTGGGGGGCTTAGGCAACAGGGAAGAGAAGTAGGGCTAAGGCAAGGCTGAATACGCCTCAATACGAAACAGAAATCCTAGACTAGGGGGAACCATCGAGGAATTTTGGGGTATTGTGGGGTATGTTTTCCCTACTCATCCCCCTCCTTTTTGTGCCTCAGCAGTCCGCACAAGAGCTCGCCGACGCCTACCTTGCCGTACATCACCTCCAGGGGAATGCGGTTTTCCAGAAAGATCAAGGGTGGTCTCAAACTGCGCAACGTACTTTGTTTGACCGGCAGGTCCAGGGCTATCCCATCCGAGACGAGGTCATCAAGGTGCTCCAGTTCCGTGACGGAAGCACCCAGGTCATCGGCGTAGAGTCCAATTACACCGACGTGTATGCCACGGTTTCTTTTTCCATAGAGACCGCCGAGGCCCTGGCTTTAGCCGCTCGCGCTGACGTCATGGATCCGCCTCCCGCGATGGGCAAAGGGAACCTCCCCATGGAGGGCGTGCGTACTCCGGTTCAAACACGTTTGGTTTGGCAAGACCGCCAACTCGTTTATGAAGTGCGCTTGCATGTAGACGGTGACGGCAGATGGCATGAAGATGTTTTGGTGGATGCCGCAACGGGTGCCATTGCCGATATCGATGATTTGCGTATAGCTTGTTGTTGGTCCGTGAATGGAACGGGGGATGTCTTTGACCCAAACCCCGTGCAGACTTCGGATAACCACAACCTAAAAGACCAAAGTGATTCCAATAGTGCCGTGCCTTCGTCGGAATACTTCACGCGAACGCTTCAGGGTTTAGACGGTACGGGTTATTTGCAGGGGCCTTACTGCTCCACTTCGCCGACGTCGGGCCGCGCCCAGGAATCCTCCCTGGTCTTCCAGTATCAGCGGAATAATAATGACTTCGAAGAAGTGATGAGTTACTACCACATTGATGAGTTTCAACGCTATTTGCAAGCCATCGGTCAAATGAATGCGAGTAACCGTCAGCAACTTGTGGATGTGAATGGAAGCAGTTCGGATAATTCTTGGTTTGATACGGGAAACCGTCGCATTACTTATGGTTACGGCGGTGTTGATGATGCCGAAGACGCGGACATTATTGTTCATGAGTACGGCCATGCGTTGCACTATGACGTGCAAGGGAGCATTGGCGGCAGTCAAAATGGCGCCATGTCGGAGGGTTATGGGGATTACTTTGCCGCAAGTTTTTATGATGACGCCTTGGTCGGTGAGTGGGATGCAGTGTCTTACACAGGTGGTCCTTATCACTACTTGCGTCGGGTGGATGAAAACTTATATTACCCGAACAACTTGAATAACCAGGTGCACCATGACGGGCAGATTTGGTCCGCGGGCCTTTGGGATTTTCGTGCCGCGGTGGGCCGTGAAGTGGCCGACAACATTATTGTGGAAGGCATGAGTTTGATGTCACGCAATACCAAAATGGATGCTGCGGCAAATTTTTTGCTAACGGCAGAGCAACAGTTGTACGGCGGAAAGTGGAAGCCTTACCTTGAGTGGGCCATGGATCGCCGAGGGTTTATTTCTTTGAATAGCAACACCGTGGTGTTGAGTCCGCAAGACACCACGCCGATTTCGGGAAGCACCGTGAAATTAGATTTGAATGCGCCGGGGCATGGTGGGGCCGTCTATCAGACCGTGGTTTCAAGGCGGCCTGGGGAATACACCTTGGGTGCACCGTATAACGCCACCGTTAACGTCGGCCTTGACTTGCTCAACATTTCGTTAAACCTTCCGGGCTTCGGCGGAGTTTTGCCGGCCAATGGTCAGGTCACGATGTCGGGGTCTATCCCTGTGGGTAACACCGGCATGCCTTTTGTCTTTCAAACAGCAATTCTAGGTGCTGGAAGCAGCATCGTTGCCGTTTCCACGCCATGTGCCGTGCGCGAAGGGATCCATTAAGAATCCTTAGAATTGGGGGATGGCACGTACCCAGACCCCCACACGCCTTGTCCTGACCCCGGGCCCTCAGCCATCGCTGATCGGGACAAAACTCCATTGCAAAGATTGGCAGGCGGAAGCCGCGCTTCGGATGTTTCTCAATAACCTGCATGCCGACGTGGCGGAGCGTCCTGAGGACTTGGTGGTCTACGGTGGAACCGGCAAGGCAGCTCGCAATTGGGAGGCGGCGCAAAAAATCGTGGATACGCTCCAACGTTTGGAGGTGGACGAAACCATGCTCGTGCAAAGTGGGAAACCCGTCGGCGTATTTAAAACCCATGCCCATGCGCCGAAGGTTTTGATTGCCAATTCCAATCTCGTGGGAAAGTGGGCGAATTGGGATCATTTCCGAGATTTGGAAGACAAAGGCTTGATGATGTATGGCCAAATGACTGCGGGAAGTTGGATTTACATCGGCACCCAAGGCATTCTGCAAGGAACGTATGAAACTCTGGCTGCGGTCGCGAACAAATGCTTTGACGGCACCTTGAAGAATACGCTGACCGTAACGGCAGGCGTCGGCGGAATGGGCGGTGCGCAACCTTTGGCGGTCACCATGAACGAAGGGACTTGTCTGATTGCCGACGTAGAGCAAAGCCGTATTGATTTTCGTTTACGCACGAAATATCTGGATGAATGCGCAGAAAATTTAGAGGCAGGAATCACGCGCGCTTTGGAGGCGAAGGCGGCGGGCGAAGCGGTGAGCATTGGCGTGTGCTGTAATGCCACGGAATTATTGCAGGCTTTGATGGATCAAAACATTACCCCAGAAATCCTCACCGACCAAACCAGCGCGCACGACCCCCTCAACGGTTACGTTCCCGATGGAATAAGCTTGGCCGACGCCGAAGCTTTGCGTGAAGCGGACCCCAAGGCCTACCAAAAAGAAAGTTATCGCACGATGGGGCGTCATGTGGAGTTGATGTTAGAGTTCCAACGTCGGGGCAGTGAAACTTTTGACTACGGCAACAACCTTCGCGCCTTCGCCCAGGAAGAAGCCGGGGTTGAAAATGCCTTTGATTTCCCAGGCTTTGTGCCGGCTTACATTCGCCCACTTTTCTGTGAAGGCATGGGTCCGTTTCGTTGGGTGGCGCTCAGCGGTGACTCGGAAGACATTCGGAAAACTGACGCAGCCATTTTGCGGTTGTTCCCGCACAAAGAAAGTTTGTGCCGATGGATGAAAATGGCCGGCGAGCGTATTGCTTTTCAAGGACTTCCCAGCCGCATTTGCTGGCTTGGCTACGGAGAGCGTCACATCGCAGGCCTAGAATTCAACCGCATGGTGCGTGACGGGGAACTCAGCGCACCCATTGTGCTTGGCCGAGACCACTTGGACTGCGGAAGCGTGGCCAGCCCCAATCGAGAAACCGAAGCTATGAAAGATGGCACGGATGCCGTTGCAGATTGGCCACTCCTCAACGGCATGTTGGCTGTAGCCAGTGGAGCCAGTTGGGTGAGTATGCACCATGGGGGAGGAGTGGGCATCGGCTATAGCCAGCACTCCGGTCAAGTTTGCCTCTGTGATGGCACCGCCGAAGCTGACGACCGCCTTCGCGCCGTGCTCACGAATGACCCCGGCACAGGGGTCATGCGCCATGTGGATGCAGGTTATGAAGAAGCGATTGACTGCATGAACGCACGCGGTGTCGATATTCCTTAGAATACTCGCATGCAAGTTACACCAGCCTTTGCCCTGAGCTTCGCGCTTATTTCTTTCATCGGCTTTGCTCCGTCCGCCCGTGCACAGGGCGCATGACCTTCATGAAGTAGCCCTTCCGCGCTTATGCCCGGGGGGTTGGAAGCCAGTTTGGTTTCGCTAGAAGAGCAGTCCGTCCAATTTCGTTTCACCGTGTCAGCGGGCTTCGGTTTTCGTGGTGATCATGTAGAAACGGCGGGCTTGGATTCTAATGGTAATGGAACCACCCCCGGTCCCCATCAACATCAAGTCACCATGAACATGATGTCCATTCAACCGTCGTTTACTTTTGCAGCCTTGGAAGATTGGAATCTAGAGGTACTACTTCCATTGCGTTTGATGCAGCGGAAAGCAAAAATTGTTGATATAGGTGAGCCCTACGACGAGGCAGATGCGCAACGCAACTTAGACATTCACCACCCAAGCAAAACGCTGAAGGGCGTCGGAGACCTTGCGGTGATGTTCCGCTCGCGCACTCCTGACGTTCCATGGTCTTGGGGAGCCACTCTTCCTACGGGAACAACCGAAGAAGATCCTTACGTATTAGGGGGCCATAAACTTGCCCATGAGCACGTGCAATTTGGCACAGGCACCGTCGTACCTCGCTTGGAATACCGCGCTCTGAATGATGGGTGGATCACCATGGTTGCCCTTATGGCTCCGGTGTATGCCAATCGCCATGGGTTTACCGCACCTCCGGAACTTACGCTTTTTTCTGCTCGACGAGGTCAACTCACCGACGTAATTACTTGGACTCTTGGAGCGTCCGCACGCGCACAGGGTTATGGAGATTGGAGTGGCAAGCGTGACATCAACACGGGTTATGGGGCTCTTGTTGCCGATGCGGGCTTATCTTGGAATACCGGGTCCGGCACCTTTCACCTAGGCGCAACCTTTCCCTTGGCGCAACGCCTTTGGCAAGACGGGAGCGATGCTTTCGAACTTGGCCCTTCGGTGGCCTTTTCGTTTGCGCCTTAGGTAGGCCTGTAGAGACGGCTTGCGGAGAATAGAAGCGTGGGGGCTTCTCGCGCAAAACGAAAAAGAAGGTTGGGGTGTGCGTGACCGCCTTGCTTTTTAAGCTTCTGCAATCAAAGCCAAAACGTCGGCGCCAAACTGTTCCATCTTCACTGGCCCCATGCCAGTTACGGCAAGAAGCTCTTCCTCTGAAGCTGGGCGAGCGTTGGCAATGGCGATAAGCGTGCGGTTGTTGATGACATGAAATGCCGGAATGCCGAATTCCTTAGCTTGCGCGATTCGCCAGATTTTGAGCGAGCCCTCTAGGCCATCTTCGGACACGGTCGTGCGTTCCGGCCTTTTCTTTTTTACCGTCTTTTCTTCCAAAGCAAAGGAAACAAAGATTTCCCCATCATTCAACGCAGTGGCACCTTTTGTACTGACACCCACCACCGGATATTCTGACCCACTGGACACCACATAACCTTCATCCATCAAAGCCTGCAGCAACGCCGTCAACATCGGCGCCGACCACGCGCTCAAGCCCCCGTAAAAAGCCAAATCCATCGGAATCCCCGCCGCGCGGCTGCCCTTCAAAATCTGCACGGTCTTTCGTTTTCCATATTGCACCGGCCATTGGCGCACTGCCTGCAACAGAATACGCGCGGCTTCGTCATTTTCTCCCGTCAACGCAGCCTTCGGGTTCGCCGCCGCCCGTTCACATCGGCAGCACGTCCCACAACCCTCTGGCAACTCCACCGCTTCCGGGTCGCCGAAGTATTCCAGCACGCGCCGCCAAGAACAGGTTCCCCCTTGCACCCAATCATAAATCCGGCCCAGCCGCCGAAGCCCGCCTTCCACGACTTCGGGGGTTGGAGGTGTTCCATCCACGCTTCCCTGCCGAATCAAAAAATCCCAAGTCCGATAATCCTTCCCGCGCCAAAGTAAAACGGCCTGCGCCGGCTGCCCATCGCGCCCCGCGCGCCCAAACTCCTGATAGTAATCCTCAAAACTCTGCGGGAGGTGCATGTGAATCAACAGCCGGATGTCGGCCTTGTCCACGCCCATTCCAAAGGCATTAGTGGCCACAAGCGCATCTAACTGATCCGTCTGGTAATCCTCCTGCGCCTGCCGCCTCGCCTCGCCGGTGCAGCCGCCATGATAATAAGCCGCGGTCAACCCATTTCGCTGAAGCTCTTCGGTGAGTGCTTCGCAAGCCTTGCGCGTGCCGGCGTAGATTAACGCGGGCGCTTTTCCCGGACGGTTTTGCACCAATCCGACGGCATGATCTCGGCGTGCTTCTTCCTGGGTAAACTTTTGTGCCGAGAGTTGTAGGTTCTCCCGACGGAATCCGCGAATGAATAGCTGTGGATCCGAAAACTGCAGGGCCACACCGAGTTCTTCACGGAGTTCCGGGGTGGCAGTGGCGGTGAAGGCGGCACGTCGGTGTGGGTTGCCGTTCTGGAGAAAGGGGCCAATCTGCAAGTAGTCCGGCCGGAAGTCATGGCCCCATTGCGAGACACAGTGAGCTTCATCTACAGCAACCAGCGGTGTGGGCGTCGGAGCTTGTTGAAGGAGGTTTTGGAAGTAAGGGTTGTTGAGGCGCTCGGGCGAAATGTAAAGAAGTTTCAAGGTGCCTGCCCGAAAATCGGTTTCGGCTTGGTGAAGTTCTTCCAAGGGGAGCGCGCTGTGAATACAAGCTGCGGAAATGTTGAGTTTTCTGAGCGCACCGACTTGGTCCTGCATAAGTGCGATAAGCGGGGAGATGACAAGGGTGGTGCCTTCGAGGAGCAAGGCTGGAAGCTGATAGCAGAGGGATTTCCCCGCGCCGGTAGGTAAGACCGCAATGGTGGGCCGCCCGGCCAGGATGGACCGAATAATGTCCGCCTGGCCCGGCCGAAATTTGGTGTGGCCAAAGGTCTGGTTGAGAGCGTGGTAGACCTGGTTTTTGGTGAAGGCGGCGGTGGGGGTCATCCGTTGTTAGACTAGGTGGGCCTGTTGAGGTGAGGTGAAAATATGGAACAAATTCAAATAAAGGTACAAGGAGAGGATTATTGGTTCCTCGATGG
>JAPKBM010000058.1 GCA_026421205.1 Planctomycetota bacterium
TGAGTTACCGGCAAAGGCGAAGTTTTTGGAAGAGCCGTTGCAGTATGAGGCCAAAGCCACCAAGGCCTTGGCAGGGCCAGAAGTCACTTCGGTATTAAATGCCATTGCCGATGCTTTGGATGATGCCCCAGACTTTGCCCCTCAAGATTTCTCTGTTTTGGCAAAGGAATATGCCACGAAGCAAGAAATCGGGATGGGGAAAGTTATGAAACCTGTTCGGGCGGCCTTGACGGGGACTTTGGGCGGACCGGATCTTGGCCAGATTTTGGCTTTGTTGGGAAAGGATGTGGCGCTGAAACGTCTTCGTTCTCCGCATGAAGCGAAAGATATTCCAGGAAAATAAAAAAACTCAGGGTTTTTTGCGCGGTGGGGGGCTAAAATTCTCCGCAAGAAACGACACCGACGCCGGTGTCCTGGGGGTGTAGCTCAGTTGGTTAGAGCAGTGGAATCATAATCCACGTGTCAGGGGTTCAAATCCCTTCATCCCTACCAAACTTTCCCATTCTGGCTGAAAAGCTGGGATGGGATTTTTTTTTTTGGGCTTGCGTGGGGCTTCCGAAGTGGAAACCTTGTCCAAATTCTGTCCAAGCTTAGATGGGCAGTTAAGTGGTTTATTGCCGGCGTACAATTTCGAGGAAAAACAATGAGAGCATTACCATACTGAGCGGAACGCTGCGCTACTACGAAAGAGTTGCTGCATAAGTTGTTCAGTGGGATATACCAGCGGGAGAGGTGTGTTCACCACTAGGGAATTTGGTGCACTTGCAAGGGTTTCGAGACGAAAAGTAACCCATTCAGGCATCGGCTGAATTTTTACACCTTACGGGCTTCCAGTTGAGTGGACTACAGATTTCTGCCGCTAGGTACGCGGTCTGGTAGGGCATTTGCGTTCGAGCGTGGACGAAATCATGAATTCTCTGTCGCTTGAAGCCGATTGCCACTTGTCGCCTCATTTTGGGGCGATCATCAGGGCAAGAGCAAAATGGTGACGACCCCGTTGGGAACCAAGGTTACATTCACAAGACTTGTGCTTGTAGCAATTTGCGCCTGTTTTCGCTCGACCAAGTCGGTCATCCAAGCAGAGCCGATAGTCAATGGAAACGCCAATTGAGCTTGGCCTCCAGCCTGCCCTGCTCTGAGTCGAATGATGACCCCATTGCCTGATTCGCTGACCTTTAGACACGTTAGAACCGCCGGTCCGGAAAGGCTGAAATAGCTTTGGATTGGAGGGGTTGCGACTGGAGAAGAACCTATAGAAACCCAGTGGAATAGTGGTGGAAAAAGATCCCTCTGCAACTGAGGGCGGGAAGGGGCGGTGGCGCTGGAATCGCCAAAGCGGGTGATAAAGCGGAAGGTGGTGACGTCAGGAAGATTGGGTTCTGGATCAATGTCTACGATCTGCCCGCCTTGCACTTTGCCCTGATCATGATGGCGAGCCAGCTTGAAGGTGATGGCGCGTTCATCCGTTTCCACCGCAGTGACTGGCGCACCGGTCATTTCGCCCAGATCCAAAGTTGGGGCGTCCAGGGAACTGACGGACATCCATCGGCCATTAGCACCGGACAAAATTCCGCCGGTAGATGTTCCAAAGTGGGCAAGGGAGACGCCAGGAAGGGAGTTCGGCCCGGGTTGAAAAAACCCATCAGGGCCATCTATGGTCAGCCGGGTGGGCAGGTTTAGGTTGGCGGGGAAGGTTAGGCCGTAGTGCCGTGAATGGTCATCATATGGCACGAAGGGAATTTTCGAATCCGTCATCCAAGCCTGCAAATCGAGGCGCAGTTCATGTTCGTAAAGTCGATATTCTCGCAGCAGATCGCCGTCGGCGGTGAACACTCTTGCACGGCGGAAAAGTGGCGATGAGTCCTCCACCATAACGGTCACAGATTGTGGATTGCTGTACTGGAACTGACTGAAAAAAACTTCCATGTGAATCCCGGACTCAACGCCGAAGAAAGAATGAGAGTCGGGTTGGGCTAACCAATCGATCCCAGCACTGTGATCGACGAGGGCAGTGGCGGTGCCATCGATTGGACTTAGGTTTAGTTCGTAGTTGCCGGCAATGATCTGGCTACTTGCTGTCCATGCTGGCGGCGCAGGTACTTGGCCACCGTTAGAAATTTTCCAGCGCCGCCATCCGTAGGCTGGAAGCGTAGCTTCAATCGCTAAAGTGCTGCGGTTATCGTCCAGCCAGCGGAAGATTGGATCGGGGCCGCCAGTGGGATCGATCAATCGCAAATCCGCCGGCTGAGGGCCGCCGCAATTTACTTCAAAAATTCCGTGATGAGCGCTGCCCAGTGGATTGAAAACCACTAAGCCGGCTTCGCCATTTGGAATGATTAGCGGTCCAGCAGTTTGCAGTGCAAGAGTTGTGTGATCTGTCACGATGTCCCGGCAATCCGTTGCCACTTCTACAAAATCTAGATTTTCCTGCTCGACCTCAGCTTGGGTCAAAAGCCCCGGCCAACCCACGCCGCCGCCCGAGTGCTCATCAAAAATCAGCGACTGCTTCCACGCGCGGCGCAGACTTTGGGTTGGGTATGGCATTCCTATTTTCAGGCCAAGCAGCGTGTAAAGCGCCTCCAGCTGCGGCAAAGCCGATCTCGCTTGACGGACCATCGCAGTGCTCGCCGGTGTGACTGCGGTTACATCTTCCCAATAGCCCGATGCGTCGCCTTGATAGGTTGGAAATACATCACCATATTTATTAGTGATGTGATCAAAAAATTCGCCAGCAGTTGCCAGTTTCATTTTTGGACTGGTATGCGTGGAATTCCATTGGCTGACCAGATCGACCATTCCGGTGTCGGGGAAAGTGTCGTCGCCTGCGCGCTCTACCATCACCGAGTCATAGGGATATCCAGCCGCTTCGTATTCCGCCAAGAGGCCGGGAATTTTTGCATTTGCGGCGTTCAGGTTTGACATGCCCCACTCGAAAAAACCTTCCATGTAGGAACCGTAAGTGATCCAAGTCAGCACCCGAGATCCATCACTACCTTGCCACCAGAATGGCCGATCTTGCAGCGGGATGTCAGGCCGCCCGCCGAAGCTTCCGTTTGGACCTAGGACTGCGAAAGGAACTCCGGATCCAGCCAAGACCCTGGGGATGGCGCGGGTAAATCCTGGCACGTCGTTAAGAAAAGCGGTGCGCGGCGCGAACTGCAAGCGCTGTCCAAATCGTTTAGCCTCATAAGCAAGTCGATGCAATTGCTCTTCACTGCAATTCCCCGAATGCAGGTTGCTGTAATTGGCCCCGAAGTCCATACGACCTTCGGCTAGCCGATTTTTCAGCCGTAATAAATCCGCCGCCGATGCACGGACAAGAAAGTTTTCCAATTGATAGGTAGTTTCAATCGTCCAAATAAAACTCTGATTGCTGTCCATGATATTGAGTGCCGCCACCGTTCGATCATGGTTGCGCTGTTGCATTACCGAAGGCGCTGCGTTGAAGCCGACGTCGGCGTGGCAGAGCTCTACGATGTAAATTGTTTCTATATTTGAGGCCGTAGCCTCTTGTGCAAATAGTGGCGCGGCGGAAGTGGCTATAACCAAACTGAATGCGGCAACGATGGACTTCGCACTCTTAAGCAAACGTGGATGGAGATGGTTGAGGGATGCCATTTATCCAGAATACACGGAATATTGATTTCTAGCTGACGATTCCGCCATCCAGCATTTGAATAGCCTCTTTCTCCTCTTGATGTTTTCTCTATTGGCCTTAGAGGACTATCGGGGCACCCTGGAGATCAACAGAGAGAGGAGAATACACCTATCAAAAGTAGGGGAATACCCTTTGGGGGATTGGTACGACGGAACCGTGACGCTTAATCGAAATATCCTGACAATCGGGGGGCGTAGTGGAAAATATTGGGGTCAATCGGAAGACGAGGTCATCGTATCAGTGTGAATTCTCGCTTAGTGGAAGAACTAAGGGCAAACGACCAACTCCAAGCCATTCGAGAGGGCGCCATCGGAGCCCATATTTAGGGAGATTGCTTGAGCGTAAAAGGCTTGGCCGACTAATGCAGGGTTGTTGAGAGGGGCTATAAAAGTCGCAACTCCAGCAGAATCCACTTGCACGGATTGCTGGAAAACCACTCGGCTCATGTCCAGCAAGACTGTCCCGGCCGAAGTCAAGTCAGCTATTTCATCTGATCCACGAGAAGCAAATAACAGTATTGTGCTCGAGGATGGTGCATTACGAACTTCAATTTGTACACTGCCGCCAATAGCCGGCAAGCCAACTCCTAGCAGCTCTAGAGGGTGAGCGCTGGCATCAAGCTGGTCGAATGACCGATAGCCGCAAATAACCTGATTAGATGTGCCAGGAGTAGGGCCGGAGAAAGTCACCCATTGCGACTGCCCGTCCAATAGCCTCCCGCTAGAAAAGTTTTCTCGCTGCACGCCAAAGGAAAAGGCATCTAAGACTGTCGTGCCATCCGGAGACGTAAGGAATAAGGTTTCACCGGAACCGGACAATTTAAATCCAGCATGCAGGGGCCCCTGGCTTTCCTCATTGTCAGCCCACACCAAAACACTTTCCCCGACCCCGACTTGAGTCCCAACGGGAAAAATCCATTTAACTAAATCGGCAGAGTTGTCACTTAGGAAAAATCCACTCAAATCCAAGGGGGTGGAATCTCGATTTAATATTTCAACCCAGTCATCAAACTCACCCATCTCATCCGAGACAGTATCCCCATTGATAGCCATGAATTCATTAATGCACGGAGATGTGGAATTTGCAGCTTGAGTGTTCCAGGAAGGAGCTTGGAATTCTGCGGTACGCGGAAGAAATTCCCAAGCCCCTCCGCTTGCCGAATCACAGCCGGCAGATACGTAATATTCCACTCGGCTACCGGCAGCTAAGCCGGGAATCAGAGCGCCCCAAACCGCATCGTTTGCCTGTCCGTCGCCATGCGCCCCATCGTCAAACATTGGCGTGATTTGGTAAGCACCGAATTGGCGTAGATGTAAATTTACAAATGCTAATTGGGAACCACTTGGCGCGCTTGCAGAAACAGTTACTTTGACGATTTCGCCGGCTGCTGGAGCGGCCGGAACATGACGAATTCCCGAAAGATTCGGCAAAGGTCGATTGAATTCCGGTAAAGCTGAAAGGTAATTCCTCCGCTCGTCCACAAATTGCCGCAGTCCTTTAAAGACCGTGTTGCCATTGTTCACATCCGTGTCCAAATTGGTCGTGTAGTCACTAAAGGAATAAATCTTTTTATTGTCTGCCTGCACTTCGGCTCGGATGAGAACATCCCAGGCGTCAATTAATGGGTCGGTACGCGCGGGATCCAACCATTCTTCCATGATGCAACGAAAATGCGCTAAGTAACGCTCATGCATTTCCGGAAAATTCATAAGATGGCGCATCAGAGGCAAGTCGACGTTGCCATGGTCATAATCCGGATGAAGGTTTACGGTGCCATGAGTACCCCAAGAATTTCGCGAAAAGGACCCAAAGGCTTCGTTTGCATCCCTCTGTAATAGATTCCATCGACCTTGGACATTATCTCGGTAAAGGGCATAGTCGGACCCCTTGTGCACATAGCCATCAGAATCCATAAAACAGTTCTCTAGCGCCAACGTCCATAACGCACGGTCAAGATTCATAACCTCTTCAATGTCCGAAACATAAGTAGATCCGGTAGGCGAATTGTCAATTAAACGGCACAAATCCCGAATGCGGTCGTAAGCGGTCAGATCTTCCGTTTTTAATTCATACCAAGGTTCATAGTTTGACGAGTTACTTCCCAACCAATTAAAAGATGCTTTCCCTGGATTATGCATCGCGGATGGAATCTTAAAGCGATCACCTGTGTCTGTTGGGTACCATTCCTCTAGGAAGTCCTTGTTTAGCTGCTGAATGTTAGCGTAAACACCCCAATTCTCACCGTTAATGATAAGGTGAATGAAATTCCCTTTGGCCGCAGTCGTAAAACTTCGACATGCCTTGGAAAAAAGGACTTCACGCATGAATGTCGGGTCCATAAATGCGTTGTTTAAATTTAACGTGGAATAGCCCAATAAATCTTGGCCATCAACAAAACTATTCATAGAAATATTGAAGGATTTTTTCTGTGTATTTGGTCGGGTAAAAGAAGTGTTCCCTTTAAAACGAACCCCGACGTCGGAATAGGTGACGCCCGCCATCATGAGGTCCGCGGGAATCTCTACGCCAGTTCCGTAATTTGCCTCTAACTGATTCCACCAGTTTGCCTGAGAGAAAGTAAGGTGGATTTCCCTAAGAGTCGATTCATCGTAAAGATCTTGCGCCGGAGCAGGGAAAGCAAGGGTTAGGAAAGGCAAGAGAGGGAGGAGGAATTTCATGAGAAAAAGAAGGCTAATAATCCTACCTTATTAACCCGAACCCCGGGCGCCCACTTCGGCATTTATTTCCCTGCAAACCGGACCTGATTCGTTGGCGCGACTCGTGACAGCTACCAAACTTTCCCATTCTGGCTGAAAAACTAGGATGCCATGCCTGTACTTAGTGTTACCTCAAAGCAAACCGTTCCTCTATTTCCCAGCCCGTGGGTTGATGTTTTAAAAGAACCATTTCTTCGGCCTTAAATTGTCGGGTGTAGGGAAGTGGGCCGAACTTTTCCCAGATACCTTTGAATGAGGCGGGAGTTAAATTCCGGAAAGCCAGCGTGATGTGGGGATGGTAAGAATCAGCATGCTTCGGACATCTCGCCCCTAAACTTTCCATCCAATACTTGAGGAAAGATTTCTGGAAATTCATAAGAGGAGGGCTTTGTTCCACATCGGCGAAAACCACCTCTTTGCCAAAATGGTTGAAGCCGTGAATCGTGACTGAGAATTGGGTATGGCTTCTTGAAAAATTATTGAGTGAGTTTTTCCATGCGGAAAGGGCGGCCAAAGGCCAACGTACGGGTGGATAAATGGTGATGTGAGGTGGCGAGCCTAAGGCTGCCCGCACTTGGAATTCTTTTGCCGTCCAATGCTGCCATTTCCTTAGCTCATCTCGAATTTCCTGTGGCGGCAATAAAGCCAGAAAAAACAATCCAACATTGGCACTCTCATCGGCAAGTAAATCAACTATTTGCGTTTCAAAGAAGGCATACCACTTTGCCTTGCCCAAGGCTTGGGCTTGTTGATGCTGTGGGTCTTGACGCCAAGCCTGAATCTGTTCCAAGCTAGACCAATACGAAATTGTGGTTTCAGCGCCTGGTTTCGATTCGAGAGAAATAAATTCTAGACAACCGAACTCGCTCATGGCCCGGCTACGCAGCTCCCGGGATAAAGAGAAATAGGCCGGATCTAAATCCGCGAGCTTGGCGTGAAAAATGACCGCATATTTTTTTTTAGCCATGGCTAGGTGGGGAAGAAGGCATTTTCTTGTCCAGAAAGAAATTGACGTCTCCGCCAGCGGGTGTCAATCTTAAGCTATGAAATTGCATGAAAAACGTTGTGAACCGTGTCGTGGAGGGGTTCCGCCCCTTACTCTGGAAGAGCAAGCTCCGTTACTGGCCGCAGTGGACGACTGGCTGGTAGTGGATGGCCACCACCTAGAGAAAACTTGGCCATTTGAGGATTTTGCAACGGCCTTAGTCTTTGTCAACGCAGTGGGAGCCATTTGTGAAGATCAAGGGCACCACGCTAATTTCGAATTTGGTTGGGGAGAGGTGCTGGTGCGTAGCTGGACCCACAAAATTGATGGTTTGGCCGAAGCCGACTTCATTTTGGCGGCAAAAATTGACCGAATGTGTCTTTGAGTCCCACCTCTTAGGACTCTAGAATGTGGCTACCTTTCTGAGGCTGTGTCCCCAGAACCACCCTTCAACTTAGTTACATGGAAAACATCTCTCCCTGGCTCGAAGGCATCTTTCGTTGGATGCACGTACTTGCAGGCGTCCTTTGGATTGGCCTGCTTTACTTTTTTAATTGGGTGAATACTCAATTCGCTCCCAAGCTGAGTGCTGAGGCCAAGAAAGAAGCCTTGCCGATTATTTTGCCGCGGACCTTGTACTTCTTCCGCTGGGGGGCCGTTTTCACTTGGGTGACCGGTATCTTGTTGTTGGGCCTGATTTATCACATGGGTGGTGCGTCGGTCATGATGGCGGATGGTGCCGAATTAGGGAACAACCACTTCATCGGCCTTGCCGTGGTGCTTGGCTCTATTTTCGTTTACGATATTCTGTGGAAAAATATGGCGGGCACGGCTGCGGTAGCCGTGAGTTTTCTCTTGGCCGCAGGTTCAGCCTATTTGTTCACCGATGTTTTGGGTTACAACACGCGAGCAGCCACCATTCACGTCGGTGCTTTGTTTGGCACCTTGATGGCCTTTAATGTTTGGTTCCGAATTTGGCCAGCCCAACGAAAAATCATCTCGGCGATTGCCGCTGGGGAAGCCCCGGATGGGAGTCTTGCCGCTTTGGCAGGCATGCGCAGTAAGCACAACACCTACATGTCAGTGCCGCTGATCTACACCATGCTTGCGCAGCACAACGTGGTGATGTATCCCTACGGATGGATGGGGGTGGCCGGCGCCATTGCCATTGGTTGGGCACTTACCGCTCATATTTACAAGAAGTCCGCTAGTGACGCCCCAGGGAAGTACTAGTTCGTTTCTTCCGACGGCGGGGCGAAGCTTGCGCGTAAATAGGCAAGCACGTCCCGCTGTTTTTCTGCACTTAAAATTCCGCGCCAGGCAGGCATACTGCCGATGTTGCCCGTTTTACCGCTCTGGATGATTTGCAGAAGTTCTTCATCACTGCGGGCTAAAGGCCCGTCTTCTAAAGTGTAATTGGCCGCCATGCGGACTCCATTTTCCGCAACCCCGGTGCCGTTATTTTGATGACAAGCGGCGCAATAAAGAGAGTAAATCTTTTTACCCGCCTCAAGGTCAGCAGTCCGGATGCCTTTCTCAGCTTGGCCGCAAGCGCTAAGACATAGGAGTAGTCCAAGAATGGTGGTGGCTTTCATG
>JAPKBM010000059.1 GCA_026421205.1 Planctomycetota bacterium
CCCCCGAAGAAGCCAAAAAAGCTCGCCCCCACAAGGAGCGATTCTTTGAAGGGGACGAAGCAGGAGGACGAGGAGGTTCCATGGCACCACGCCCAAGGAGTTTGGGCTAGAAACGGACTTCTAGAGTACCGACGAGATTCGTACCCGCGCCGTTTACTCCTGAACCATGGACACGATAGTCCGTGTCACTCATGTTCTCCAAAGACAACGTAAAACGCGTTTCCTCACTCCAATCCCAACCGGCTGTCACGCCAATGACCGAAAAGCTTGAGGTGCCGTCGGCGAAACCGTCTCCGTCAGTATCTGGAATCCGAGAATCCCGCTCATCACGCAAGGACAAAGCATTGGCCGATGCCATGTGCCACGCCCAGCCTTCAAGCCACAGAATGCCGCCGGTGTCATAGCGTGATCCAATGCGCGCCTGCAAAGGCATCAACCGGTCCATAGGCAAACTCACAATGGCTGCCGTATCAAAGGTCGTGGCATCGGTGACTTGATGCTGGTCCACCTCACCGTCCATCACCGACGCGGTCAAAGAATGACTCCAAGCATGATCCGGCCGCCACACCACGGAAGCCTCCGCACCATGCACCCAGCCATTGCCATTGTCTTTGCCGACGGCACTTCCCGTCGCTTCTGTCGGAGAGCGCACCACCATGTCAGTAATCCACGTTTGATAAACTCCAAAATCCCAATCCACATTGCCACTGCGGTGCCGAGTACCGACCTCCACTTGAACAAAATGCTCTGGATCTAAAAAGAACTGGGGCTCTTCAATCACACTCGTTTCATCCGTGGAGGTCAGGTCATACAAACTTGGAGTTCGAAAACCCTGTGATAGGCCGGCATACCAGGAAGTTCCGGCACCGCGCCCCCATAAGCCTCGAAGACTCCCCACCAACGTATCCCAATGATGCTCCGGCATTGCCGTCAAGGTTCCGCCCACATTCACAGTATCGGCTTCGGCGGAAACCTTGGTGAATCGCAACCCTGGAATCACCTGAAAACCCAGCACCACGTCCCATTCATATTGCACATAAGCCGCCGACGTCACGACCTTGGCGCCATCGGCAATGGGAGAACCCACCGAGGAGGAGGTGACGTTGCCATCCGCATCCGTTTTGTCCTTGAACGAGTCAACGGTCTCTCGATGCGCTTCTGCACCATAAGCCCACATGCCGTTTTGAAAACGCGCCGTCAATCCCCAATCATCAAGGTCAAAACCGGAAATATCACCGCCACTGGCAACACCATCACTCGTTTTCATCCGATCTCGCTCTTGCTCATGGCGCTGCATGCTCAAAGTCACGCTACCCGTATCCATCCAACCACCCCGGCCTTCCCACTCATTGCGTACGTAGGAAAGTGTGCGTGTTTGATCCAAACGCCGCCAAAGCTCCGAGCCAATCCCTGAACCTTCCCACTCCACACCATCCAAAGTTTTGTGCGTCCGTGGCAGGTCATCCATGAACACCTTTTGGTGCCCCAGCGTCAGCACGGAGCCATTCGCCAGATCTTTCTCATAACGAAAATCCCAATCTCGCTCATCGTAACCTGTAGCCGTTTGCACGCCGACGTCCTCGCCCCCGCGTAAATCCCCGAAGCCTTTGATTGACGTCCCGACCTTCAAGCCCCAATCGGTGCCATTTCCGAAGTTGGACTCCAAACGCGTCACCGCCGAATCCTCGGCCGAACTCAGACGAAAAACCATACGGCCCTCATTGCTCCTCGTCGGAGCCGCGGTCAAAGCATTCACCGTACCGCCGACGGCATCACTGCCGTACAAAACACTGGAGGGGCCACGCACCAACTCCAATCGATCCAAGGACATAGAGTCAATCGTGGACCAATATTGATTGGGTCCCGCGCGCATGGCGGTGTGGTTGACGCGAATACCATCGACTAACAAAACGTTGTGGTAGCCCGTAAATCCCCGGATATAGGGAGAAGACTGGCCATAAGACGTTTTTTGCACCATCACCGACGGCAAGCCGGAAAGTGCCTCAGACATGGACCGTGCGCCGCCAGCCAAAATTTCATGGCCAATCAGCGAAGTAGACCAAGGGACCTCAGCAAGGGTTTCTTCAAAGCCTCCGCTGGCTGTGACAACAATTTCATCCAACTCCTTTGGGCCTGAATCTTGAGGAAACGAAGCTGCTGCAAAGGCCAACAGAGTGAGCGGGAGAATCATGATGGAAGGTAAACGAGGAGGTCCGCGGGTGGTTCAGAAGTTTCTGAAAAAGTGGAGCTTGCCAATCCTCACCAAGAAACGCCCGAAGGAGAATCCGTGCTCCAACAAGACAACCTATAAATCGGAGTCAACCGGAGGAGGTCGGTGCACACACCTTGGCCGAAGTCTTCTCCAGCGGCCGCCACAGCTTCCGCCGACATTCTTTGAATAATGTTCAATCCGCTTTCGCCAGGGCGTACGGTGCCGGCCAAGTCTCTCCAATCTCTGGTCGTCATGGTGGATAATGGCCGAGCGCCCCCTCGGTCAATTTCTAATTGGAAACCGTCGGCCTTTGCACAAGACTCCACAATTTCTTGGCGGCCGGGCTCTTCTTCGGCTCGCTTGAGCAATACGTTGAGGTCATACCAGGCCCCCGGATCCAACCGCATCCCCCAATAAGCGCCGCGGTCATCCAAACCCAACTGGAAATGCACATTGTTCACCGCGGAATTCAAATCTTTACCCAGATCTTTGCCCAAAAAAGATTGCAGTACTTTGCGGGACTTCTTGTCTCGGAAGATCATTGTGCGCTGCCGACGAACCCGCTTTCCATTGCTGGCCTGCGGATGATGCAAACTTTCCCGACGGTCCATTGCCAGCCCGAGGGTGTGCATTCCTTCCACAAAAGCCTCGCCGAAGGCCTGCAAGCGATGACGGATGTCAAGGCGTCGGCCGTTCCAATCTGCGTCTCCTTGAAAACGCGCCTGGAAGATTTCGAAGTCAGAGGCGGTGAATTGCATGGTTAAAAAAAATGCAGCCTCAACAAAAAATGCTGAGGCTACAACTCCATCCCCTCAGATGGCACCTTTCGGTGTAACACGAGCAGTGTCGCGCTGGAAAGAGTGTAGCGAGAACGATTGCCCAAAAAGGGGGAAAATAGGGGTTTTCGCGGACTCGTTACGGAGAAAGGACTTAGAACTGAACCTGAGGCACTTCGCGTGCTTCGGGGATGTCCAACTCAAAGAACTCGCGCAAGGGAAAGTTGAACATACCAGCCAGCATGTTGGATGGGAATTGCTGCACGCGATTGTTGTTTTCACGGATATTCCCGTTGAAGAACCGAAGGGCGGCCTGAATGCGGTTTTCCGTATTCGCCAACTCTTCCTGCAACTCCAAAAAGTTTTTGCTGGCCTTCACTTCGGGATAAGCCTCAAGGCGAACCATGAGTTGCCCCAGTGCTTGACCCAACTGAATTTCATCCTGCGCCTGACTTGCCATGGACCCATGATTGTGTGAAGCCTTTTCACGCATCGAGGTGACTTGCACAAAAAGCTCTTTCTCATGAGACGCGTAACCCTTCACCGTATTGATAAGGTTTGGGATCAGGTCATATCGACGCTTTAATTCCGTGTCCACATTGGACCACGATTCATCGCAATGGTTTCGTGTGGAAACCAAACTGTTAAAAAGGCCGACGCCAGCAAGAAGAATAAAGGCAAGAATACCAAGGATGATGTAGAGGGCAATCATGGGTTTAGTGTATCAATCTTGGAATAAGTAACCGGGCATATGCCCACGAATTTGGGTGAGGTGGTTGAGATAGGGCTCCAGCTCATGGGGCTCTAAACGACCGGAATCAAACACGGCCAGCACATCCCCGTCCATCTCAATCGCCGTGGTGGGATGCTCCAAAAGATATTCCATCATGCCGGTATTGCAAAAGTCGTAGGCAAGCTTTTTGTCCTGACAGCGGACTTCAAACTTTTTCGAGAACTCTACGGACTCCAAGTCCACATCGCTGCGCCCAAGGAACTGACCAATTTTATGGAAAATAGATTCTGGGTGAATTTGCAGCTCAGGGAAATCCCTTTCAATTTGAATCAAAACGACACCAAAATGATGGTGGGTCGTCGTCGTGGTCTTCCCGTTGTGACTTGTCACGGCATAGTGATACGTAAACGCTTTTGACTTCCGACCCTCCCACTCTCCTTCCAAAATATTGAATGCATAACGACTATGCCCCTGACATAAACGATCTAAGAACATAAATTCCCTAGCTAGAGATTTTGACCGCTCATGACGAAAAGTCCACTGGTTTGCTCGGGCCCAGGCACGAAACTTCTCCCTCCGTTCCTGCTCTTTTTTCCAATAGAAATATCCAAAGGCCACTAAGAGCCCAATGCCAAAAATAATGAGGAGCGGTTCCACGAAACCATGATAACGAAGGGATGAAAACAGGGCTGTCGGCAGGCTACACTCCCCGCCGTATCAAACATCTCGCCACCCTCAATTCGCAACAAAAAGATGCCGTTCAAACGATGGAGGGGCCGGTTTTGGTCCTTGCTGGAGCAGGCACTGGCAAGACGAGGGTCATCACCACCCGCATTGCCTACCTCCTTGCCCAAGGGGTGCGACCAGAGAACATTCTTGCCGTGACTTTCACTAACAAAGCTGCGCGTGAAATGCGAGATCGTGTCGGAAAAATGGTAGGCAAAGAGACTGCCAACGCCATCATACTTTCCACCTTCCATAGTTTTTGCGCGCGCGTTTTACGGAGCAATGCCGACGCCATCGGTATCCGAAAAAACTTTACGCTGTGCGATAGTGCCGACCAAAGTTCTTTGATGAAGTCGGTCCTTCGTGAGTTGCGTGTTCCGGAAAAGCAAGTGCAACCCTCCGCGGCCATTGCCAGAATATCTCTTTGGAAGAACCAGCTTCTCACACCGGAGAAAGCTCTGGATGCTGCTAGTGATCCGTGGGAAGAGTATGTCGCCCGTGCATTCCGTCGGTATGAAGAGCAACTGCGCCGAAACCGCGTGTTGGACTTTGACGACCTCCTCCTTTTTGCGCTTCGACTTTTTCAAGAAAATGAAACGGTTCGGAAAAAGTATGCGAAACACTTTCAGTGGATTATGGTGGATGAGTATCAAGACACAAATGGACCGCAATATGGCATTCTTCATGCTCTCGCCAAGGACCACCGCAATTTATGCGTCGTAGGTGATGATGATCAATCCATTTATGGATGGCGCGGTGCCGATGTTTCCAAGATTCTTGGCTTTGAAAAAGATTACCCTGGCGCAAAAGTGGTGCGTCTAGAAACGAATTATCGTTCTACGCCGGAAATTTTAAATGTTGCGAATGCGCTCATTCAACAAAATATTCAACGCCATGACAAGGAACTGAAGCCCGCGTTAGAGTCAGGCGTTCCGGTGATGTGGTTGCCTCTGTTTGATGAAATGAATGAGGCCAGTTACGTCGTGGGTGATATCCGGCAAAGCCATTCTCTAGGGGAAACCCGGTGGAAGGACTATGCCATTTTGTTCCGCACGCAAACACAACCCCGAGCCTTTGAAGCGGAACTGCGCAGGCTCAACATTCCGTACAAGATTTCTGGAACTCGCTCTTTCTTTGATCGGAAAGAAGTGCGGGATCTTTTGGCGTTTATGAAGCTCATGGAAAACCCGGATGATGAAGTCTCTCTACTTCGCATCTTGAACGTCCCTCCCCGCGGCATAGGAAAGACGTCGGTGGACAAAATGCTGGAAAAGGCCACCGAAGAAGGTGTGGCATTGGGGAGGCTTCTCTTGGAGCAAACCGCACTGACGGGTTTGCCAGAAAAACCCGTCAAGGCCTCAACGGAACTACTTGAAGAACTGGTTGCCCTCAAAAAACGTGGAGGATCCGCCGGAGACTTGGTCGGCATGATTCGCGGCCTCATTGACCTGGTGGATTACCGAAGAGAAGTAGAGCGGTGTTACGACGACCCTACCACTTTGGATATTCGTTGGAATGGTGTAGCCGAAGTGGTGAACTTTGCGGAAAACCACGCGCGCACCACACCCAAGGCAAGCTTAAACACTTTCCTAGAGGCGCTTGCTTTAGACGCCGATGATCAAGAAGAAGAGGATGAAGATGAGCGGGACGCCGTCACCCTCATGACGCTGCATGCGGCCAAAGGCTTGGAGTTCCCGCGCGTATATCTCGTGGGCTTTGAAGAAGGCCTACTCCCCCACGCACGTTCTGCCGCCGAAGGTAATGTAGAAGAAGAGCGGCGCTTGGCGTACGTCGGCTATACGCGTGCGCAACGCATGCTCACCGTGACGTGGGCGGAGCAACGCACCAAGTGGGGTCGGCAGACGAAGTGCCATGCTTCTCGTTTTTATTATGAAACGACAGCCGAACCTCTCCCCGATGGCTGGATGGCCAGTGGGCAGGAACCGCCACCGCGGCCTGCCCACAAGAAAAAAACGAAAACCGGAAAACGGCGGGCTACTTCAAGCCGAGCGTCTTCACGAAAGCGGCGTTCGTAGGCTCGCGGGTCAAGAAAGCCCGAACGGATTGCCCACCTGTGCGCGCGCCACCAACTTGGTAAACCTCACGGCGCAAACGCATCCCAGCTTCTTGATCGAGGAATCCTTGCGGTGCGTTTTCAAAGACTGTGACCATGTCGGCGGCCAAAGAGTCTGCCCAGGCATATCCGTAATAGCCTGCGTCATAACCGGTGAGATGTCCCCAATAGGCCGCAAAGTTGGTGTTTTCCGGAACGGGGAAAAGCAGTTCTGAATTGGTGTCATTACAGACCTTGCCAGCATCTGTGACACCACCAAGGTGTATCCGCAAATCAGCAAGCGCCAAACCCAATTGACGGCGGTAAAAAATTCCACGCGTTGCCAAGTTTGCCTCCTTCATTGCTGCAATCGTCTCCAAGGGAAGCGTCTTAGTTTCATCACGCCAGTCTTTGGCGAAGTCGGCCAGCACCGTTGGATCCCAAGCCCAAGCCTCAAACATTTGGCTGGGAGCCTCTACAAAGTCTCGTTCCACATTGGCGCCAGAGTAACGAGAATATGTAGCCTCCGTCAGAATGGAATGCATGGCATGGCCGAACTCATGGAAAATCGTTTCCACTTCCCCGTGATCCATGAGCGCGGGTTTTCCGGGCTTCGCCGGTGTGCTTGGAATTCCCGGCGTAAAGTTGCACACCAAAGAGACGACAGGGCGCTGGTATTGCCCCGTAGTGAGCTGTTTGCCGCCAATAATGTCAAACTGCGCAAAATGATTGTACTTTCCTTCTCTTGGGAATAAATCCAAGTAAAAAGCACCCATCACTTTTTGTGTGCCTGCATCCGTAACCACATACAAACGTAAATCGTCAACCCATTTGTAGCCCGGATCTACGGGTGTGAACTTAAGGTTGAAAATGGTCTCGTACACTCGAAACATACCGGCGAGAACTTCGTTTAATGGAAAGTAGTTCCGAAGTGCATCCGTGTCGACGCCATAACGGTCCTTCATCAAGATGTTTTGATAATACCGAAAGTCCCACCAATTCACCGTAGTGGAAGTAACGCCAGTCTCCTTAACCTTGTACTCTCGAAGGGCGGCAACTTCCGCATCAAACTTTGGCTGCAGGCGCGTGGCGAGATCTTCGGCAAAGGTGACCGCGGCGGCCCCCGTCTGTGCCATCTTGGGTTCAATTTTGTAGTCCGCCCAATTTGCATAGCCCAGGAGGGTTGCGATTTTTTCCCGCACTGCCACCATTTGATTCAAAATAGGCCCGTTCGTGTCCATCGCCGTGGAGTACCGCGCTTGATTCATGCGCCGACGCGTTTCCGAAACAGAGCAATTCTGCATGACCATCATATAGTCTGGCGTAGTGGTTGCACGTGCTCTGTAAGTGCCGTCTTCCTGCTTTGAGGCTGTAAGGAAATCGTCGGAAACCCCAGTCAATTCATCTGCGGTCAGGAACAAGGAAACCTGAGCATTGGTGATGTTGGTGTCAAACTCCGTAGCAAGACGATTCAATTCATTCTTTAGCCCTGCCACTTGGGTGCGAATGTCGGAAGACAATGCCATGCCATCTCTTCGGTAGTCCCGCATCGTTTCTTCGTAGAGCTTTTTGTCTTCTCCTTGAAGATCCGCACGCTCTCCGGATTCATAGGCCGCTTCAAAAGCCTGGCAAACCGCATAAATATCGGTGCGATAAGAAACTTCCACGCCCCATTCACTTAACTTTTGCACTGCCTCGGTGCACGCCGAACGCATGGCTTCATCTTGCTGTGTTTCCTTCATCAACCAAAGGCGACTTGTTAAAACAGAAGCGGGATAAGTGATGTGATCCAACGCAGCAATGGCGCTTTCAAAGGTCACGTATTGGGGGTTTTGCGCAGCGTATGCATCCAAATCGGCATTGGTAGAACCCAAAATGTGCTCAACTGCGTGGCCAATTTCCTCGGGAGTTTGCTCATAGTGAGGGAGTTCCAAAAGGAGGCCTTGTGTTTTTGCAAGAGCTTGAAACCCGGAAAAATCCATGGGAAGTTCCGGCTGAGAGGCCTTTGCGCCACTCGGGGGCACGGGGCCACGGTAGAGCCCCGTGTTCTCCGCATCCTTTAGAAGGAGAGGAGGGGTGCAGGCAGTAATCAGAAGAGCAGGGATAAGAAAGAAACGCATGTCCCGTAGTTTATCTGCGCTTTCATTTTTCGCTATGCGCGCGCGATGGCTATTCGTCGTAGAGTCTTTTGCAGGAGGCGGAAGAATGGAGTCCGCGTCGTAACCCAAAACCCCTACTGCAACTTCTAAAGCAAGAGCCCCAAGTAAGCGCGGGAA
>JAPKBM010000096.1 GCA_026421205.1 Planctomycetota bacterium
GCATTTGTATGGATTGCCCATCGCAGTGAAAGACTACAACGATGTCGGCGGTGTGCTGACCACCTACGGCTCTCCGATTTATGCTGAAAATGTTCCGGGTAAGTCAGACACTACAATAGCTCATTTGGAAAAAAACGGAGCGATTCCGATAGCAAAATCGAATGTTCCGGAATGGGCCGGAGGTCATACTTTCAATCCAATATTCGGAACCACGCTCAATCCTTGGAATCTAAAATTAAGTGTTGGTGGTTCTTCCGGCGGTTCTGCGGCAGCTCTAGCTTCCGGAATGGTGTGGCTTGCGACAGGAAACGATCTGGGTGGAAGCCTGAGAACTCCAGCAGCATTCAATGGTGTCGTTGGGCTTCGTCCTGGTCCAGGGCTTGTTGCTCGCGGAAAACGGCTTCAGCCCTTCGACAGTCTCTGGGTTGAAGGACCGATGGGCCGATGCGTTGCTGATGTGGCTCTGATGCTCGACGCTCAGGCGGGATATGAAAGGGAAGATCCCTTTTCTTTTCCGACTTCGAAAATTCCCTACTTGGATGCCTTGAATGATTCTGGAAGGGTGAAGAAGGTGGCTTTCAGTAAGGATTTGGGGGTCGTTCATGTTTCAAAAGAGATTTCCAGTATTACCGAAAAATCAGCTTTGAGGCTTCAGGAAATTGGCATTGAAGTGACGGATGAATTACCGGATTTTAGCGGAGTACTGGACTCCTTTCAAACTTTACGTGCTATTCTTCTGGGCACCATGATGGGGCCTCTTCTTGAAAAACACCGCGAAGAGATTGCGCCAGAAATTGTTGGCAATGTCGAAAAGGGGTTTGCCGTCACTCCCGAGGCTATCTTTGAGGCAGAAAGAACCAGATGGAAACTGTATCACTCCATGATGGAGTTCTTCGAAACTTATGATTACTTGATTTGTCCCACCACATCCATTCCTCCTTTTCCAGTGGAACAACGCTACGTTACTGAAATTGACGGCATTCCCTGCGAAACATACATCGACTGGTTTGCCATCACTTTTGCAGTAACCATGACCTCCTGCCCTGTCATCAGTATTCCCTGTGGATTTACAAAAAATATGCTACCTGTGGGTCTCCAGATCATTGGGCGACCAAGGAGTGAATGGGAACTTCTTAGGGATACCTCCAGAATGGAGGATCTTTTTGGCATTAGTAATCAGCTTCCAATTGATCCCAGAACATGAATCAGTATTTCCGGAATTGCTAGAAAGCTTTACTTGTTGCTCTGCGTTTCGAACACCCTCTGCTTCCTAGCAAGATTGGGTCGAATTCACTGCTGGGTTTGCTCAGGATGCGTGTGTTTCTGGGCGATCCTTGGTGGCGAAGATGGCTCGCCAGATCCAAGCAAGCGGATCATAGAAGGCATCGGCGGTGCGCTCCTTGAGGGGGATAATCGCATTGTCGGTGATGCGGATGTGTTCCGGACAGACCTCGGTGCAGCACTTGGTGATGTTGCAGTAACCGATCCCAAAAACATCCTTGAGTTCCTTGAGACGATTGACCGTGTCTAATGGGTGCATGGCGAGGGAAGCGATACGGCAGCGAAGTTCTTGGCGATGCCAAGGTTGATGCCGCTGCCCCCGCCCGTCACGCAGACGGTTTTTCGGGCAAGCAGCTTGTTTGAGAGGTATTGGGTGATGTCCATTGTCGTTCCTGCTTTCATATTCTCCAAAGAATAAATGCTGCGACTATGGTTCCGATAATGGCACCACCATAACAGAGGAGAGAGATCAGGAAACTTATTGGCTTCAGACC
>JAPKBM010000060.1 GCA_026421205.1 Planctomycetota bacterium
CTTTTCGAAGCACACACAAAAAAACCATGGGGTGATTTCTTTCACGCCCATATTTACGGCGTCCAACCACTTTTGGAATCTCCATGAATGACCCCCTCACTCTTTATTTTCACCGTGACTTTGATGGCATGGCGTCGGCAGCTATTTTGGCCACGGCTCTGGAGGAAACAGGAAAGGAAGATCACGTTCTCTACGAGGGCGTTAATTTTGACCGAACTCTCCATTGGGATGACTTTGCCGAAGGTGAACGATTTGGGGTCGTTGATTTTCATTTTCACCCGCGAGCTACATACTGGTTTGACCATCACCCCACTACTTTTCTCAAGGAAGAAGACCAAAAGACCTATCAAAACGACGCCAATCGCTGTTTTGACCCAAAATCTCCATCTTGCCCACCAATCATCATCCAACACGCCAAGGATCATTGGAATTGGGACGCCTCAGAAGCTTTCCTAGAACTTTCGCATTGGTCCGACATCATCGACTCAGCTTATTTTGAAACGGCGGAACAAGCTGTGTTTGGAAAAGACCCCGCGTTGCGAATCATGCGCGCCCTCACTTGCGCCCCGGACTTGCGGTTTCACAACCGTGTCATCGAGTTAATGAAATCTGAAACGCTCATGAATATTGCGGCGAATCCAGAAGTTGATAAATGCTTCGCGCGTGCTTGTCGGAATCGTGACAACGCCATTGAGAATTTTCCGCCAACTATCATGGATCGAACTATGGAGGTGTTGCTTGCTGATTTACGTTCTAAAAAAATTCGGCGAGACCGGTTCGCTCCTTTTTATCTGTACCCTGAAATTCAATATGCGGTTACTATGTTGCCGACCCGTGCCGGCGTTCACATCACGGCGGCCAGCAATCCTTGGAATCGCCCTGAAAACCCAGTACACCTGGGTGAACTTCTCAAGAAATACGGAGGAGGGGGTCATCTCAGCATTGGCGGATGCAACCCGCCGTCCTCCAAAAAAGCAGTCATTTGGTCTCGAGAAATCTACAACTTCATTCTGCAATCCTTCTGATGCCTTCACTCTTACTCACTCACCCCAGCGAATGGCCGGAAAAGTTTTCGTCCATCGGTTGCCCGTCCTTTTACGGAAAATCCGCCGCACAATGGGTCTTTCGAAAAGGCATCGCGGACTGGAAGGAAATGACAAATATTCCACTGGAGCTGCGCCAAGAACTCCAAGAGCATTCGCCTCTTTGCAGTGGCAAGGTGGTCACAGAATCTAAATGCGCCGATGGAACTACAAAAATTCTCATCAAATTCCCAGACGGTGCAACAACCGAAGCCGTAAGCATGCCTGGAGGCAAAGGTCGAACACTTTGCCTTTCCACGCAAGTTGGCTGCCCCGTCCGATGCACTTTTTGTGCCAGTGGACTTGACGGCTTGGACCGAAATCTCACTCGGGCTGAAATCTTAGAGCAAGTTTTATTTCTCTGGAAGACCTACGGGGATTTCCAACGCATCGTCTTCATGGGGCTTGGAGACTGTGGTTTCAACCTTGAAGAGGTTTTGGCTGCCGTTGACATCCTTCTCGACCCAGAAGGTGCAAACATCGCAGCTCGAAGAATCACTCTCAGCACGGTCGGACCTCGTGGGACTTTTTCTAAACTTGCCCGTTGGGGTCGGCCGGTCAACATTGCGCTTTCTTTACATGCACCCGATGACGCCTTGCGACGCCAGCTTGTGCCTGGTGTGGCCAAGCGCACGATTCAAGAGACACTCGCTGAAGCTAAGGCGCTCTTTGAAAAAACAGGGCGTGAATGGACGGTGGAATATGTGCTCCTCGAAGGTGTCAATGACTCGACTAAACAAGCCCAAGAATTAGCACGCCTCCTGCGAGCGGAACGCTGCCATATCAACCTCATCCCCTATAATCCGGTCCAAGAGCTTAGTTGGAGTCGACCATCGGATTCTGTGTGTCAGCAATTTGCACAGACACTAAAGGCTTTTGGCTTGTCCGTAACGACTCGTTTGAGCCGTGGTGTCAGTAAAGATGCTGCATGTGGACAACTCCGCCGACGGAGCGTTTAGACTTTCTGAGTGATGCGCCACCTTGCCCTCGTCAGTCTTTGCCTCTTGAGTTTCACGGGCAATGGCAGCCCTTTCGTTGACAAATATCTGCTCAAGGCGGAACGACTTTCCCAAGCAGGGAATTTGGACGCGGCAATTCTTGCTGTTGAAAAGGCTCTAGAGAGAGATCATCAACATTTGGGTGCACTCGAAGTGTGGGCCAACCTTTCTGAAAAATCCGGCGACCTTGATGCCACAGTCTATGCTCTCCATCAATGGCTCCAAATTGTAGATGCCGCCAAAAAGTCACCGGTCCCTCGGAAAAAAGTAAAATCCGTGGAGTTCCGACTTCTTTTGCTGGACACCCAAGCAAAAGCTTATCGACGACTCAGCACCACGTACTCAAAAGAGCTTCACAAATTAGGTGGAGAGCATCGAAAGCGAGGGCGATTCCATTCTGCATTAGAGGTTTTTCAAGAAATCCTTACTGGAAACCCTTTGGATTCTAAGGCCATTGCTGCGTTAAAGGAGATTAGAAAAGAAGGAGGAAGTGACGTTGCGGTAGAAGATATTTATGCCGGTGGAGACCCTCTTCAAGGAGTGGACGCGGAATGGCTTGTGACAGAAAATGAAAAACACTTGGACTGGGAAAATGCTTGGGAGAAAGACGGGGAGAATTACAGCTATAAAACAAACGGTGGCTACTTAATCCTTCAAACTGCATCCATTGCTATGGAGCAAATGAACGCAGCATACCGTCGGTTTTTCCATTACAAGGAAGATGGAGAGCCTACACCACGAGTTGCCGTTCTGATCTACAGAACACGTGATGAATATCTCAAAGCAAATGGACTTCCAGAAAATGACTGGACAGGAGGTTTCTTTAATGGGTCCACGGTTCAAACATTCCTTGGAGGAAACAGTGGTAAAGAGAGTGTGCGAGGAATGTATGGAACGCTCTTCCACGAAGCTGCCCACCAGTTTGTTTCTCTAACAGGCAAGGGAGGGGTCCCCGGCTGGTTGAATGAGGCTTACGCTTCCTTCTTTGAAGGAACCACCATTCTGTCCAACGGACAAGTTCGGTGGAACCGTGTTGCCTCACACCGGCTCATGCCCCTGGCGAACCGAATGGATCAAGGCTGGATGGACGGCCCCAGCGATGGGGTTCGGGATGAACAAGGAGAATGGGCCACCCCCACCGCAGCACCCTCGCTTCGAATCTTGGTAGAGAATCAATACCGATGGGGTCCCCCGTGGTATGCACCGACCTGGGGAGTCGTTTACTTTTTATATAACTACCGAACGGACGATGGCCAACTGGTCTACCGAGACGCACTTCACCGGTACTATCTGTCCGGAGCAGCCAGCAAAGGGAAGGATGGGCGAGCCCCTTGGTTTGAAGAAATCGTTTTAAGAGGTGCACCACTTTCTCCAGTACAAAGTATTGATGATCTTTCTGAAATCTGGAAAACTTGGACTTTAGAACTCAGAGACATCGAACTCGGGCGAGCAGCACCACGAAAAAGCCAACTGGACTTCGCCAAACTTGCCCTAGCACGAAAGGACATTGAGGGAGCATGGGAGTTTTTTGAAGAAGCTCTCCTTCATGAACCCGCGGACCCCGATGTACTTTGGAATTTTGCGTGCTTCCTAGAAGAGCAAAAGAAGTTGGATCGAGCGGCAGCGTTGTATCGCAGTTTCACTCGGGAAGTTAGCCTCCGGGGATTTTCCGATGGCGACACACGCTTTGAAACAGCAGAAGAAAAAATGGTCTCCCTTGACCCGCTCCACCGTCGGCATGCAAAGCTTAAGCGGAACTTTCTTGAGGAGGGTTTGCTCTTAGCACAGTCCTACAGAGAACGCGCGCTCCCCCTCATGGCGCTGGAAATTGCACGCAAAATGAGTGCGCAGTATTCCATGCCGGAAGCCATTGACTTTTACACTACAGTCAGCATTGAATCCGGCAAGAGCCTTGCCCAATGGAAAGTGGCCTACAACGAATACAACTTAGAGGGCTGGGCGGGTTCCGAAGACTACCGAGCCTACGGAAAAATGATTGAGGCGGCCATTCTTACCGACGCCACCATCGACACTCCCGAAGGCACCTTTCAAACGAAAGAACTCGCCTGTGAAGTCACCTTTAACGCGGACTTCACACTAGAAGCGGAAATGAAATTTGGACCCAACCCAAGTCTCATGGGGTTGTGCTTCGGTCGTAAAGGCCCCAACACCACGCATGCCGTCGTTCTGCACCCTGCGGGTTTCTTGGACATCTCCACCAAAGAAGGTGGCTTGTGGACCTACCATGACCACCGCACCGTGGCCATGCCTGGCGATTGGCAGAAACTGCGCATTGATGTGGTGAATCAATCGGTCGATGTTTATCTCAACGATAAATTCTTGCGCTCCTTGAGAATGCCCTCGCGGGAATCCGTCCGTGGCTCATTCGGTCTCATCACCGGCACTGGCACATCTTTTTACCGCAACATACGCATCCTTTCTCGGGATCCTCACGACCCTGCCGCTCGTGTAGAACGAGAAATCTCGCTCCAAAAAATTGCCGAGGACCCAAGCCTTCGGGAGCCTGGAAACTTTTCTGGATTCACGCCCCCAGAACTAGAAAACCTGCAGTGGATTCAAGGGGATTCACAAAACTGGAAGCAGCTTAAAGGGAAAGCCGCCGTTCTTGTTTTCTGGTCTGCCAATCAAGAGGCCATCATCCCGACCGCAAACTATTACCAAAAACTGGCTTCCACATATCAACGCCTCGGCGTGCCCATCATTTTATTGATCGGAGGTGAGCACACCAAAGCACAAGTCACGCAACTTCTTCTCGATCACCCTATGCCCGACGCACATATTGCGTGGGATCCAAGTTTCAAAAATTTTAAAAACTACAACATGGTCCCAGGAGGCTGGGGAATGCCGCGGCTACTCTTAAAAGATGTTGACGGGAAAGTGGTCTGGGAGGGAGACCCCGGACTCAAGCCAGGAACCGGTTGGACGCAAGGTTCGGGTGACACTTATTTTGACGGCCCCCTCAAAAACCTCATTCAAACACGGGCATTGGACAAGATTGCGGAATATCGACCTCGCCTCAAAATTGCCGAAAAATATCACAGAGCGGGGTTATCGCTGGAAGCACTGCAAGCTCTTGCACCATTGGCCGACATCTCGGCAGACTTCTCCCCCGTTGTCCGCGCAGCCAAGGACTTAAGAGATCAGATCGAAGCCGACGGCGTTTCCCAGCTTCAGAACGCGGAGTTTGCCAAGGAATCCGGTTATCCCATAACTGCCGCAGCAACCTATCAACATCTTATCTCTGCTTACGCAGGCTCTACCGTTGGTGATTTAGCGCAAATGCACTGGGATCGGTACCGCAAGGACAAGTTTTACAGGTCAACACTCCGAGCATGGAAAATACTAGAGCGCATTCCATCAACGGCTAGAAAAAACCCGTCGGTCGACGCACTTTCCGATCTGCTCGAAGCCGCCTCCGACGCCTCTTTGGCCTTGCAGGTTACAAACGCAGTGAAGGCCTTCCGCAAAGTTCTCAAAGAGCATGCATCGGCCGATGCACTCCAGAAAACTTGGGAAGGCCTTCAACCGGAGATTTAACTCGAGGCCTTCAAAGAGGCTTCAAGAAGCTCTAGACAGCGGTCCGTGTCAGCATCCGTGATGGCAAGGTGAGGGCGGAAGCGAATCGTCCGCTCGCCGGATGAGAGGCCAATGAGGCCTTGCTCCATCATGGTGGTCAGAAACGTATTTCGCGCCTCTGGGGTAGGAACGTCAAAGGCGTACACCAAACCCTGACCACGAACGTTGGTGACCCAATCATTCGCTTTTGCCAGGCCTGCCATGCCCTCAAGCCAACGAACGCCCTGAGCCGTTGCATTTGCAGCCAGATCGTCCTCTCGAATCGTTTCTAAAACAGCCGAAGAACGAATCATGTCCACAAGATTTCCACCCCAAGTAGAATTGATGCGGCTTGAAGTTTCAAAGCAGTTGTCAGGGACCAAGTCAATTCGCGGACCCGCCACGATGCCACACTGCTGAGATTTTTTTCCGAAACTCCAAATATCTGGCGTGATGCCGTAATGCTGCCAAGCCCACTGTTTGCCCGTAGCGAAAAATCCTGTTTGCACTTCGTCCAAGATAAAGAGACAATCATATTTTTCACAGCGCGCTTGCAAGGCCTGCAAATACTCTGGGCGGAAATGACGATCTCCTCCTTCACACTGAATAGTTTCAATCAAGATCGCGGCAATGTCATCTCCATCTTCAGCAAAGGCCGCATCGACCGCAGCCAAAGAAACCTGCTCTGAAGCCAACGTGGCTTCTAAGTTTGCGCCTTCGCACGGGAATTGAATAGCGGGAGCGGGAACGCGTGGCCAATCCAAAAACTTCGGAAAGTAGTCCACTTTGTCCGGCAAAGTATTCGTCAAGCTCAACGTGTAGCCAGATCGACCGTGAAATGCCTTTTCAAAATGAAGGATTTTATTCCCGACATCAGCGTCAATACCCTTGGCACGATTTCGGCGAATCTTCCAGTCAAAAGCAACCTTCAAGGCATTTTCTACCGCCAAAGCACCCCCGTCCACAAAGAACAAGTGTTTATAGCCGTCGGGCACAGCGACCTCGCCGAAGATCTCTACAAATTCCGCCATTTCCACGGTGTAAAGATCTGAGTTTGCGGGCTTATTCACCACTGCCGACGCTGCACGCTTTAAGAAGTCGTCATTGCGTAAAGCGGGGTGATTCCAGCCAATAGGCGTGGAGCCGAAACAACCGAAGAAATCCAAGAACTCTTTCCCTGTGCGCCCATCCACCAAGGTGGCACCTTGAGATTTTTTGAGGTCACAAACGAAAGGGTAGCCATCCACAAGAATCCATCGGCCGAGACGGTCGTGAACTTCTTGAGGGGAAATTTTTGATTCTAAGGTGGTCGTCATGAGGATGAAGATGGAGTAAGAGAAAGGGAGGGCAGTGAGTCATCCGTTCTCAGGATGGTCATCCGGGGAAGGGAGGAGTGCACCGCGCACAAATGGGGAGAACTGTCGGAACTGTTCACAAAGAGCATTGGCTGCCAGAAACCTGGTTGTGTTTCCTGCCCCCCCGCAATCAGCGTTGCGCCGCCATCCAAGGCTGCGCGAAGGAGTCCTGCGGGCGACGAATCCAGCACTTCTTGAGGAGAAAGGTGTAAAATCCGGGCACGCATATGAGCGACAAAGGCAGCGTGTTGATCTGGGGCGACCCGAATCAAGGCGCTTGGTGCCTCTGCCCAACCCGCCTGCCACCGCTGAAACAAAGTTTCAGTCATTTCTGCAAGCGGGGCTTCCGCCTGCAACTCGAACACCGTATTGTGTACAGAATTCATGCAACAGAAAGAGGGTCTCCGGTTGCGCTTCCCCCGTGCGGCACAAATCAGGCATTCAAAAGAATACGCCCGCGTTTATCGCCGTGGAGTCCGCGTTCGCGGAAGGTGGATTCTACTCGTTGCGGCCCCCGCAGAACAGCCCCCAACTGCCCGAATTGGGCTCTCCGTCGGCCGTAAGTTCCACAAATCGGCGGTATTTCGCAACCGAACTCGCCGCATTCTCCGCGAGGCGTTCCGCCTCTGCCGCCCCCAGGCACCTGCACTCGACATGATTCTCATTCCTGTCGGGAAAGAAGACTTCTGGAAACTGGCTCCGGTCCAGGAAGAACTTCAGCAACTCATGGGAAAAGCTGTGAAAAAATTGTCCTCATGAAGGCCCTATTCATTGCTCTGATTCGGATGTATAGAAAAATCCTTAGCCCATATTTAGGCCCTGGTAAGTGCCGCTTCCACCCTACTTGCTCTTCCTATGCCATCGATGCATTGCAGGCACACGGTACCCTTCGAGCCACTTGGTTAGTACTCCGACGCATATTGCGATGCCACCCTTTACACAAAGGCGGGTATGACCCTGTCCCTTTGAGTCCCACTCAAACTTCATCTCTCGAAGACCCCCATAAGACATGATCGTATCCCTTTTTTTAGTCGCCATACTCCAGCATCCTCACGCCGCACCCGACCCTGACCCGCTTTCCGCGGTCCAGCAAGAAGCGCTTCCCGTGCGGGAGGACCTGCGCTACTCCAATGAAAAATACTTCGGAACGATGCGTCGCTTGACCACGCAAGGAGAAAACGCCGAAGCCTATTTCAATTGGGCGGGAGACCGTGTGGTTTACCAAGCAACTTTTGGAGATAGAAAGTGTGACCAAATCTATGAGTTGGATCTCTTGACTGGCTCGCGTCGGTTGATCAGCACCGGCAGTGGTCGGACAACTTGTTCCTTCTATATGCCGGATGATCAGTCAGTTATTTTCTCCTCTACTCACGCGGCAAGTGATGATTGCCTCCCCCCTGCGGATTTCTCTAAAGGCTATGTCTGGAAGATCTACCCAGAGTTTGAACTCTACATTCGGGATCTTGAAACGTGGAATCTAAAGCCCATCTCCCCTGCCAAAGGTTATGATGCCGAAGCCGTAGTTTTCCCCGACGGGAAAAAAATTGTATTCACGT
>JAPKBM010000016.1 GCA_026421205.1 Planctomycetota bacterium
TAGGTCATAGGGGGGGGGGGCCAGAGGGTTGCATCTGGCTACAGGGACTTAAATAACGAATTTTGAGTTCAGGTCAAGGATTTTCCTTGAGATGCCGTTATTCTTCTTCCTATGGATGGATTTCTGCGGCTCCTTTCCCCCGTGCTTCTCGGCTACCTCTTAGGATCCGTCTCCTTTGCCTATTTGCTTGCCCATAGCCGTGGAATTTCTCTCCGTGAGGTAGGCAGTGGGAATTTGGGGGCAACGAATGCTGGGAGAGCTTTGGGCTCCCACTGGGGAGTCGTTGTCTATGGGTTGGATGCCACGAAGGGTTTTCTTCCGACGTGGTTTTTTTGGAAGGTATTTGGCCTTGATGCAGGAGTGCTTGCGGGATGTGGTGCCTATTGCGGCCACATTTGGCCGATTTGGTTTCAGTTTCGTGGTGGGAAAGGCATTGCCACATTGAGTGGCGTCTTTCTGGCCTTGGATCCGGCCATTCTTTTGTACGCAGGAGGAGTCCTGCTGCCCGTAGTTTTCCTCACGCGCTATATGTCCGTGGGGTCGATTGCCTTCGGCCTTTCTTTGCCAATTTTTTCTTGGATTCGTTATGAAGCATGGAATTCCGTGTTCTGGTTTGCCCTATTCGCCGGACTCTTTTCGTTATTTACGCACCGAAGTAACCTAGTGCGCTTGTCCCAAGGTAGAGAAGCCAAGTTAGGAGATTCCATTCATGAGTAACTCTTCAAAAACATTAGTTCTTGGTGATGGCGGTTGGGGGCAGGCCCTTGCTATGGCGTTGCATCGCGCAGGAAGAAAAGTAGCGGTATGGGGCTTTGACGGCACTTATGCTGCCGACGTCGCCTGTTCACGTGACAATACACGGTTCCTCCCTGGGGTAAGGATTCCCGAAGAGATTCAATGGACCGGCGATGTGGCCGAAGCCCTAGACGGTGCGGAGGAATATTTTTCTGTGGTCCCCACGCAATTCCTTCGCCCAACTTTAGATCGTTTTGATGGGAAGCTAGCGTTATTGCCTGCCATCTCTGCGTCAAAAGGTTTGGAATTGGGCACATTAGAGAGGCCGTCGGAAATATTGAAAAAGGCTGCCGGTGCCCAAGCAGGCGTTGCTGTTCTTTCCGGACCTTCCCACGCCGAAGAGGTGAGTTTAGGTCGGACGACTACGGTGGTGATTGCGTCCGACCAAGAGGGCCTTGCGGAACATGCGCAAACTTTGATTTCCAATGACTCTTTTCGCGTTTACACTTCTTCAGATTTGGTCGGGGTTGAATTGGGCGGAGCTTTGAAAAACATTATTGCATTAGGCGCCGGCATGGTGGATGCCTTGGGCCTCGGGGATAATGCAAAAGCTGCGCTCGTTTCTCGTGGATTGATGGAGATGGCCCGTTTTGGGGTTTCTGAGGGCGCACAACGAGAAACGTTTTTTGGGCTTTCTGGAGCTGGTGATCTCATGGTCACTTGTTATTCCCAGCATTCACGCAACCGAGGCCTTGGGGAAAGAATTGGGTCCGGTGAATCTTTGGATGATATTTTGGAAAGCTCTGCGAAGGTGGCCGAAGGCGTTTGGACCTGTAAGGCCATTCATGCTTACGCAAAAAGCCAAGGTGTGAAAATGCCCTTAACGGAGGCCATTTTCGGCATTCTTTTTGAGGGGCAGGATCCGCACAAAACAGTGCATGCCTTGATGACACGCCCAACCCGGTCTGAATTGGACACCCCAACCTCATGATGACAGCCCTTTCCTTTTTTGTTTTCATCGGCCCTCAAATTTTGGGATTTGGGGGGAGTCAAGATGGTTTTCAAGCCTTGGCGGATGAGGTAGAAGTGAGAGAACTGGACAATGGCCTTCGGGTGATTGTTCTTCCCTTTGGAGATGCTCCTGTTGCCGCGTTTCGGGTCACTGTGAACACGGGGGGCATGGATGAAGAACTTGGATTGACGGGGTTGGCGCATTTCGCAGAGCACATGGCCTTTAAAGGGTCCAGGCGGATCGGGAGTAAAGATTGGGCTTCCGAAAAGCGGGCTTTAGAGGAGTGTGATCGTGCTTGGAAGTTATATGAAGCGGCCTCTACACACCAATTGGGCAACATTTCAAACAATGAGATTCAACAGTTGCTGGCTTCCTTTGAATCTGCGCGGGCCGAGGCGGATCGATTCAGTGATGCCTCAGCTTTTGACACGGCAGTTTCAGTGGCTGGGGGATTGGATCAAAATGCATCGACGGGCGCTGATTCGACGGAGTATCACGTTTCGCTTCCTGTCGCTCAAATGGAACGGTGGTTTTGGTTGACGCGAGAGCAGCTTGGCGACCCCGTTATGAGAGAGTTTTACAAGGAACGAGATGTTGTCATGGAAGAACGTCGGATGAGAACAGACTCCAATGCCTTTGGTTCGTTGCTGGAAGCAGTATTGCAGTCCGCGTTTGTTGCCCATCCTTACCGAGACCCCGTGATTGGGCATATGGATGATTTGGAATATTTAGATCGGCCAGAAATGCTGGCGTTTTGGAAACGCCATTACACGGCGGAGCGGATGGTCGTTACTGTTGTTGGAAAAGTAGAACCTGATGATGTCTTTGCTTTGGCAGAGAAATATTTCGGTGATTTACCAAGGGGAAAAAAATCACGAATTCGTCGGACTCAAGAGCCTGCACAGAAAGGCGAGCGGACAGTAAGAGTTATTCGGCCGACGTCGCCCATGGTGCTCATCGCTTGGCACGTTCCGGAAATCACAAAAAGGAATAAGCTTCTTTATGCCGCATTGGGTGATTTGCTTTGGGGAGGGCCTTCTTCTCGTTGGTATCAGCGTTTAGTAAAGGAAGAGCGTATTTCCGCTGAAGTAGACGGTTGGCTTGGTTATCCGGGTCGGGTGGACCCGACACTTCTTCTGATGGTCGGCGTTCCTGTGCCAGGGCATACAGGAGAAGAGATTGTTCGAATTGCTCAGGAGGAAATAGAACGTTTGGCAGCTGAAGGCCCTACCGTTCGGGAGATGGGAAGTTTACGTCGGCGAGCGAAAATGGAATTGCTTCAACGTTTAGAGAGTGCACAAGGCTTGGCCGGAGAGTTGGCTCAAGCTGAGTTGTTTGATGGTGGCTGGGAAACACTCTTTCAAAGTTTGGATGTAGTCGAGCTCTTAACTGCCGACGACTTGAAAAAAGCGGCGGCCGGTTTAAATCCGTTGCAACGTGTCGTGGGTTTGATGCATGATGAAGTGGAGGTTGGGTCATGAGAACAAATTCTTTATTGGCTCTCCTGTTGCTCATTGGATGCTCCAGTCCTGAGCCGATTCGCCGGCAAGCAGGCGAAAGTGTTTCATTGCCCACTGGCCCCTATGGGCGTTTAAGCTGGGTTCCAAAAGGGGAAGAGGCTGAGTTTGTTCCAGCGCGTCCCGTCGAAGTTGTGTTGGGCAATGGTGTTCGGGTATTACTTCTCCCAGACCGCAGTCGCCCCGTCGTCGATTGCACGGTGAGATTGAGTACCGGGAAATGGCACGACCCTCGCGGGAAAACAGGAGCGGCCGAATTGACGGCGGAACTCTTGCGCAGTGGTGGTAGTGAACAATGGCCCGGGGATCGCCTTGATGAAGAGTTGGCATTTCGAGGCGCACGTTTGGAGACCAAAGCTACGTTTTTTGATTCTCAAATCCGAGCGGTTTGCCTCAAAGAGGATTTCCAAGATATCTTTGGAATGTTGGCCGACGTATTAAAAAATCCGGTATTCCCGCAAGAGAAAGTTTCTTTGGCTTTGGAACAAGCAATGGCGGAGGTTCGCCAGCGTAATGATGACCCGCAAAGTGCAGCCACGCGTGAGGCTCGCCGTGCTTTCTTCGGAAAGATGGATTCCCGTTCTCGGCGCATGGAATTGAAAGAACTCGCAACGTTCGGTATGGAGGACTTTGCGGATTTTCATCGGGAGAATTATGGAAGTCGCGGCGCAATGATTTCCGTGGTGGGAGACTTTGATTCTGATGAACTTCTCCTGACATTGCGGAATGAGTTTGAATCATGGCCCGTTCAAACGGCTTCGGCAGAGGAGGTCGTGTTGGTGAGCCCTCGCTCGAAGGGAGGGCGTATCTTTTTAGCTGACCGAGAAGATGTGAATCAGACCGAGGTTCGGTTTTTCCTTGAGGGCGTTCGTCGGGATCACCCAGATTATCCTGCTTTGCGGTTGGCGTCCTATATTTTGGGGACAGGAGGTTTTACAAATCGGATGATGAAAGAGGTTCGCGTAGTGCGTGGTTTGGCTTACTGGGCTATGGCGCAATGGTCCCCGGAATGGCTCCACGAGGGAGTGTTCGTGGCAGCTTCGGCGACAAAAAGTGAAACAACAGCTGAGATAATCATGACCATGCAAAGCGTGATGAAAGAGTTTTTGAAAAGTGGTATTGGACGAAAAGAGTTTGATGAGGCGCGAGACCGCATGTTACATGCAGAGGTCTTTTCAGTGGACACTTCTCGTGAAGTATTGACACGTGCTGCGGATTTGCGGTTCCATTCCTACCCTTGGAATTACTATGACCAACTCTCGAGAATGACTCTTCAATTGAAGCCCGCCGATGTTCTTGCGGCAGCGCGCCGGCATTTGAACCCGGACAATCTCACTTTATTTGTCATGGGGAATTCGGCGAATTTTGAACGACCTCTTCAGGAATTTGGCACTTTAATACCTTGGAATGACTCAGAATCCCTCGCGGTGAAGGGGGAGAATGTATTGCCGAGAATGAAAGTGACGGAAGATCGTGCGGCGGGCGAAGAGCTACGGCTCCGTTTATTAGCAAGCCATGGTGGTGCGGTCGCCATTGAAAATGCTGGCGCCCTGTCTTGGACTTCGGTGCAAGGGAAAGCATCTCGTGAACTTACCTTCCTTTTTCCAACGACTTTGCGCGAGACAAGCATGCTAGGCCAGAATCAACAGGTCTCCGTTATTTCTGAAGATGGGGGTTGGGCAAGTTCTACTGTGGGAACAAGAGCTATGGACTCCGAGCAACACCAACAGTCTCTCCACGCATTGTCTGTTTCCTTTCCAGCGGTCCTCTTGGCGTTAGCTCGCGGAGAATTCCTCGTGTCTAGTGCTGCAGACCAACGTCTTCTTTTATCCCATGAGGATGGACGTGTAATTCGTTTGGAGTTGACCGAGAGCGGGTTGATTCGAAAAATATCAACACCCTTAGGGAGCTTTCAATATTCAGGTTATGCCTTGTTCCATGGGCTTCAGTTGCCCACGAGAGGAATTCAAGAAGAAACGAAGCAAGAAGAGTACTGGTCTCAATGGCAAGTGAACCCCACCGTTTCTCCGGATTGGTTTTTGTATCCCACTGATGGTTAGACTGCTCTGATGAGCCCCGATACCGCCGACCTATTCCCCATTCCGCAAAGGCATTTTTTGCCAGATTCCTTTTGTGGGGATTCTTGGGAAGAGATCTCTCCCGTGCTCAACGAGTTAGAAAAACGACCCATCGAAAGCGTAGAAGACTTTGAGCAGTGGTTGTTGGACCGAAGCGAATTAGATTCTATGCTCAGTGGTTATGGATCTCGTTTAATGGTGGCTTCAGCCCGAAATACTCAGGACATCGCCGTTGAAGCTGCCTATTTGGAGTTTCAAACGGAAATCATTCCGCAAATCAAACCTGTGGAAGACCGGCTGGATAGGCGCTTTCTTGAGTCAAAGTTTCGCTCACAATTAGATGCAAATCGGTGGGCTATTTATGACCGTGAATCCTCCTTGGCCGTGCGGTTGTACCAAAAGGAGAATATTGCCCTTGAGGCAATAGAAGAAGAGCGCACGCTTGAATATGGGAAGACGACTGGAGCCATGACCGTCGAGTTCCAGGGGGAAACCCGCACACTTCCCGCGATGGCTTCTTTTACGGAATCCTCGGACCGGTCCGTCCGCGAAGCAGCGTGGCGGATGACTTCGGCAAGGCGCTTGAAAGACAAGGAGAGTTTGAACGAACTCTTTCATGACTTGGTGGAACTTCGACAAAGCATGGGTAGAAATGCAGGCTTTCCGGACTTTCGTGAATATAAGCATCTCTGCTGGGGGAGGTTGGACTATTCGCCGGACGATTGTTTAGTCTTTCATGGCAATGTAGAAAAACATGTTCTCCCTCTTTTGCATGAAATGGATGCACACCGTCAACAATGTTTAGGTGTGGATCAGTTGAGGCCTTGGGATCTTGCGGTAGACCTAGAGGGGGAAGCAGCATTTGAACCTTTTCAACGAGAAGAAGAACATGTGAAGCTTGGTGTCGATTTGCTGACAAAGGTACACCCGACCTTCGGTAGAGATTTGCATTGGATGGCTCAAGGAAACCTTCTGGACCTTGCAACGAGGCCAAATAAGCGTCACGGAGGATTTATGGACACCTTTGAAGATGTGCGCCACCCTTTTATTTTTTCAAATTCTGGAACAACACATGGAGACGTAGAAACACTGGTTCACGAAGGTGGGCATGCCGTGCACGCACTTCTTTCGAGAGATTTGGAGCCCGTAGGCGCAAGGAATCCGCCGCTTGAATTTGCCGAGGTCGCTTCCATGGGAATGGAATGTATGGCCATGGAGCATTTGTCTCACGTTTATCCTGCCCCAGAAGCAAGGCGGTGCACTTTGCAATCTTTAGAAGGCATTGTCCGAAGCCTGGCTTGGATTGCCACCATTGATGCGTTTCAACACAAGATTTATTCTCAGGAAAAAGACCAAACGGCATTTCGTCAGAAGGCTTGGTTAGATTTGCGCCAGCGCTTTGGTTCAGTTCTCGATTGGTCGGGGCTTGAAGATTCTCTTGCCTGGGATTGGCAGCGGACCTTGCATCTCTACGAAGTCCCTTTTTATTACATCGAGTACGGTATTGCACAAAACGGGGCACTGCAAGTCTGGAGTCGATACAAGAGTAATCCTGAAAAAACAGTTATCGAATTTAAAAAGGGCCTTGCTTTGGGAGGATCTCGTTCCTTGCCAGAGTTATTTCAGGCATCCGGTTTAGTGTTTGACCCTCAAGGGAGTCAACTAAAGGACCTCATGGCTTCTGTTCGGTCTGCTTGGAAGCATCAAGCGGGAGTTTCCTCTTGAATACGTGGGTTATCGGTGACATTCACGGCTGTGCCCTTGAATTGCACGAGCTTTTAGAGAAAATTCAGTTGCGCCCCGAAGACCGTTTCATCTCAGTCGGTGATCTTTATCACAGGGGCCCGGACCCCGTCGGCGTCCTTGACCTTCTTTCTTCCTTGTCGAACTTCGATCTCGTATTGGGAAACCATGAGCGCGCGATGTTGAAGCGTGCGGGCATTGCCGGTGCTCTTGCCGACGGATCCGATGGTCAAGAAATTGACCCAGGTGTGGAAGTGCTTGCTTTCCCGCTTCTTTCTGGTGATGGCCAGACGGCGATTCTCAATGTGGATCCGTCACGGAGCGTGGACCTTGTTCGTTTTCTTCAAAAGAGTCCTTACTTCCTTCGGGGGAATACCGAAGATGGAGCTTGGCTGATTGTGCACGCGGGTGTGATTCCCGGTGTTCCTGTTGAAGAGACATTACCCAGAGATTTGTGTCACATTCGTCGTCTTTCTCACTTGCCTGGGAACCCGTATTGGTATGAGCATTGGACAGGGCCAGAACTTGTTCTATTCGGCCATACCCCGAGTTCTTCGCCGCGCACACAATTCCAAGGAGATCGTTTAGTGGCCCTTGGTCTGGATACAGGATGTGTTTACGGTGGAACGTTGACAGCCTACTGTCTGGAAAGTGGAGAAATGGCCACAATTAAGGCAAAGAAGCGCTGGGCTTAGCGGGTTTCTTCCGTCTTTTCTTCTGCCCGTCATCATAGAAATAAAACGGACGTCGGTATGAACGTGAGGGGAGTCCGGTTGACCTTAATCTTCTTGAAGATTATGCAGAGTTAAGGTCCCTTGATGGGCTTTTAGAATGAGCCTCGGATTTTCTTCGGTTCCCCAAAGTCGTTCTCGTCAATAATCTCCGGCAACATCCCCAGGGCTGATGACGATGCAGGGGAGGTTCTTTCGCGCTGAATGGTTGTGGATTGCCTGTGCCAAGATGGATTTCTCAGTTCTGGGCTACCCCCCCCCAATGAGGAGGGCTGTTGGCGTTTTCGAAATTTTGCTGCTTTTGTGAGCATTCTTTTCACATGGATATCCTCAGTATGCATGAAGTTCAAGCCGATATTGCGGCTTCGGTAAATACGGGTCAGACTGAGATTGGAAGGGTGAGGCACCTCAATTTCCGATAGTTTTTTTCAAAAGGAACGTTTTTTCTCAAGAGGAAAGGATTATCTTAGGTTTTCCAGACAAAAGCGTGTCACAGCCTGTTCCAAAGCCCTCTTTAGGACCTAGAGTCTATTTTATATCCAGCTGGCGAATGGGCACTTGTTCTGGAGGACGAGTGCCCATCGTCTTTTGTAGAATTCGGCACTATGGCCAAATCAGCCTCCCCTCTCATGGACAAAATAGTCTCCCGGTGCAAACGGCGCGGGTTTGTCTTTCCAGCGTCAGAAATCTACGGCGGTCAGGGCTCCACCTATGACTGGGGACCTCTCGGTGTGGAACTCAAACGGAGAGTCAAAGAGGCCTGGTGGGAATCCATGGTGTATTCCCGTCAAGATGTGGTCGGCCTTGATTCGGCCATTATTCAATCTCCTCGAGTCTGGGAAACGAGTGGGCACGTCGGTGGTTTTTCGGATCCTTTAATTGACAATAAAACATCGAAGCAACGGTACCGAGCAGACCATTTGGTGGAAGCTAAGATCGCCAAGTATGAAAAGAAGGGCAAGACGAATAAGGCAGAAGCCCTTCTGGAACGATTGACGTCGGCAACGGGAGAAAATGACGAGCTTCGTAAAATCATTGTTGATGAGGGAATCAAGTGCCCTGTTTCTGGAACCGATGACTGGACCGATGTCCGTCAGTTTAATTTGATGTTTCAGACACATGTTGGCGCACTTCAAGATAGTGCAAGCATTGCGTATTTGCGCCCAGAAACGGCGCAAGGGATTTTCATCAACTTTAACAACGTAGTAAACTCGTCTCGAAAAAAACTCCCCTTCGGGATTGCTCAAATCGGAAAAAGTTTTCGAAATGAGATTACGCCGGGTAACTTCGTTTTCCGCACCAGAGAGTTTGAGCAAATGGAGATGGAGTTCTTCTGTCGCCCGGAAGAAGCCGGGACCTGGTACGAGTACTGGCAGACAATTCGTTTCCAGTGGTATCTTGATTTGGGCGTGAACCCAGAAAAGCTACGCATGCGAGAGCACGCAAAGGATGAACTTGCGCATTACGCCGACGGCTGCTCTGACGTGGAATACTTGTTCCCTTTCGGTTGGTCAGAGCTAGAAGGCGTTGCCAACCGCACGGATTACGATCTTCAAAAACATTCTGAAGCAAGTGGGCAGTCTTTGTCCTGGTTTGACCAAGAGGAGAAGGAGCACATTACTCCCTATGTCATTGAGCCTGCTGCTGGATGTGACCGTACCGCAATGACTTTTTTAGTGGATGCCTATGACGAAGAGGGTGAGGGGAAAGAGGCACGAACCGTTTTGCGCTTTCATCCTAAAATTGCCCCTGTTACGGTTGCGATTTTTCCCTTGGTGAAAAAAGAAGGGATGCCCGAAAAGGCGACTGAGGTGGAGCAGAGATTGCGGAGGCACTTCCGTACTGCCATAGAAATAAATCAGTCCATCGGGCGACGATACCGCAGACAGGATGAAATCGGAACTCCGTTTTGTGTCACGATTGATGGTGAGACCATGGAGAATGACACAGTGACTCTTCGTGAAAGAGATTCCATGGAGCAATATCGTGTCTCTTTGGATTCCTTGCAAGAAAAGATTAATGAGGCCATGGAGAATTGGCAACGACCGCCGTTGGTCACCCAGGAAGCGTAAACACGATGTCTAAAACTGAAATCACCGCGATTTCCGTCTCCCCAGGCGTGGGAGTCGGCAAGGCGTGGGTGGTTTCGGATGAAAAAATCCAAGCGGGGAAACCGCGACGTATTGACGTGGACAGTATTCCATCGGCCGTGAATGATTTTGAGGCAGCTCGTAGTCGGGCCATCAAGACGCTGTCTCATATCCAGGCAGCAACGGCGAAAGAACTGGGGATTCAGGATGCAGCGATTTACGGTGCGCAGATTGCCGTGTTGCAGGACCCTTCCGCTTTAGATGAAATTCAGAAAGGGATTCGAGAAAAACTATTGACTCCCGTTAGTGCAATTCACGCGGTCATCAAAAAGTTCGAAGGGATTTTTGAATCCATGGAAGGGGGAGACATGAAGACCTGGGCAGCGGACCTTCGGGACCCGTGGCAGGCCGTATTGCGGGAATTACTCGAGGAGAAAACACGCCATTTCATGGAGTTAGAGGGTTCGATAGTTTTGATTGCTGGAGAACTTTTGCCCTCATTGCCCACGCGTTTTCCAAGAGAGCGAATTGCAGCCATTGTGTGTGAGCGAGGAGGTCGATACAGCCACGGTGCGGTCGTTGCGCGAAGTTTTGGGATTCCAACTGTAACCGGCGCAGATCAGGCAACGTCAATTGTTGAAGCAGGGAGTCTTTGCGTGGTCTATGCCGACGAGGGCCAAGTGAGAGTGGGCGCAACGACCGATGAGGTCGACGCAGCAGAGCGCCTTTCTGCAGAAAGAGAGTCGGTTCGCGCCGAATTTGAAGAACGGGCGAAAGAGCCCGGTTGTGTTGGTGCGGATCACCCATTGCGTATTTCGGTCAATATTGAGTCTCCAAGAGATCTTGATTTATTTTCGAAGGATATTGTGGAGGGCGTCGGGCTTTTTCGTACCGAATTCGCTTATATGGAAAGAGCTAATTTCCCAACGGCTCAAGAACAGGAAGACCTTTACAGGGGGATATTGAAACACTTTGGTGATGCACCTGTTGTTTTCCGAACATTGGACGTGGGGAATGACAAGCAATTGCGTTATTTCCAAATGCCTCAGGAAAATAATCCGGCCATGGGCTGGAGGGGGTTGAGGATGAGCTTGCAGTGGCCGGACATTTTGCTGATGCAAATCCAGGCTCTGGTGAAAGCCCGTGAATACGGGGATGTTCGCATGTTGCTCCCAATGGTGACAAACGTGGAAGAAATTCGTCAAGTAAAGCGCTTGATTGAACAGGTTGCGGGTCGTGCCGACGCCCTGCCCTTGGGGGCCATGATTGAGGTTCCCTCTGCCGCTATGGCGTTGAAGGATATTATGGATGAGGTCGACTTTTTGAGTGTAGGCACCAATGATTTGGCCCAATATTTGTTTGCCGTAGACCGTGACAACCCTTGGGTCGCGGATTTGTATCAGCCCTACCATCCCGCCCACTTGCGCGTCTTGCGGTTTATCGGGAATACTTGCCGAATGGCCGGCAAGCCCATTTCGGTTTGTGGGGAGATGTCCGGCCAGCGGGCTGGGGCACTTTTTCTTGCTGGGGCAGGCTTTGACCAGCTTTCTATGGCCCCTCCATTTGTGCCGGAAATTAAGGCCATACTCCGTGAAGTATCCATTCAAGAATTACGTGTTTTGGCCAGAAAAGCTGCGGCCTGCGCCACAAATCTAGAAGCATTTCGCCTTTTAGAAGATGCCGCGGAGATTGCGTGGCAATCTGCCTTGAAGCGGTCTGGAAAGGAATCTGGAAAAACCTAAGTCTCTTCAGAAAAGGTTCTTGCTTGCTTACCCCATGATACGGCATACTAGAAATGGGATGAACAAAACCGCAGACACCAGTCGACAGAAACCTATCGGGCGCCGTAAGGGGCCATGGGCCCAAACGGAGATTGAGCGCATCAAGCGTCTCTACGGAATCCGTACCGACGGAGTGATTGCGCGCCAACTGAACCGCTCCGTAGAAAGTGTGCGACGTATGGCGAAGCGAGTTTTTTCCGGCGATGCACGAATTGGACCGTGGTCGGCCAAAGAAGTTCAGGCTTTGAAAAATTACTTAGGGGCGGCTTCCATGGAAACGGTGTCCATGATTCTTCGTCGTACGCCGGTTGAAATTCAGCGCAAAGTGAAGGAGTTAGAAGGCCTTGTGAAGTCTAGAGAATGGACTCCCGAAGACTTCCAAGACTTGAAGCGGCTTTATGGAACGCGCTTCAATAGTGACTTGGTTTTGATTCTAGGTCGACCAGAAGCCGAAATCGTGTCCAAGGCAACGACCCTTTGCCTTTCCAAGGACAAAGCATTTCAGCGCCGTTCGGGTGCTACAGGAGCCGTCAAGATGCCCCGGTGGTCGCCGGAAACCGTCAAAGACTTGAAAGCGCTTTATCCAGAAGCGGACAACCTAGAGATTGCAAAAACACTTGGCCGCTCCGTAAAAAGTGTTGTTTCAAAGGCACACGATCTTGGATTAAAAAAGAGTCCAAAGCGGTTGGAGGAGATGGGCCGTGAGAACGTCCGAATTCGCTATGACCGCCAGACCGAAGCCCAAGGCTAATCTCAGTGCGCCTCGCTCGTCTTCAACGGCTTCCTGATGGGAAAAGCTTGACGATTTCATGGGAAGGGAACACTTCAGCAACTTTGTCGGTCAGAAACTTGCGCATTGCGTGTCCTTGCGCTCATTGCATTCATGAAGTTACTGGGCGAGTGCTCTTAGACCCAAGTTCGATTGTGGAAGACTTGACTTTAAAGGATATGCAGCCGGTCGGGAATTATGCATACCGGATTTTATTTTCTGACGGCCATGATTCCGGTATTTTCACCTTGGACCACCTCCATCGCCTTTCTCTGGCGGCTACATCATGACGCCCCTCGCTCATTTCTTAGAGCATAGTTGGGGTTTTTGGACCTTTGTTGGCACTGTTGTCGTGAAATGGTGGACGATTTGGTTTGTCTTGAATAGGAACTTCACAGTGACCACGACTTTAACGATGATTGCGGTGGGTGGTTCCGCAGCGGTTTCTACTCTTTTACTGCGAACCGGTGCCCTTGGGATGGGAGGTTTAGAAGAAGGCTACGGTTGGCTCGCCTGGCTCGCATCTGGTGTATTCGTCTGGATTCTTTTTGCGGGAATTGAATTGTCCCTGCTGACCCTTGGGATGAAAAAACAACGTCCAGGATGGATGTGGCGTCGGTATGACATGTTGTCTTACTCTTTCTCTTGCGCCGTCATCGTAGTTTTTGTGGCGTTGAAGTTGGCCTTCCGCAGTTAGTTTGGGAAAAGGATGGCAGGGGGGCGCAATGGATCTCCTTCGGCATCCGTTGCTTGTGCATGGCCGACGTATCCGGTTTCTTCCAACTTCGTTGTGCTTTGTTTGTTCGATGTTGAAGGCCTCTCAGCTTGCCGAAACCAACGACCGAGGTTACCAAGGAAAAGTTCTCTGCGCACAAGGAATGAGTTGGTAAGCGCATCCAGCCGAAGTTCAAATACTTTGGCACGTGATTCAAATTCAACGTCCACTGAGGATGTGTTCGCTGCAATTTCTGTAGGATCTTTTTGAAGATCGACAAATGCTCGATTCCCATCACCAAATTTCAAAAACTTCTGTGTGGAAGAGCGCAGAAGAGTAATCGTGCGCATATGCCGTGAGAGTGGGTTCTCCATAGGATTTTGGGTATTCCAACTCGGATATCCCGCTAAATAACTTGCCGGGTTTTGATAATGTGCCAGTATCCAGTCACGAGCTTGTACCTGTTCTTTTCGAGCAACTGGAACGAGACTAAAGCCTTCGTGGGCTCGTACCTCTAGATTTTTAAGGAGCGGCTGTCCTTGGCGTCTTTCAAGGACATCCAAAATAGTTGGGAAAATGTCTACCGTCGACGCCATGCTGGGGATTCGTGTTCCTGCAGGGAGGATGTCAGGGAGGCGCAGGATTAAAGGGACATGGAGGAGGTTGTCATGAAGAGAGAGCTGATGGCCAAATCTTCCTTGTTCCCCAAATTCTTCCCCATGGTCCGCTGTAATGATGACAAGTGTATTCTCTAATTGTCCACGATCTCGGATATCTTGAACAAGAAGTTGAATGAGATCATCTTGGTAGCGAATGGCGCCGTCATAGAAGGCTCGTTGTACTTCAATTTCATGTTCGCCTAATTCTCGGAGTCCTTCTAGAAGTTTCTTTCGTTCTGAAGCAACCCCTAGATCAGTTTGCGCAATGATTTCAGGTGTGAGATGTTCCGGAAGGAAAAGGCCTCGGTATTTCTGAGGAGGTAGGTAGGGGCCGTGGGCTTCATTGAGATTGAGGAAAAGGAAGAAGGGTTTTTCTTCGTCTCGTAGACGTGGAGCCTCAAGCCAATCCCTTGCCGTTTGAATGATTTTGAAGCCCCCCTTGTCTTTTCGTCCCCGCCCCTCTTTTTGGAAACGCTTCGTGACTCGATACCAGAGTGAAGGGAGATAGAGGCTGTCCGCTGCAGACGGGATGGAGTAGTCAAAGTAATGCTGAAATCCTTGAGTGAGGCCATTGCGGTCAGTGAGCCAGTGCTTTCGCGCAACGCCACACGTTTGATACCCCACTCGTCCAAGCTCCTCGGCAAGAGTCCAATAGTCGTAGTCTCCTAAGGGCGGGATGGCGGATTTCCCATCATGAAGGCGCGGGTGAAGCCAATGTGTTTGGTGGCTTGGGGAATGGAGGCCCGTGAAAATGGACGCATGAGAGGGCAAAGTCCATGGTGCCGTGGAAAAGGCGTTTTCGAAAACAACGCCTTCTGCAGCAAGGGTGTCTATGTTTGGGCTTGTGGGGCGGGAATTACCGTAAGTACCAAGATGCTTTGCCGAAACGGTATCCAGAACGATCAACAAAATATTCGGCAGGGAGGCGTCGGCGGTTTCTGTGGATGGACCAAGACTGTCTGGCGCGTTCTGCGGAGGGAGCCACTGGCCGATGAGTGCGCAAACAAAAAGAAGGATTAGGGTGCCGACAGAAGCGGCGGGAGAGAAGAAAGAGGCAATGCGCCATCCAAATCCGGTACGCAATATTAAATAGGTCACGCAATAGAAGCCCCCGCCTTGGACCAAGAGTGTGCCGACGGCGGACCAGTCCATCGCCTGCCCTTTTGCGGCAAGAAGAAAAATACGCACGCCACTCACGGCTAAAAAGCCAAGGGTGATTTGCGCGAGAGCGAGGTGAAGGAAGGGGTACTGCGAGCGATGGCGTCGGCGGGCGAAGAGGGGAATTAGGATTCCGACGCACCCGCCAAAAGCTGCGCCGACCACAAGGTGCATACCAAAAAATTGGAGGAATAATCCGTAATCTTGGTGATAGGGGAAGCCGTTAAGAACCAAAATGAGTTCTAAGAAAGCTGCAACGCATGCTAAATGAGCCCCTAGAAGAGCACCCGTAAGGAATCGTGACTTCATATTGTCCAAAAGGATATCCTTGCACCCGTCCACTTTCATGTTCCTCACCGCTCTTCTTTGCCTTTCTTTCGCCCCACCTGCTGCGCAGGGGGGGCGGGAAGTGCATCTTTTGCAAGATAGGCTCTTGAATAGCTCGCAATCCGCGGAATCACGGGTGTTGGCTCTCGAGGAACTTTCCATGTGCACGCAAAGTTTGTCCCTGGAGGCAATCCGCGCAGCCGAAGGCATTGCTCGAGGAGAGTGGAAGGTGGATTACGCGCGGTGTCTTGCCCGATGTGGGCCGGAGGCTCTTCCGTTTTTGCATAAACTATTGAACCAGTCCAATACTTTGGTCAAGGCGGAAGCGGTGTATGGCATTGTGATGCAAGATGTAGAAAAAGGTGAGATGTTTGCCATGAAGTACCTTCGGGATGCCCGCAAGTCCGTGGAAACGCAGGTTGCCGCTCTCCGTGCCTTAGGAGATCGGGGCTCCATGCTGGCGAAGCCCGAGGCCCTTCGGCGACTCGGCACAGCGCAAGGCGCCTTGCTCTTAGAGGCATTGGACTTTTTGAAAAAGAATCCCATGCAAGAGGATGTGCGTTATCTCGTAGAAGTCTTAGAGAACCATGATGGCCGCCCTGCCGCAGAGGCCTCGGCCTTGTTGCAGGGAATAACGGGGTATCGCGTCGGAGATGATCCACGGACATGGCGTTTCTTTATGGTGAAACATCAGGCTGCGGGTACACCGTTTCGAAGAGAAGGTGGGGCAGATGAAAAAGATGTTTCCACCATCTCTTATATGGGCATCCCCATTATGGGTAATCGAGTTATCTTCGTTTTGGACGCTTCCGGGTCTATGGGTTCTCCTTTGGCAGAACGAACAGGAGAGACTCGGGGAGAACGCGCGGTGCAAGAGCTCGTCGCACTCTTACCGAAGCTTCCGAAGGATGGACAGTTCAACATTATTTTCTTTGAATCTTCGGTGTCAAAATTTTCATCCAGTATGGTTTCGAGGAGTGATAAAAATGTTGCGCGCGCCATTCAGTGGCTGGAGAGTCGACGGTTTCATGGGGGCACGAACCTCTTCGAGGGTTTGGCCGATGCATTCGATTTTGAAAACGTGGAAGAGATTATTCTGCTTTCCGATGGGGAGCCATCCGTCGGAGAAGTCCAAGACCCGGACCGCATTCGCGCATGGGTTCAGCGCTGGAATCGCTGGCGAAAAATACGCTTGAGCACCATTGCATTGAGCGCCCCACGTTTGGCGCGGAGTTTTGTGGCGAAACTGGCCGAGGAAAATGGTGGGGTTTGCCGGGATATCCGGTAGGCGTCGGCTTTTCTGAAAAAGGAGTCAAGTCGGCTGGTAGAGTCAACGAAATACCTACAGAACTCATGAAATCTCATTCTGCAGGTATTGCCGGAGTCGGCCACGCACTTCCCCAGCGCGTGGTCGATAATTCCGTAATTGCGGAGCAAATTGGCAGGACGCCGGAATGGATTGAGTGCCGGACGGGAATTCGGACGCGCCATTGACTCGCTGAGGGAGAGTGCTTGGCTGATATTTGTGCCGAGGCTGCGCGCCGAGCATTGCAAGATGCCTCTCTTGCCGCCGGAGATGTTGATTTGATTCTTCTTGCGACGGTTTCTGCAGAGCAGAGCTTTCCTTCAGTTGCTTGTCGAGTTTAGGAGCAGCTGGGGTGCAAAAGGGCCGTTGCCTTCGATTTGCCCGCGGCGTGCTCCGGGTTTATCTTTGCCTTGTCCACGGCGGAGGCCTTTATCCTTTCTGGAAAGTATCGAACTATTTTAGTCATTGGCGGCGAGTTCTTGGCTCGTTTGACAAATCAGAAAGATCCGGGTTCTACCCATTTATTTGGAGACGGGGCTGGGGCTGTATTGTTACGACCTTGGGAAGAATGTCGACAAGGTCGGCTGGAAGCAACCGGCATGGGGTCGGATGGCGCGGGTGGTTCTCGAATTGAAATGCGGGAAAATATATATTTAGACGGAAAGGCCGTTTACCGTTTTGCAGTTCCAAAATAACTGAAGTTGTTCGTGAGGCCATGAATGGTCACGGCTCAGATGATTTGGGTTTGGTGATTCCCCATCAGGAAAATCGTCGTTTGATTGAAACTGTCGGTGAGCGTTTGCACCTTCGGAAAGATCAGGTGTATATCAATATTGATCGAGTAGGGAATACGTCGGCGGCTTCCATCCCCATTGCTCTGTCACAGGCGAAGGCCGAGGGGCGACTCAAGTCCAGGCAAATCTTGGTGATGCCTGTAATGGGTGCAGGATGGACTTGGGGCGCTGGTAGAGAAATCCTCAAGAGAGGGGAGCACAGCAGGGCGTAATCAGGGATAATGCGCACCATGAAAGCCATTCCCGCTCTTCTTTTCTCCTTTCTAATTTTCTCATCTCCGGCTTTTGCACAGGATGTGCCGGGCATGGGACAGCCACGTGCGTGGGAGCACGAGACTTCTGACGTGCCAGTAGATTCAAGAATCCACTTCGGTCATTTTGACAATGGCGTGCGGTGGGCTTGGGTGAACCATGCGGAGCCGAAGGATCGTTGCTATATCCGCTTGCACGTGAATGTCGGTTCTTTAGCAGAAACGGACTCGGAGGCCGGTATGGCGCATTTTTTGGAGCATATGGCTTTTAATGGGTCGGAGAATTTTGCAGCCGGTACGTTGATTGAGTGGTTTCAAGAGCATGGCATGAGTTTTGGCGCCGACACTAATGCGCATACGGCTTTTTCAGAAACGGTTTATAAGTTGGACCTTCCGGAGTCTGACGAGGCAACATTGAAATCTGGCTTGCAGGTGTTACGGGATTTCGGCGGCGGGCTTTTGCTGGAGGAAAAGGAGGTACAGGCCGAGAAGGGTGTGATTGATGGAGAGCAGAGGGAGAGAGACTCTGCATTGTTTCGCGTGTTGATTCAGGAGTTAGAGCAATCTTACGCAGGAACCTTATATCCAAGGCGTTTGCCCATTGGGACGAAAGAAGTTCGGGATGTTTTTACGGCTGACAGCATTCGTCGTTTTTATCAAAAATGGTACCGACCTGAAAATATGACGGTCGTCCTTGTAGGAGACTTGAAAGATTTGGACCCAGTCCCCTTGATTCAGGCAGCATTCGGGACGATGAGCGTGCCCCCAATGCCTTTGGCGAAAGAGCCGGAAATCGGAACGCCAGTCATGAAGGACCTTTTTTATACGATTTACGAAAAAGAAATTGCAGCCGTTAATATTTCCGTAAAGATGGTCAAGCCCTATGAAGAAGAGGCGTACACAAAGAAAAAAATGGTGGAAGACTTGGCCTTGAACGCAGCACACGCCATGTTGAATACGCGTTATCGTGAAATCCTTAAGCAGGAGGATGTTCCATTCCTTGCGGCATCTGTTGGGGATGCGGGCGGGCTGAAAGTTTTTGAAGGGGGCGCACTCTCCGTGAGTTCGGAGCCGGGGAAATGGAAAGAAGCATTGTCTTCCGCGGAGGATGAACTGCGCCGAGCCCTGAAGTTCGGTTTTCAGCAGGCTGAGCTTGAGGAGGTGCGTGCTAATCAATTGCGCTCTCTTCAGGAGTCTGTGGAACGCGAGTCCACACAGCATTCTAAATCCATTTTAGGTGAGCTTGTTGCGGCCTGTGAAGAGCGTATTGTTCCTACCCATGCCGTAACGAACCAGATGATTTTGGCGCCCGCAATGGGGACATTGACCGTGGAGGCGTGTAATCAAGCGTTGAGGAATCATTGGAAGGGCGGGACTTTGTCCATGACTTTATTTGGAAACTTAGATTTGGGCACCGACGGGGGCGAACAATTAAAGGCGGTGCATGACGCAGGGAAGACGCGAAGGCTTGACCCGCCGAAGACCATCGAAATGATGAATTTTTCTTATGCTTCCTTGAAGGAGAATGCCGCGAAGGTTCTTCATAGGAAGTACATTGAGGACTTGAAAATCTATACGGCTCAGTTTTCAAATGGAGTTCGAGTCAATGTGAAAAAGACAGATTTTAAAGAAAAACAGATTCTGATGAACGTCCGTGTTGGGGAGGGCCAGCTAACAGTGGATCCAAAAAAAGATGGTGCGGTCGCTTGGGTTTCAGATAAAGTCTTTAGTGCCGGCGGTCTGGTCAAACATAGCAATGATGATTTGCGCCGATTATTGGCAGGCAAAGAAGTCGGCATTCTTTTTGGAATGAGAGAAGACGCTTTCGTTCTTTCTGGGGCAACGGTCCCTGAAGACCTTCTTCTTGAGTTTGAGTTAGCGTGTGCCTGGATGCAGTTTCCTGGATATCGCAAAGACGGGCTCAATCAATTGATGCCGCAGCTACCGATGTTGTTTCAACAGTTTGCGCATCAACCCCGAGGCCCATTGCTCTTGGAATTTTTGCCGGAAGTCTTTTCTCATGACACGCGTTTCTCGCCCTTGCCTCCGATGGAGCAGATTGCAGGGGTCACAATGGATGCTGTTCGGAATTTCCTCAGTCATGCATTGGCGACGGGTCCGGTTGAATTGACGGTGGTCGGTGATGTGGACGTAGATGCTGTTTTTGCAGCGGCCGCACAAACCTTTGGTGTCTTGCCGCAGCGAAGGGAACGCCAGGAAGTGGAAGGCCGACGTCAGCCCACCGCGCCGAAAGGTGGGGTCAGAATGACGCGTTCTGTAGAAACACAAATCCCTCAATCGCTGGTGACTTTGGTATTCCCCACGAGTGACGGGATTGCCATTGATCGTCGTCGCAACCTCTCCTTTTTGGGAAATATTGTGAATGACCGTTTGCGCCTTGAGGTACGAGAGCGGCTTGGTGCAGCGTATTCCCCGGGTGCTCAGAGTGATGCGAATGCCATTTATGAGGGCATGGGGTCGGTGGTGATTCAAGCCATGGCGGATCCGGATAAAGTGCAGATTTTGGTTGATGCCTGTAAATCAGTTGCCCGAGACTTGTATGAAAACGGAGTCACCCAAGAGGAGGTGAGTCGTTTGGTTGAACCGCTATTGGCAGGATTGAGGGATGCGATGAGAACCAATGGTTGGTGGCTTAACATTCTTTCTGATGCACAAACGCATCCGGACACCTTGTCTAACGTGCGCTCAGTGGAGGCGTTTTTCCAAAATATGTCCGCGAGTGACTTGTCTTCCTACACGAAGAGATACATGAATCCCGCGAACGCTTCTATTCTTGTGGTGAATCCAGAATTGCCGGAGCCGTTGGAGTTAGTTGCGCCTACACCTTCGCCTCCGATAGAGGAAGAATGAGAGCTGTTTCCATTTCGATTCATGGAGGCGTTGAAGTCCTTCAGTCTGGGGAGCACCCAATTCCAGAGCCTTTGGCCGATCAAGTTCGTATCAAAGTTGCGTGGTCCGCACTTAACCATTTAGATCTTTGGGTGCGCCAAGGGGTGCCTGGCCATACTTTCCCATTACCGCTGATTCCAGGTTGTGATTTCAGTGGAGTGGTGGATGCCGTTGGGGAGCAAGTTTCATCGTGGCTCCTCGGAGACCGAGTCACCGTTGCCCCTGGATTTGCATGCTATGCCTGCGAAAAGTGCAAAGCCGGAAAGCATAACCTCTGCCGAGATTACGGGATTTATGGGGAGACCTGTGATGGCGGAAATGCGGAATATGCTGTCGTGGATGCAAAAAACTTATTGGCTGTTCCGGATGGATTCCCTTTGGATGTTGCCGCCGCATTCCCCTTGACGTATTTAACGGCTTGGCACATGTTGGTGTCTCGCTGTAGCCTGCAGGAAGGGGACAAGGTTTTGGTGCACGCGGCTGGCTCAGGTGTGAGTGTGGCTGCCGTTCAAATTGCCAAGCATTGGGGGGCCGACGTGATGGTGACGGCGGGAAGTGATGCAAAAGTGAACAAAGGCTTGGAGAATGGTGCAGATTTTGGCGTGAATTATCAGACGAAGGATTGGGAAAAAGAAGCGCGCTCGTGGACAAAAAAACGAGGATTGGACATTATCGTAGATCATGTGGGTGCAGATACTTTGCCGAAAGGGCTACGGCAGTTAGCAAAGGGTGGGCGCATCGTGACTTGTGGGGTGACCAGCGGCGCCGAAATGGAATTAAACATGGCCCCCTTGTTTTTTAAATCACTTTCCGTTTTAGGGAGCACTATGGGCTCTTTGCAAGATATGCATACGGTCGCCGACTTGGTTTTTTCAGGTCAGCTCACCCCAATCATTGATTCCCGCTATGATTTCGCAGACATTGCTCTGGCTCACCAGAGAATGGGGGAGCGTCAGGCTTTTGGCAAACTACTCCTTCAGGTGAACCCTGCCGTAGAATAAGGCATCATGAAAGCACTCCTATTCCTCGTTTCACTTTTGACGACGTCTTCCCCGGCCATGTCTCAGGAAGTTGCTACGGCTTCAGTTAATCCTCTTCCATCTGTGAAAGAGGCCTCTTCGGGTGAGTCATTCCCTCTGCAATGGACCGCTTCCAAGGACATCAAGAACCCCGTACTTGGAAAGGCTTTTTTTGACATTTACTTAGGGACAGACCCTATTGCAAGAATCGGCCGCGAATCTTTTCTTGATGCGCTTGGAGATTTTCTAAAGCCTGCACAAAAATTCCATGAGCGGTAATTCAGACGGGCGTCGGAGTGAGCGCCAATCTTTTGAGGTGCCCCTCGCATTAGTTTTAGCTACGGGTTCTCTCGAAGGTGAGGCCATGGACCTTTCTCGTGAGGGTATCCTGATTAAAGCGAAGGGGAAAATCACGATGCTGCTGCAGCTCAATGGCCAGGAATATCGTGGTCGTTTGGTGAGAGCGACCCCCTTGAGTGAGAATGAAACTTCTTATGCCATTGAGTTTGATGAGCCTATGGACGGCATTGAGGCTTCCGCGCCTTCTTCCACATGAGCATCCTCACCATGATTTTTGCTGGCTTTGTGCTTTTTGCACTGGCAATGCTTGTCATGGCTGTTGGCGTCCTCTTCCGTGGTCGGCGCTTATCTGGATCGTGTGGAGGCAATACACCGGATGGACAATCCTTGGCAGATTGTATTTGCGCTCGGAAAGAGGCAAAGATTTGTGCCGGAGACGAAGAGAATGAACTCGTCCGACTTGCGGAATTAGGGAACCCGGGTCGAAATGATTTCCACGTTCACGGTCCAACGGTCGTCGGCGAGAATTTTTCTGTTTGAACGGCGGTGAATCGATTGCCTTGGCGCAGAATGAAGAGGGCTTCGGTATGCGGGTAGTGCTCTTGAAGAAGTAGCATGCCTTCTTTGGGGCCAAGGACAGTGAGGGCTGTCGCCAGAGCGTCGGCGGTCATGCAGTCATCGGCTAATACGGTGACCGAAGCCACGTTGTTTATGATTGGTAACCCCGTGCGCGGGTCAAGGATATGAGATATGCGTTTCCCGTCAATCATCCGGAAGTTTCGATAATCTCCACTGGTGGCTACTGCACGATCCGTGAGCAGGAGTACCTCTTGAATCATTTTACTTGGCATGGATTGCTCAGTTGGCTTTTCAATTCCAATACTCCACGGTTGACCAGGTAGCTTTTCTCCTCTGACACGCAATTCCCCGCCGACTTCAACGAGAAAATCCTTCAATCCCAAAGTAGAAAGGAATTCAGATGCTGCGTCAACACCATAGCCTTTCGCGAAAGCCGAAAAATCCAATTGCACGCCCGCAAGTTTTTTTCTAATCGTTTGATCCTTTTTATCCCAAAGAACATGTTGCCAACCGACCCTTTTCTTAATGGACTGAATCTCTTCGATAGAAGGGGGTGCTAACCGATGCTTTTCAGGACCAAACCCCCAGGCGTTGACCAAAGGAAGGACCGTGGGGTCAAATGCGCCCTTAGTTTGCTGCGCTAGTTGAAGCCCTAGTTCTAAGTTGACTCCCGTGGAGGGTCTGATCGAAAGGACCTCACTGGATGAAGCACGGTTGAAGCGAGAGACGTCGGAGTCTACTTTGTAGGTAGACATGGCTTGATCGACCTGGTCTAACTGGATCTGGATCATCTTTTGCACATTTTCCCGTTGGGAATCCGGCATGCCCTCTTCTGTTCGTATGGTGGCATGCCAAGTCGTTCCCATCGTTTCCCCGGAAAGATGCCAAAGCGTGGCTTGGGGCGATGGCTCTCCACACCCAGAGAATGCAAGGATAAGCCCAAAGGCGAGGACGGCTTGTTTACCCGCCGAAATCATCCAAGAAGATGTCTTCGTGCTCTACGCCCAAGTTGATGAGCATGTCGATGACAGCCAGATTCATCATGGGAGGACCACAAACGTAGTATTGAGCCTCTTCTGGTGCTTCGTGACTCCCTAGGTAAGAATCAAGAAGGACTTGGTGGATGAAACCGGTCTTGCCAGCCCATTTATCCTCTGGAAGAGGGTCCGATAGAGCCAAATGCCAATTAAAGTTGTTGAAATCCTCTGCTATCGCATCAAATTCATCCATGTAAAAAGCTTCTCGCATAGAACGAGCTCCGTACCAAAAACTCACCTTCTTTTGGGTTTTAAGAGTCCGAAATAGATGCATTAAATGCGACCGCATGGGGGCCATGCCGGCACCACCTCCGATGAACACCATTTCTCGATCATTATCCTTGAGGAAGAACTCTCCGTAAGGACCTGAGATGATTACCTTGTCTCCAGGCTTTTGCTTAAAGATGAACGAAGACCCTTTTCCCGTAGGCGTGCCTTCGGGAGCCCGCGGCGGAGGCGTTGCAATGCGGACATTCAACATAACGCGATTGCCTTCGGCGGGATAGGAGGCCATTGAGTAGGCGCGCTCTACCGTCTCTTTCGTGGTAGAGCGGATGTCCCAAATTTTGAACTGGTCCCAGTCCTCTTGGTATTCCTTTTGCACGTTAAAGTCGGTGTAAGGAATGTCATGGGGTGGAATTTCAATTTGGATGTATCCACCGGACTCATAATCAATGCTTTCCCCTTCAGGGAGTTGCATAATAAACTCTTTGATGAATGTTGCCACGTTGTCATTAGACACAACGTCACACTCCCATTTCTTCACGGAGAAGATTTCGGCCGGAACTTCAATCTCCATGTCCTCACGTACTTTCACCTGACAGGCAAGCCGCCAGTCTTCTTTCGCCTGGCCACGGGAAATATGCCCTTTTTCGGTAGGGAGGAGGCTGCCGCCGCCTGCATGGACTTGGACGGTGCACTGACCACAGGTTCCACCGCCTCCACAAGCAGAAGGGACGAAAAGTTTCTGTTCAGACAAAGTCGTCAACAAGGTACTTCCCGAGGAGACTGAAATTGCCTTGCTCTGATCTCCATTGACAACAATACGGACGGCACCGGAAGCCACTAATTTACTTTTTGCCACAAGAAGAATGAATACCATGGCCAGCACAACGGCTGTAAACATTGCAATTCCGAAAAGGATCGTTTGTATGTCCATTGTTAAATGGGGAGCCTAGAGTTGGATGCCTGCAAAAATCATGAAACCCATGGCCATCAAGCCAGTCGTGATGAAAGTAATTCCTAGTCCACGGAGTCCGGGAGGGACATTGGAGTATTTGAGTTTTTCTCGAATGGCAGCCAAGGCAACAATGGCCATCCAAAAGCCAATGCCTGAACCAATGCCGTACACCGTACTTTCTACAAGGTCATATTCTCTTTGTACCATGAACAAGGAAGACCCAAGAATGGCACAATTCACAGCGATGAGAGGGAGGAACACTCCCAAGGCGGCATAAAGTGCGGGAGAGAACTTTTCCACGACCATTTCCACAATTTGAACCATGGCGGCAATAGTGGCAATGTATGCAATGAACCCAAGGAAAGATAAATCCATGTCCTGGGCCGTATCCCCAAGCATCCAGGTCAACGCCCCTTCTTTGAGAAGGTAATGGAAAACCAGGTTATTCAAGGGGGTGGTGATGGCAAGAACAAAGGTAACGGCAAGACCCAAGCCCATAGCGGTGTCCACCTTTTTGGACACAGCCAAAAAGGAACACATGCCAAGGAAGAACGCGAGGACGATGTTCTCAACAAAAATTGCCTTTAGCGCTAAGTTAATGAGTTCCATTTAGTTTTCCTCCTCTTGCATCTCAGGGGTCAAGGTACGTTGCAGCCAAATCATCAGGCCAATCAAGAAGAAAGCCCCAGGCGCAAGAACCATTAAACCATTGGGGAAATACCAACCACCGTTATTGACGCTTTCCATAATCGTGATGCCGAAGATTGTCCCTGAGCCGAGGAGTTCCCGAAAAAAACCAACAAGGAGCAGAACGATTGCGTAGCCCATAGAGTTTGCAAAGCCATCGATGGCGGATTTCAATGGGGGGTTGGCCATGGCGAAAGCTTCGGCGCGCCCCATGACAATGCAATTTGTGATAATAAGGCCGACGAAAACGGAAAGCTGTTTACTGACATCGAAAAGGTACGCTTTCATGACCTGGTCCGCAACAATAACGAGCGAGGCGATGATTGCCAACTGCGTAATGATGCGAATACTTCCTGGGATTTTATTTCGGAGTAAAGAAATGGAGATGTTGGAGAGCACAAGCACAAAAGTAAGCGCCAAACTCATCACGACAGCAGTTTCCATTTTTGTGGTTACTGCAAGGGCCGAGCAAATACCTAAAACATGCAGAGTGATAGGATTCTTGAGGTGCAATGGGTCAACCAGGATTGCCTTGGTCTCTTTGTTCATCGTTGTGCCTCCCTTTGTTGGCGGAGGAAAGGTCCATAGCCGGTGTCACCCAGCCAGAGTTGGACTAAATTGCCGACTGCTTTGCTAGTTATGGTGGCACCTGAAATGCCATCGACTTGAGTAGCAAGATTTTTCACTGCGCCGTATTTGACTACTTCTACTGCCGGGTTGCCATCTTCATCAAAGCAAAGTTTTCCAGGCCAAAGTGCCTTCCAGTTAGGGTTCTCAATCTCCCCACCAAGGCCCGGTGTTTCAAGGTGCTCATAGAAAGTAATGCCGACGACTTTGCTGGTGTCGGGCTCGATCGCCAAGAAGCCAAGGAGAAGAGACCAAAGTCCATTTCCATAGATAGGAAGGACGAGGCATTCTTTCCCGGCCGTTTTGACGCGATACGCCAAGAGCGTTTTAGGCATCCTCTTAATGGCAACCCTTTTTGCCCGTGGGTCCGAGGCATCCACGCCTCCCTCGTCTGTTTTTGAAATTTTTAACGGATTAAATTTCCAGACATTACGAATTTCAACTGGATTACCGGTTGCCTGGTCGAAAGTGAGGACTTCGATGTCTTCGAAAATCCGAGCGACTTTTTCAGGGTTTGGCTCTTCGCCAGTTTCAATCAACTGCGCAACTCGAAGGACATTCATTTGTTTGTACAGTAGCTTGTTCGCCTCCTGCTTGTCTTTTAAGACTACGGCGAGAGAGCTGACCGTTGCAGAGCAAATGAGGCAGAGTGCAAGTGCAAAGCAAACAATGTATTTGTTACTGAATTCCAAGGCGCTTCTCCCGGCGTTTGATGTTGGATTTCACGACGTAGTAGTCAATCGTGGGGGCAAAGACGTTCATGAAGATAATGGCAAGCATCATGCCTTCGGGGTAAGCCGGATTGATGACGCGGACCAAGACGGTAAGGAGGCCAATGAATATCCCATAAATCCACTTGCCCGTATTCGTTTGTGTGGCGGAGACGGGGTCGGTGGCCATAAAGACGGTTCCGAAGGCAAAGCCGCCGACCACAAGATGCCATTGCCAAGGAACGGCCAGATAGTGGTCGGCCGACGGCGCTAGGGCATTCATTAAGAGACTCATGCCGACCAGGCCCAAAACGGAGCCCAGCATGATTCGCCAAGAACCCACTTTCGTCAGGATAAGAATGGCGGCTCCAATGAGACAGGCCAAAGCAGAGGTTTCGCCCATGGAGCCGGGCATGACGCCGACGAAAGCATCCCACCAATTCATTTCTGGAAGTGCCGCTGCGCCATCGAGGTAAAATTTAGCCAGTGGGGTTGCGCCTGAAAAGCCATCCACCCATTGATCTGCGCCACCTACCCAGACATCTTCTCCTGATTTTTGTCCCGGGTAAGCAATGAAAAGGAACAAGCGGCCGGTGAGCGCCGGATTCAGAATGTTCATTCCTGTTCCACCAAAGACTTCTTTCCCGATGACAATACCAAAGCTGATACCAAGGGCTACTTGCCAGAGGGGGATCGTTGGAGGGAGAACGAGAGGGAAAAGCAAGGATGTGACGAGAAATCCTTCATTGATTTCATGCTTGCGAATCACGGCAAAAACCGTTTCAAGAATACCACCGACGGCGAGCGTGACAGCATAAACAGGCAAGAATGCCCAAGCTCCTCGGAGGAGGGCGTCCATCAGGTCGATGTCGGCAAACGCGAGCGTTCTTCCAGTTGCCGCCATGATCTCCTGCGCACCGGTGTTCCAAAAAGCAACCAAGGTGGCAGGGATGAGAGAGTACACCACCATCATCATGACGCGCTTGAGGTCAGCTCCATCGCGGACATGAGCGCCTGAAGTGGTGGAGGATGCCGAGGTGAATAAGAAACTTTCTTGCGCTTCAAAAAGAGGGTAGAACTTTTCAAATTTCCCACCCTTTTCAAAGAGCGGTGCCATTTTCTTCATTTGTTGTTGGAGGAATTTCATTTAGCCCTCCTTTTGAATGCGAGTCAACATGGTGCGTAGTGCGTCGGTAATAGCCGTTTTCGAAAAGTCGGCATATTCACAAAGCGCTAGGTCTTCTTCAGCAAGTTCAAGCACACCCAACTTCTCCGCCATTTCCACATCATTGGAAACGAGTGCTTTGATGAGCTGTGTGGGTAGAATGTCCATGGGCATCACTTCTTCCCAAGAGCCGATGGGGACGATGGCACGATGGCCGCCATGAGAATCCGTGTCCATGGAAAAGGTCTTTCGGAAGAACTTTGCGAGTGTGGTGTTGGTGGTGGTATGCGTTCGAACGAATGGGTTGGGCCATTCTAAAAATCTGCTACTGGTTTGGTTTTCAAGCAAGGTGACTTGATTCGCACGACTCCCGAGAAAGCCCTCCGGAGTCTTGGCGTTGGCCGTGGCCCCGCAAAGTGCACTTCCTGAAATGATGCGGGTCTCTTGTGCAGAACTTTTGTCTTTGCAAAGTTCGTCAAGGTTGGCGCCGACGCTTGTTCGCCAAATTTGTGGGCTAATGACGGCAGGGCCGACGATGGCCACCACACGATTCGTGGTGAGTTGACCGGTTAAAAGGAAATGGCCGATGGCGGCGACATCTTGGTAGCCCACATGCCAAGCGGTGCGGTGCGGTCCGACGGGAGCCAGAGAGTTGATGTGAACTCCAGCATTTCCAGCAGGGTGTGCGCCCTTAAAACTTTGTGGGAGAACGCCATCTGGGGTGAAGGCTGTCCAATCTTCCTCTGCGTCATGGCAAAGCCATGTGTTGGCATCGGTCAAGCGTGAAAGTGCCTGCGCGCCCGTCCGGAATGCTTCTTCTTGACCGGCGAGAACGGCAAGAGGAGACGGCGCGAGCGGCCGCGTATCCATGGCCGTCAAGAACAACGCGTGGGGCGTATCTTGCAAGGTAGCTACAGTGTCAAATGGGCGTTGACGAAGCCGTGTCCAGAGACCGTTAGCAGCTAAAGCAGCGCGGAGGTCCTCGGCGGAGGCATCGGCGCCCGGGTTCATAAGCGTTTCTTGTTCCGTTGTGCCTTCCAACTGGATGGAAACGGAAAGCAAAGTTCGGCGGTCTCCGCGGCTTACATCCCGGACGGTCCCCGCTGCCGGAGACGTGAAGAGGACTTCGGGGTCTCTTTTGTCAAAAAAGAGAGGGGTGCCGACTTTGACCGGGTCTCCGGCGCGGACGAGCATTTTGGGTTTAAGGCCGATGAACTCCTTGGCCACAATGGCCACTTCTGTGACGGTTGGGCCATCCTTGATGGAAGTCTCTTTAAGACCTCCGGCAAGGGGAATGTCGAGGCCTCGCTGGATGCGAATCGCGGACATCTTTAACTGGATGAGAAGGGAGGGTTTTCGACGGAATGTGGCAGAAAGAGCCCCATGGATGAAGGGCATGCCGGCCGAAAACAAGCCGGAGATTCTACTCCTTCGGCGCCATTTTGGGCAGGGTCCAGTGAAAAGTTATGTGTTGGCCGGCGAAGATCTCAAAGGAAGAGGGAATTACCTGCTTAGGGGCTTTGCTGAATGACTCGAAAGCACTGGCTTCGAACGGGTAAATCCCTGGCGCAAGCGTCGAGAAAGAGTATTTTCCGGATTGATTCGGTTCGGCTTGAAAGAAATGAGGGGGAGGGTGCGGGACAGGGTGAAATCAGGCAGAATGGGGGCATGAAAGCTACCTCATTCTTTCTTTGGTGCATCTTAGGGACATGGGCTACTTTGGCGACGGCATCTTGGATGACTTCCGGTCCGGATGACCGCGGGCAGACGCTCTCTCAGATTTCTCAGGAAACGGGGGAATTGGCGGAGCGCGTATTGAAGGCCACCGTTCATTTTGTGGATGTTTCCAAGCGAGATGAGAGTGGGGCACTTCAACGAGGGAGCGGGTCAGGCTTTGTGCTGGACGCGGTTCGAGGGTGGGTCATCACCAATCACCATGTGGCGGGGGAGCCGGGAGCCGTGGCCCGGGTGCGTCTTCAGAATGGTGTAACGGTGGACGGTACGGTAATCGGGGCGGACCCGCGGATTGACCTTGCGGTTGTCCGCATTCCCGAAGGCATTGCACGGCATCAATTGGCCTGGGGAGATTCCGACGCCCTCCGCCACGGAGACTGGGTGATGGCGGTAGGTAATCCATTGGGTTTGGTTGGGACGACGAGTTTAGGCGTGGTGAATGGACTGCACCGTCGTCTAGACCTCGGACCTGGTTCGTTATCCGATTTCCTGCAATGTGATGCCTTCATTGACCGAGGTTCGTCGGGAGGGCCGCTGGTGAATATTCACGGGGAGGTGGTGGGCTTGAACACGGCCATTGAAGGACAAGCGTGGCAGGGGAAGGGTTGGGCAGTCCCCAGTCATTTACTCCGGCACTCAGTTAATGCCATTTTGGAGCATGGCAAGGTTCAACCGGGGTGGCTTGGGTTGACGCCTGCCGCAATGGACGGGTCTTATGCACAGCAGGTGAAACTGCCGACGCCCCAGGGTGTCCGCGTGAAGTCCATCAAAGAAGGGTCTCCCGCTGAGGATGCCGGCGTGCAGCGCGGGGATGTGATTTTGGAAATGGATGGCGTACCAATTTTTACCCCCACTCAGTTAAGGGCTCGTGTGGGGGTCCAAGGGCCTGGAGCCTCCATCCGGTTAGTTCTTTGGCGTGGTAATCAGCGTGTTCCGGTGACTTTGATTCTTGGGCAACGCTAGTCCAAAAAAATACGTCGGCAATCCTCCCCCGGATGGCCGACGTTTTCTCATCCCTAAATTACCCCCCAAAGGAAAACTTAGGAGCTCTTAATAGGCGCAAGGGCCATTCCCGCAACGCATTATTTCGAACTTTTTCAGCGTTGACTTATTTTGCAAGTTCTGGGCGGATTAAGCTGTGTGTGCGTGAACTTGCATCTGAAGGCACTGCGCCCAGGACATCGGGGAGATTCATCCGATGAAGCCCGAAAAAATTCAAGGGATTATCCCAGACAAGGCGTTGTAGGTCCTCCAGATTTGCCCCACGGCTTTCTAGGTAGACGGCAGTTTTTGCCACATTGAGGGGATCTGATTTCCCCCAATCCGCACTAGAATTGAGCAACATGCGTTCGTTGCCAAAGTCAAAAAAAAGATTTGCGAAGCGTTCCGCCGTGAGTTTCGTTTCTGGGTACACCGTATGCCCCGCCCAGTAGCCTCGGTCAAGAATTAAGGCTGTAGTTTCTTCCGTGGAATGATCAATAATGACTTGGTTTTCGGGGACATCCATATCTTTCAGGATATCCATGGAGCGGATGGTGCCACGCAACTTATCACGATGAGGGGTGTGCACCATGATGGGTAAATTGTGACTCAAGCCCATTTCAATTTGTTTGATGTACGCTTTCTCTTCCGCATCGGTCAAAAGGTCATAGCCCAATTCGCCAATGGCGACAACACCCTCACGGGACAGGAATTCAGGGAGGATTTCAAGAACTTCGGCGGCAAGCGCTTCGTCGTTCGCTTCTTTCGGGTTGAGGCCGATGGTGCATCGGTGGTGAATCCCGAAGTCCGCTGCCCGGCTTGGCTCAAACTCCAACAGAGAAGAGAAATAGTCGCGGAAAGTTCCTACGCTAGTGCGGGGCTGACCTAACCAGAAAGAAGGCTCTACAACGACGCGAATTCCGGCCAGGTACATGGCTTGGTAGTCGTCGGTGGTACGGGAAAAACAGTGTGTGTGGGGATCGATGTATTTCATGAGGACTTCGCTTCTTTAGAATTTGACGTGTCGGATGTTCCGGCATCTTTCCCGTCTTTTGCTTTTTCTAGGCTATCCATACCTTGATGGACTGCTTTTGCTACAGCAGAGGAAGAAAGCCCGGAAAGCAGCTTCATGCCTTCATCCACATGTTGAATGGAGTAGATATGGAATTGGCGACTCTTGACTGCAGCAATGACCTCTTCATCCAACATGAGGTCATTGACATTGGAATGAGGAAGGAGAATGCCTTGCTGGCCCGTGAGCCCCCTAGCTTTGCATAGCTCAAAGAACCCACGAATTTTTGCATTGGCGCCGCCGATTGCCATGACATTGCCTTTCATGTCAACCGCTCCTGTGACCGCTAAATCTTGGCGAAGCGGGATATTCCCCAGTGCGGAGAGAGTTGCGTAAATTTCCGTGGAACTGGCGGAGTCTCCGTCAATTGGTCCATAGCTTTGGTCAAAGGCGAGAGATATTTTGTAGGGAAGCACGCGCGTTCGGCCGAAACGCCAGCGCATGTAACTTTCTAACATGAGCACGCCTTTGTTGTGAATGGGGCCGGAAAGATCAACATCGCGTTCAATGTTTAAAATGCTTTCCTCGCCGACGCCCGCTACGGCGCTGATGCGGGCAGGGCGACCGAAGGACATCGGCCCTAAGGACACGACCGTCAATCCATTTAAGGATCCAATTTGTTCGCCTTCGGTGTCAAGGCGATAGGTTCCTTCCAGGGTTTCTCGTTGCTGCCATTCTTGATCAAGAGAATGAAGTGCGCGGTATTTCCATCGAGCCTCATCCACGGCGGCACGATCTACGGAACGCTTCCCCATACGTTTTGCATGATAGGAGGCTTCCCTTGCATAGTCGGAGAGAACTTCGAAGCGCGCGGAAAGGCGGCTCCGTCGGCCGACGTCGGTTACGGCGCGTTCAACAATGGCTTGAAGGCCACTCTTTTGAAATGGAAGGAGGTCTTCATTGGCGACTCGCTCCTTTAGGCACGTGGCAAACGCCCCCACATTTTTTTTGTTCAAGGGGAGAGAATCCTCGAATTCAGCTTTGACCTTGAAGATTTGAGGGAAGTCAAAATCATCACCATGAAGGAATTCGTAGAGCGAGGAATCTCCGACCAAAACTACTTTTAAATTGAGTGGAACGGATTCCGGCCGTGCACCAGTAATTCCTAACGGGGACAAAGACTCCAACGCATGAATTTCAAGTTGGCCGGTCTGTAGGGTTCGCTTGAGTGCACGCCAAACTTCCGCTTCTTTAAAAACGTCGCGTGCATTGAGGACAAGGAAGCCGCCTTCGGCTGCCAGCAATGACCCTGCCCGTACCGCTTCATGAATATGGCTCATGCCTTCGCGCATTTTGGAACGCTCTAAGGTGCCGAATAGTTTTGAGTAGTTTGGGTGTTGTTCGTAAACAATGGGGCAAGTGCCTTCGGCGGAACTGCGAAGAATGTTGATTTGGAAAACCTCAAGATTGACGGCATCTTTTTCATCCCCTTCTTTGGCCTTTGATCCACGTAAGAAAAGGTGCGGGTTTCCGACGGCGTATTGTGCGCAATCCCCAAGCCAACTTCCCAATGGGATATCCGCATCTAACTCTTCGGCCAAAGCTAAAGTCAAACTCTCTACTGCTTCTTGTACGACATCAGCGTCTTGTGCTTGAGATTCACGCAGGAGGCGAAGTGCTAAAGAGCGAGATTTCCGCTGAGTAACATGGAGTGTGGTGAGCGCATCTTCCCTTGTCGCAAGAAGCTTTTCTGTTTGCTTGATGGTGGGGCGTACTCCTTTCGGAAGTTCTTGAAGTGCGTCGGGGGCCACGGCTTGTTCGCCGAAGCGAAAAAAGATTTCTTTCCGCCGGACACCGTCATTTTCAAGATTGATAAGTTCCATACCTTGAGGCCGAAGCTTGTTGGCGAGCCGTTTAAAGAGTTGTGCTTCCGCGCGACGATACCGACGGAAAAGCTGAGATCGCCGCGCAAGATGCTCTTCGGATTCCAAGAGTTCTGGAATCTCACGAGAGAGAGTGCGGACCCATCGTTGCATGGCTTCAGAAAGTTCCGCGCCACCCCCCCCGTGTAAGGCTAAGTGCTTCGGCCGGAGTGCTTCGGCAAAATTATGCACGTAAATATGGTCCTGGGGGAGCGGGCACTCCACGCGGAGTTTTTCCAAGAGTTCCAAAACCGTTTCTGCTTTGCGCGCCCCCCCAATGCCACAGACAAAGACGTTGTAGCCCGGTGCATCTACTGCGAGCCCAAGGCGAATGGCTTCCATAGCACGTTCTTGGCCAAAGAGCCCGGCGACAACCGGCGAGGTTGGGTGGGAAGAGGAAGCCGATGGAATCCATCCAGCGGGGCAAGTCCAACGAAGGTCCTTAGCAGGGAGGCGACGGGAAGTCATGAACTGGGGATTTTACGGTAGGGCATCCAAGCGTTGTTGAATTCGCTGAACACTCTTGAGATCTTTTCTTTCTTGGGCCAAAGCGATGGCCTTTTGAAGGGCACTGACGGCCTCTTTCGGCTTTTGCTGCCAAGCCATAAGGATCCCGAGGTTTTCCCAAGCTTCTTGGTGTTTAGGATCTCTTCCCACAGTTTTCTGGAGGGAGATGGCGGCATTTTCCCAGTCCTCCAGAGCCATGTGGGTTTGAGCCAAGTTGTAGTACGCCGACGCCGGGGTGTAGCCTCTTTGAATAGCTTCTTGGAGGTGCGGGAGGGCTTTTCCAGGCTGTTGGTTGACGCGGTAGGTGGCCCCGAGGCTGTGTTGAAATTGCCCTTGATAGAGCGAGGGGGAATCAAACCCAAGAGCGGGCGGAAGGAACGCGGCCATAGCCCCTAAAGTGATACCAGGGAGAAGGTTACGTCTGATAGGGGCTCGGCTAGCCGCCCAAGCGGCAAAGAGGGCGGTGAGGGGGGCCATCGGCAGTCGATAGCGCGGGGAATACCAAAAGACGATAACGACCAGAAGCGGGAGCAAAAAGAAGAGGATTTCCGGCAGGGCTTTGCGTCGGTCTTGGCGGAGGAGGTGGAAGAGGCCAAGAAAGGCTAGGGGAAGGAGAAAAATGAGCGGGATTTGCGGAATAGGGTAGCGCGTGAGGGCTTCTTTGATTTCTAGTTTCGGGAGATAGACGTCTCCGTAATTTTGCCCAAAAAAGAACCATTTTAGTTTTTTGCTGATCAGCTCAAGAGCGCCGACGGGATCCTGGGTGAGGTTCTGGAGCCCTTTTTGGAAGAAATAAGAACTTGTGTTACCCCATCCAGGCTGGCCAGTGGCATCGGCGGCCATGCGGAAGGCGTCGGCATTTTGTTGAAGCCGCCCAGTGCTGACGCCTTCAATAGCGTGGTAAACCCCTTGGGCCCCCGAAGCATTGCCGTGGAAAAAGGTCACCCCGGCTTGGGCGCTGATGGGGATGAACTCGCCGCACGCGGCGTAATTATGAAGCGTGGCGGGGGCCAGGGTCAGAAGTGCTGCGATGAGCCACGGGGCAGTGGTGGAGCGAGGCATCCACCAAGCTAGAAAGGGCAGGGCAAGGAGAAGGGTGGGATTGGCAAGGGTGGCTAAGCCAAAAAGGAAACCCAGAAGGAGCGGTGCGTGCCGAGGTGGCGGCGGCCCGGATTTCTGTCGGCAGACAAAGCGGACGGTTCCATAGAGAAAGGCCGTGAGCGTGAACAGTTGCAGGGTGCCGTTCAGGATTCTTCCTGGTGCAAAACTGGGGTCGGCAAGGAGTAGGTAGACGGCGGCGGCGCTCAAGCCCGTTTTGGCGCCAAAGCGAAGTCGGCCCAGAAGGCCAATCATGAGGAGGGTGCCCGCGTGAAGGATGGCCTGGAATGTGTACACCCCAGGAAGATCCAAGCCGAGACTGCGGAGAAAGCCAAGGAGGTAGGGGTAGAGCGGGGCGGAGAGGAAGGGGGTTTCGCCAACCCAGTGGCCGTCGGCGATGCGGCCGGCCCAAGTCCAGTAGACCTCCGCGTCTTCAATGGGCAGGCGCGCAAAAGGATTATTTTGCCAGGCCTCGGTGAGGAGGAGGCATTGCATTCCCACAGCGAGGGCGGTGAGGATTCCAAGGCATCGGCGGAACGTGCGTTCTTCCACAGAAAAAATGTAACAGGGCGGGGGGGGTGAGTCCTGCGGTGGATGTCCTAAATTTGCCATGGCTTACGAACTTGCCGCCCTCCCTTTTGGCAAGGATGATGCGGGTGCTCTGAGCATTGTGACGACGGCCAATGTGGGCAACCCAATGATGGATGGC
>JAPKBM010000017.1 GCA_026421205.1 Planctomycetota bacterium
CCTGCACACTCTGCAGCTGCGCCACCGCCTGGGCGTACGCGGTTCTCGCCCCCAACTCCGCCGTCTTGGCCGTCAACAAATCATTTTGAAACTGCAGCCGCTGAAAATTGGTGGAAACGCCCTCCTGCAAGCGACGCTCCTCTGCATCGAGCTGGCGAGTGGCAACCCGGGTGGCCTGTGAGGTTGCGGAAACTCTGGCCGATAAATAATTCACGGATCGAACTGCGTCTCGAACCTCCGACGCAACCTGATGCTCCGCATCCTGGTAAGTCCGCTCCGCAAGTTCTTTGGCATAGCGAGTCCGCGTTACCGTACCCTGGTACTGATCATTTCCAAACGGAATCTCAAAGACGAAACCTGCGCTATAACCCGGAAAATCAAAATCTAAAATGGGGCGAACGGACTGTTGCCAGCGCTCACTTTGTGAGTAACTATTTCCTGTGGTCACAAAGTCTAGCTTTGGCTTTGTATTTTCCACAGCCACCTCCCAATTCAACTTCGCCTGCTCTAAATCCAAACGCAACTGCTTCAAACTAGAGCGGGCCAGTAAAGCCACCTGAAAGGCATCCTCCCAAGAAAGGTCCACCGTAACGGCTTCGGGCAATGCACTGATGGGAAGGAAACTCAGTTCCCAATCTCCCGCAGAATCCAGCCCAAAAATCGCCAAGCGAAGCCCATCCTGTGCCACCTGCACAGTATTCTCCGCCGTCAACAGGGCGTCGGTCCTTGAGGCGATGTCGGCTTCGGTTTGCACCACTTCCACCTCGGCAACAGCACCCACCTGGAACCGAGCCTGCGTGACATCGCGCAGTTCTTTGGCCATCTTCAACCCAAAATCTTTGACGTCGGCGTCCTCTAAGGCCAGCGCCAAATCCCAATAGGCATTCACAGCAGCTTGAACACTCTCTTCATTCGCCTGCTGAATTCCGGTTTGCGCTTTTTCTTGTGCAATGCGGGCGGTGATTAGATTCTGCGTGTTGGTTAAACTCCACCCCCCGCGAAGGAGAGGCTGGGTGAAACTGAAGTTCAAGGATGCGTTGGCCTGGTCCTCCGGCAAATAATTAAAAGAACTATCATCTTCTTTTAAACTCAACGAATAGGTAGCGCCACTTTGCAACATGCCTCGGATTCCTTGGCTTGCGGAAACTACGGTAGATTCTGACTCGTCTCCAATTCCAGGAAGAGTAGAAAAGAAACCACTCAGAGGTTGCTCCAAATAGGAATATGTGACGTCGGCGAAAAAGACCGGATCAAACGCGCCTTGGGCTTCTCGAACTCCCCCCTTGGCGGACAAGGCGGCCAGCTGAGCCTGTCGAATGGATGGCCCGTTTTTCTGCACCAGCCGGACCACATCCTCCACACGAAGTGGCATCGGGGAAGCGGGCTCCTGCAACGGCGCAGGAGAAATTAGAAGGAGGAGGGAGGTCAGCATGACGGACCTCAGGATAACGTCGAGAAACTACTCGGACAGGAAGAGGCGCTCGGGGGAGCCGTCGGCGAAGAGGGTCCAACGCCAGGCTTTGAGCTGAGGATGGGATCCTTGTTCTTTTTCAAGGACACGCACGCGCGACTGTAAATCCAACGGTGGTGGATCCGTCAAACCCAATGCACATCGCCGAAGCCATTCTTGTTGAAGCTCCTTTACGGTGGCGCCTTGCCAACTTTGTCGGGCGGGAGATGCGGCAGGTTGCGTAAAGGTCTTGCCCGATTTTTCCCAAGCGGAAATCGCCTGCGCCATGCGGTTGGAAACCTCCACGGCTTCTTTCCATTCCAAACTAAACATGCCATCCTCCAAAGTAAGCTCCGGAGGAATCACTTGCCAATGAGGCGGAGACATAACTTCCGTCTTCACCGAAGGGTGCGGCACCTCAAAGCCAATCACGGGAACCGACGGCTTCTCCAGCAACAAAAAACCCACCAAAGCCGCAACGGGACCCGCCAAAGTGGTCATCACCAAAAGCGAAGCGGCTACTTGAATCCATCGGTCTCGACGAAGCGCCTCTCTGAATCTCCACGGCCTTTGAAGGCGGATATGCAAGGAGTCCGCGAAATCAGAGGAAAGCTCGGGATCCGGCAGAGCCTTGCGCATGGCGTCGGCGAATTCTGAAAGTGGGTCTTCGGGGAAAGATGTTTTCATGCGTCGTTTTCTGAATCTGAGCCCAAAACAGGCTCCAGTTGCCGTTTTAATTTCTGCAGGATGTAATGCACACGGGACTTCACCGTACCGACGGGGATCTTCATAATCTCCCCCACTTCCCGATACGGAAGTTGCTGAAAGATGGCCAATTCCACCAATTCTCTGGTGCTGTCATCCAGTTGGCCCAACGCGGCATGAAGAAGTTGGGCGCGATCTTGTGCGTGTCCATCCTCCCAAGGGCTGGGCGCGGTGTCCACTGCATCGGGAAAGCTTTCCCCCAAAGTAAGAGGCCGACGCCGTCGGCAATAGTCAATCCACAAATTCCGAGCGATGCGGAGCAAATAGGCGTCCAGTCGGCCCGAGGATTGGTACCGACTGCGGCTTTGGAAGGCTTTAAGGAAAACATGTTGCGCGAGGTCCTCCGCCGTAGTGCTTTGGGCGCCTTGGCGAAAGAAGTACCCCTTGAGGCGGGGGCCCATTTCCTTGACCAGCTCGTTGAAGGCGGAGGCATCTCCTTCTTGAAAGCGAGCCAGCAAATCCGAGGGTCCGGTGCTCATGAGGTACCCAGAAGAACGGGAGCCCCGAAGGCCTGGTTCAATAATTTTTCCGAAAAAGGCCCAGTGGCGATCAGGGTGACTCGGCGCTCCTCTTCCTCTTGGCCAGGCTCCAAAGTAGCCTGAATCCGGTCGTCCAGGAGCCACGCCGACGCCTTTTCGGCCCACTCCATCAAAACGACCTTCCCGCGAAACTCCTGAGCTAAACCCTCCATGAGCAAGGAGTCCAACCGCTCCTGAAAATACGCGTCAAAGTGGAGGACCTCGTGACGCCCTGTATATTCCCTGCATAGGAGATAGGTCGGCGAAGCCAGAGGCTCTTTCACCGCAAGGCCACGCCCAAGTCCTCGGCAGAACGTCGTTTTTCCCGCACCCAGTGGGCCGTTCAAAGCCAAAAAGCTCCCCGGCGCAAGAACTGCACCCAAACGCTCTCCTAAAGCCACTGTTTCTGAAGGCGCTTGCGAGGTCCAGGACCAAGTCGGCAAAGGACTCACCACGTATGGCCCCAGGGCTTGACTTGAGGTTTCCACAGAGTTCCGTCTAGTTTCCATCGGAGACCTTTTCGTTTCTCAATGACGCCGATTTCCGTCCAGCCTACCTTTTGAAGCAACGCATCGGAAGATGCCCTCCGTGCCTGACGAGGGGCAAGCACCACCAAAAGTTCGTAGTCCTCTCCCTCCGCCACAGCCGAGGCCAGGCTTGCTTTGGTGTTGCATGGCACGGACTCTCCATAAACCGTGGCCCCGACTTCGGAAGCACGCAGGATGCGGGGCAAGTCGGCCATCAAACCGTCACTTAAATCCATCATGGCGTGGGGCGTGTACTTTTCCAAAAGGCGCCGACCTTCGGCCAGACGTGGATGAGGAAGCCGATGCCTCCCCGACTCCACCGCGCCTCCCAATTTCCCGGTCACCCAAATGGAATCCCCCGAGCGTGCACCCCCTCGGCCGACAGGTGCCTTGCGCGCCAAACCCATGACGGTGCAAGTCAGCACCACGTGTGGTGCGGTGGAAAGATCTCCACCAATCACCGGAACATCCCAAACTTTGGCCTCTTTCAAAAAAGCGTGCATCAGCGCCCGCATCCATGCTCCCCCCTTTTCTGTCGGCGCGGCCACGGTCCATTGCACCGCCCAAGGCTTGGCCCCTGCCGCCGCCAAATCACTCAAGGAACGTCGTAAAAGTTTGCGCGCCATCGCCGACGGCCCCGCCGTGGGGAGTAAATGAACTCCCTCCACTAACTGATCCACACTCTGCACAAGAAGGCTTCCCTTTGGGGGGCGCAAAGTGGCACAATCATCCCCGGGGCCAGTCAAGCCCCGCCGCTTTGGAAACGCATTCCGAAACAAAGCGTGCAATGCCTCTTCCCTCATTTGATGCAACGCCCCCGCCCATCGCCATCGCGGTCTAAACCCCAACAACACGGTCTGAGCCGTGCAGAGTGGCTTTGGATTGTAGGGTTAGGTCTTGGAATCACTCTGCTCATTCTAGGCACCCTGCGCCATGACTTAACCCAAGCAAAAGTTCGGCGCGCTTCCGACGTCCTGGACTACCTCACCGCCCAAGTGCATCAGGCCATGCAGACCGCCGATGAAAACGAATGGCCGACAACCTTGGTCGGCCCCGGTGAGGTCCCCAGCGAACTACCTTTGGAAATGCCCCTGTTGGCGGACCTCTTGGCCGACACCGTTTTTCTCCCGACGGACCCCTGGGGTCATGCTTATGTCATTTCCAGGCAAGACGCGATGAAACGCCCTACTTGGCTTGTGCGCTCCGCCGGTCCCCACAATCAGCTGCCTGCCGCGAAGGATGTGGGGCAAGCACTGGTTAGAGAATTAATTCCCCCGCAGCCCTAAGAACGGCAACGGCGTGAGCCCCTGCATCTATGCAGGATTGGGCTTCGGTTCGGGTCAAGATTCCACCCAAAGCAATCACGGGAATCCCCCGCGCACAAACTTCTGCGAGAACTTCTAGACCTTGGACCTCTAAAATTTCCTCTTTGGAAGGCGTCGGGTAAACGGGGCTAAAAAAGATAAAGTCGGCGCGACAATCTTTGGCCCTTTGCCATTCCGCGTCGTTGTGCACCGAAAACCCCAAGGCTTGTCCAGAGGTTTTCCGCTGGGCAAGTTCCTCCCAAGGCAAACTTCTATGGCCCCCAATCAGGGCATCGGCCTGCACCAAGTTCGCCCAATCCGAACGTCCATGAACCGCCAGCCAAGGTGCTTTTTCTTTCATACGGCGAAGAACTCCAAGCGCCTCTCTTTCAGAAACCTGTGGATTGCGAAAAGTCCAGGCGTCAGCGTCGGAAGTTTTCTTTATCCACGCCTCGGCCTGCTCCAGATTGGCCCAATCACTGGCAATGGTCCAGACTCCGGCGGGAAGATTCATGCGGTGGCGCCACGCAAACGAATGGAAACGCCGTAATCTCGAATCCAACCCGTTATTTCTTCCACGTCACCTTTAGATTGAAGGATGAGCGCAGTGGAGTCCGTGCGTTTGAGCCCGAGCTTTCCTAATTTTGGGTGAGACTCAATCCGGTCAAGGATTTCTGGGGACGCGCAAGTGAGTTCGCCGGTCTGCGTGCACCAAGTCACCATACCGTCACTCTTTGCCCACGACTCCAAAGAGAATTCAATGTTTTGGGGAATGGGAGTGCGGGAATATTTTCGCAAGGTGGCCAAAACATCATCCAAGGACATGCCTTCGGTCAAAGCACGGCGCAATGCTGCCGGAGTGAGTCGGTAGTGATAGAGATGCTCACTCTTCTCTCGCTCACAGAAACGATCAAATTCATAAATCAAAGCGTGCGCACCCTTCCCGGGGAAGAAAACAATTTCGAAGTCTGGGTTTACAACAATATGGCCAGCGCCCGCCAATTCCTGGATAGGAATCATGCCCAAGAACTCCGCACCGATTTCCGTTAAACGAATCGCCGACGCCCGGCCGTTCTCCTCATACCCCAAATCAATAAATCCAATCAGATAAAGGTGTTTGCGAATCCAAGTAAATAAATTCCAAACTAGGGATTCCAAGTCTGCGGAGGACCGCAATGGAAACTCACCATGCTCCCCCTCTTGTGCGTTTAGCTGAAGTGATGCAAGGTAGAAATGGCGCGAAACATAAGCCAGTGCCATGGCGTCATACCAAAGATTGGGCGTCATGCGTTTCAAGAAGCCCAAAGCAATGCGCCGCATTTGAATCTGATGCCGAAGATCACCGGGCATATCCCTGTCTTCCACCAAGCAGTCCAACATCATGCGTTGCTTTTCATGCAAGCCACTTGACAAGAAGTTTTTCCCTGCATCGGTCACACGAAAAGTCCGCTCACCGGTCCGGTCAATCAAACGGAAGGCCAAGGCAAATCGGTACTCCATCTCTAGGATTTCCAACTTTCCGAATTCACGGCCAGGGTTCGGAATCAAACGCTCCGCGAGGCGTTTTCCGGTAGATTTAAAGATGGTGCCACGCACGGTAAAACGAATCACCTCATCGTCCACGTAATTGGCAAAACGGTCAAAGTTAGAAACAAAGTCCACGCCAATCGAAGCTTCATCGGAAGGCTGAATCTCTCCTTTGGTGGCCTGTGAAGAAAACCAAGCGGCCATCACTTCTTGAAAGATAGTCACTACTCTTCCGCGTTGCCGAAGACCGTAGGGCTCTAAATTCAAATATCCCGATGTCCCCAAGGAGGCGTCCTCGAGGGCTTCGCAGATTTGGTCGGCGGGCACCTTGGAGATTTTCGACAGCTTCCGCAGGGAAAGAATGCCGCCATGTTGGTGAACCATTTCCGTGAATACCGCATGAACCGGCTTTGGCAATTCGGCAACGCGCGCCAGCACAGCGGACTCATCTGCAAGAAAACCGAACATGCGGTCTACCTGCCCTTCAGCGGAGTCTCCGGCAAGACCTTCGCCTGCCATCATGTCCTCTAAGAAGCCTCGGAGTTGAAAAAGAGCCTTGGAAGGGCGGTCTTTCTGCTCCAAAGAACGAAAGGCCGCGGCAATTTCTGTCGGGACCCCCCACACCGTGGAAGTGACGCCATCATGCCCGATCGATAAATTCGCAATGAGGCCCACGGACACTAAATCAGCCAAGGCCCCGCGGACTGCTGTTGCAGAAATTCCTTCCCGGTGCGCGCGCTTTTTAATCTCGTCAAAATGAAGAGTCTTTCCGGAAAGCGCAATCATGGATTCAAATACGGGCGACGCCGCTCCATCCAAACGAGAAAACACTGACGCCGTTGCCGGTCCACTGGTCATTCGGCCCTGAAGCACCTCCAGCAAGTCTTGCGATTCCCCGGGCGCTTCGCCACCAATCCAAATGTCATGCAAAGAGAGAAGGTCACTCTGCCCCCGATTCTTCAAGGTCCGCAAAAGAGAAACTCTCATGACGTCTCCTCTAAATCCAACAAGCTATCCGCAGGCAAAATGGTATAGGCATAACCTTGCTCAGCCAAAAACCTTTGGCGCTTTTCCGCATAGTCCTGATCCTGCGTTGCCTCGCTCACGAGCGTGTAAAAGTAAGCTTTCCCTCCATCCGATTTGGGCCGCAAGATTCTCCCTAAACGCTGTGCCTCTTCTTGGCGAGATCCAAAAGTACCGGAAACTTGAATGGCCACGTTGGCGTCGGGAAGGTCTATGGCAAAGTTGCCGACCTTACTCACCAGTAAAACGCTTTCTTTCCCCTCTCGGAATGCTTGATACAAAACCTCTCGCTCCGGGTTTGGCATTTTCCCCGTGATTAGTGGAACGCCCAACCGTTGCCTGAGCTCTTCCAGCTGGTCCAAGTATTGCCCAATGATCAGAATGCGTTGGCCGTGGTGTTTTTGAAGTAAAGCCTCCAGGGTGGCCATCTTCAAAGGATTTTCCGACGCCATTCGAAACTGCTGGCGGCGCCCCGATGCCATGTAAGTTACACGGTCTTCTTCTGTCAAGGGAACACGAACTTCTGTGCATTCCACCTCGGCAATAAATCCGCGACGTTCTAAATCTTTCCAAGGTGCGTCGTAACGTTTTGGGCCAATCAGACAAAAGACCTCATCTTCCTTGCCGTCTTCTCGAACCAAGGTGGCCGTCAACCCAAGGCGTCGGCGCGCTTGAATTTCTGCCGTGGCTCGAAAGACCGGAGCCGGAAGTAGGTGGACTTCATCGTAAACAATTAAGCCCCAGTTACCGTCGGAGAATAAATTAAAGTGAACAAATTCACCGCCTTTCTCTTTCCGATAGGTCAAGATTTGATACGTCGTCAACGTAACCGGGCGAATTTCTTTGCAGTCCCCGGAGTATTCCCCGATTTGATCTTCCGTAAGCTCCGTTTTATCTAACAACTCTGCGCGCCATTGACGCAAGGCCACGGTATTAGGCGTAAGAATTAAAGTTTCCGCGCCAACTACTGCCATGGCTGCAATACCAACCACTGTTTTTCCAGCGCCACAAGGAAGGACAATCGTTCCGGAACCGCCCAAGTCAGAACCACCTTTATGAAACGACTCTAGCGCTTGCTCCTGATATGGACGTAAGGAAAAATCCCCGCCACTTAAACACGAAGATCGTAATGAAATCTCCAAGGGCGCGCCCGAGACGTAACCTGCTTGATCCTCCACGGGATAACCCAAGCGCACCAAACGCTCCTTCACCAAACCACGCCGACCAGGGGTGAGCCATGCCTTCCCCACTGCTTCATCCACGCGGTCCAATAATTTCTTAAGCTCTGGGTCGTGGAGTAACTGCGTAAAAACTTTGCTGTCCGTTGCTTCTAGCCGAAGAAACTCCTCGTCCTTATGCAAGGAGAAAACGCCACACCGCTGAAACCAAGAACGCAGTTCCACCGCAAAGTTTGATGGCACGCCGTAGCGCGCATTTTTCTCTAAAAACCCCAGGACTTCATCCGTCTGCAATCCTGTGGCCGATGCATTCCAAACAGAAATTGGCGTAATGCGATAAGTGTGCAAATACTCAGGAGACTTCACGAGTTCGGTGAACGGCAAAAGCGCGTCCCGCATTTCCTCAAAACGAGGATGCTCAGTCTCAAGAACGATCGTTAAATCGCTTTGGAGGATGAGGGGTTGGTCGTTCACAAACTGCGCAAAAGGGCCGGATGATGCCCTTTCCAAATCCCAGAAGGATTGGTGGAAAGGGAGCCCTTCATTCTAGACACAATTTGCCGAAGCTCCAAGAGGTTCAAGCCCGCGCCGGGCATCATTAAGCAAGAATTTTCAATGTCGGTGCCGTGAGACCACTCGTGGAGGGCTGGGAGTAGGCTCCGCAGGCCGACGGGGACTCGCGAGAGGCGCGTATCTAGCTGTAAATCCCCCAATCCCCACTGGCAGGGCCACTGGAGGACCTCCGCGATGGATGGGGTTTCGTTGAAATGCTCCCATAAATTCTGAAGCGTCTGCTGGCCGAGGTCGGGCCACCGAAGTCCCCGATCCTCTAGCCGGCGGGTTTCTCGCCCCCATCCGGTGCCCAGACAGGCAGAGCAAGGCAGGAGGAGTTCCGGGTGGGGCCGATGCCCTTTTGTTCCTCGGCAGGTGGGACAGAGTTTACCTTTTGAGGATTGTGAGAGCTGCGAGAGTGTCCAGCCCTCCAGCCGTGCGGTCTCGCAACGCAAATAGTAGTCCTGGAAAACGGGGACCAAGCCGAGGGCTTCTCGCACGGTCGTTTCTGGAGAAGCAGGAGAAGGGTTGGCCCAAGCCAGAAAATTGAAGCCTGTCGGGAAGGGTTCAGCGCCGGAAAACTCCACGGAAGGTGACAGGTTTTCTGCATGATTCTCCGCATCTGTCCAAAGGAAAATACCGCGAGGTGACTTCTGTATAGCCTGAACAAAACGTTGCGCCAGCGCGTGCGGGAAACCAGCTAAGGGCTGATCCATCAAAAGTACAAGACCTTCCGCGGGAAAGAAAATCCAACCCGCATAAAAAGCAATGCGCTGTTCCAGCCAAGGAAGTTTTGTCAGGCGCGCACAAGCCGGCTGTTGCAATAAACCGGTACCCACTAAAAAATCCAACGCATGTCGAACAACACCTTCAGCGTCAAATGGCGCAAGATGCTCCAAAGACTTTTGTAAAGTAAGTTGCATCATGGCCTCATGAGAAAGCCCATTCAAAGATGGTTGTGCATGCGAAAAAACTTTCTGGCAAGAGCGGCAAGCGGGTCCATGCCACGACCAAACCTCATGCTCCGCAGAAAGGTTCCATGCGGAAATTCTCGGCGATCCAAAAAGCTGTGCGTGGTGCTGCAAGTCCACAATCCGGCCAACATCCTCTTCTTTCGCCGGGTGGAAACGATCTAAAACTATGGCGTCGGAAGATTGCAGTCGTTCCCCTGCCTTAAGGCGAGTTACCACTCCTCGGCGAAGAACGCGTCGAAATCCAGCAGCAAATAGAAGGTCGGCGGTCGGCGGGTTACTATCAGAAGTACAACAAGGTGTTGTGAATAAGTATTCCCCCGACGGCAACCCTTCGGGATTCCGAACCGATTCGAGTAAATCAGTCCACGGGCCGGGGCCACCACAACCGGGACAACCCACAGTGGCGGACTCCAAGAAACAGCGGCGCCGAAGAGGTTCAAAACCTAAGGTTTCCCAGAGCGTAGCCTTTGAGGCCGGAAGCAGTGGCCATGCAAGTGGAGGAAGCCCGACGGCATCGGCGGCGTGCTCTACCGAAAAGGCATCTCCTAGCAACGGGGAGCGGGTGGCCAACTCCCGGGAGAGGTTTTTTTCTAATTCTTCACGACCTTCCCGCAGAAGGCTTTCAGGGAGAGCGCGGGAAGTCCAAAACTCCGGGGCCTTCGGCGGCGGTGGCAAAGGCGCTTCCTTCCGACGCGCACGCATCCACTCTCCCGTCGGAGAAGATGCATGCATCACTTGCGACGGCGACCCTTCAAAAAGGAGTTGGCCTCCTTCCGGTCCCGCGCCTGGGCCGATTTCAACGACATGGTGCGCTGCGTGAAGAAGAACTTCATGATGCTCCACTACCCAAAACGTATGCCCCTGCTCCGCCAAGTTACGTAATAGTTCTACCACGCGTGTAGCCTCGCGTACGGGCAACCCCAAACAAGGTTCATCCAAAATGAAAAGTTTCGGCCGCGTTCGACGCGTCGTTGCCAATGCCTTGGCCAACGCAATTCGACTTCGCTCTCCTAACGAAAGCCAACGTCCGCGTTCCCCAAAGTGCCGTGGCCCCAAACCAAGAGCAATCAGATGGTGGACTCGTGCACGCAGGGTTCCGTCATGGGGAAGCCGCTTTTCCAAATGTTCGAGTGGAGTTTCCAACCATTCTCTTAGGGGACGATTTCGCAGACGCACTTCCAGCAAGTCTTGGCGCAAACCGTGGCCATCACAGTCCACACAAACCACGCCGTCGGCGGAAGCGCCGTGGCCTCGACAGCGCGTGCAACCACCCTGATTAGGACGAGCCACGAAATCCGCCGGAGTTAAACCTCGAATTTTGCCTTCTTCGGACTCTGCAAAGGCCTCACGCATTTCACGCCAAGCCCCAGATAACGTTGCAACCGTAGAAAATGCAGAATGCCCAAGAGCACGCTCCAAGAGAACCGCAACACCTCCACCCGGCAATGGACCGGAGAAGTCTCTTTCTTCTCGAAGCCGAGGGATAATTTCTTTTTCCAATAACGTAGTTTTTCCTGAGCCGCTCACACCACAAATTGCCGTTACGCAACCGAGTGGCAGAGAGAGTTTTGGGATTTTGAGAAAGCGATGTGCAAGATTTTTAAAATCTAATGTGTGCTCCAAAGAAATCGGTGGAAAGGATTCGGGGAGACGCTCCGCAGGAGGTAATTCTGGGCGCGGCCCTTGCGAGACCACCTGCCCCCCTTCGGGGCCACCACCAGGCCCAAGCAAACACCATGCATCGGCTGCCTCTAGAAATTCTCGGGACGGGTCAGCTGTTAAAACGGTATTTCCTTGTGCAACTAATTCTCGTAATAATTTGGCCAGTGCTTCACGCTCTTTCCCGTGAAGGCCCATGCCTGGCTCGTCAAAAATAGCTAATTGTCCCGTGCGTACTTGCGCCAGTAAAACTACCAGCTCCAGCCGACGCGCTTCCCCGAGCGAAAGAGTCCCTAAAGTGCGCACAGCTGAAAGATGACCCAAGCGTGTTTTCCGCAAGGCGTCGAGTCGGCGGCAGGCTTGGCTTTGCAGATTCCCAGGCAAAGCCAGCCAGTCTTGAAGAGGAGACTCTGCCCATTCTGTCCACGATCGCCCTTGCACCTGCAAATCAGACGCTTCCGTCAGGGTGCGTAACTCCGCGGAATCCCAAACGGGGATGCCCTCCGCACAAGAAGGACATTGGGCAGGGTTTGGCAATTGCAAGGCATCTCCCCCCCATTGCAGCCGCACGGCTTCGCGGCGTCGGCGAGCTTCTTGTAAGCCCTGGCGCAACCGAGCCACACTCTTCGGGGACCACTTGAAGCGATCCAACAAAAGCCACGCGTCTTTGGGTAGATTCTCCGGTTGCTCCTCCAAACGTTGCCAAGCACCATCCACTTCCACACGCGTCCAACCGGCCTGCAGAAGTTCCCCCATGGACTGCCCACCCACAAACGAAGAGAGATAAACGCGCTCGCCATCCGAAGCAGTTTGAATTTTTGCTAATATTTCCTTCTCCGTCATCGCGCGCCAAACATGTTTACACGAAAGGCACTTTTTTTCGCCGACGGATTCCCATGCTGCAGCCAAGTAAGGCCAAAGCCCAAGCGCTTCCCCCACTTTTACATTTCGCCGCTGCCGCGGCACCTCGCCGGCCGACGCAATGACAGGCTGCAAACCTTCGACGGAATCCGCCAAGGAGCGCGTTTCAAATTCTTCACCGCCAGGAACGGCTTGTGGATCGCGAAGCACACGAAATCGTCGGCGCGCTAAGGGTTCTAATGTCCCAAACAGTAAAGCACTTTTTCCAGCGCCGCTTGGGCCATGAACTGCCGTCCATTGCCCGAGAGGGAAATCCAAATCAATATTCTGCAAGTTCCCTGCCCGCAAACCACGTAGTCTAAGTTCACGCATGTTCCCCTAACGGCGGATAGGAAGAGTCTCTTCCGTCTTGAAGCACATCGCGTAGTTTTCCCAAGAGATCCGGCGGGGCCGCCAAAATATTCTTTCCATGGAGCCAGGAACCTCCTGAGAAAATTGTATCCACCGTACCTCCAGCCTCCGAAACCAAGAGCCCACCTGCAGCGACGTCATAGGGGCTTAAATGGAGTTCCCAATAAGCATCGAGGCGTCCGCAAGCAACATAGGCAAGGTCACACGCAGCCGAGCCCATGCGGCGGACACCGCGTTGCTGGAGGAAAAGTCTCTGGAAATTTTCCAGGTTATTTTCTAATAACTTATGACGGCGATATGGAAATCCTGTTGCCAACATAGCCTCGAGCAATTCCGTCGTTCCCGAAACCTCTATCCGTCGGTCATTTAAAAATGAGCCGCCGCCTTTTGTTGCCGTAAACATTTCTTGAAGGCGTGGAATAAAAACGACAGCGACATCTGGAACGCCATTTGTGACCCGGGCAAGAGAAACTGCGTACATCGGCAATCCATGCACGAAGTTATTCGTACCGTCTAAGGGGTCGACATACCAAACATGAGGTGCCTCCAAATTTTCCGACCCTGTTTCCTCTGCCAAAAAACCATCTTCCGGAAAAACCTCTTTGAGTGCAGAAATAAGGATAGCTTCGCTTGCCAAATCTGCCTCTGTCACCAAATCTCTTGAGACAGACTTTGAGCGAACCTCTTCGGCCGTCAAGCGTTTTGACCACTCCAGCAACAAGTTGCCCGCCTTACGCGCGGCAACTTGGGCAACGACGAGCACGTCGGCTAATGAATCGTCCATTTCCTCAAAATCTCGTGCAAGTAATCCTCCTGCATCTTCTTAAAACGTGCGTTGTTCGTTCGCGATGTTTTATCTTTGGTGTAATTAATAAGAATAGAAAACACAAGTGGAGTCTCCCCTGCAAGCAGATAACCCGAAAGTGCGCTCGCTCCCACAATCCAACCGGTTTTTGCGCGCACTCGATTTGGTTGAAACAGAGGTTCAGTGAAACGATTTTTCAAACTACCGTCTTTCCCACCCACAGGCAAAGAGTGAAAGTAAATCAAGGCCTCTTCACTTTCTGCCATTTTTCGCAAAAGTGCACAGAGGTCTTCGGGCGTTGATTGGTTGACGGGTTGACTCCATCGGCGAGACAAGCCAGAGCCGTCTATTTGAGAATAAGCGGCAGGCAAGAGACCCAATTCTTCGAAGGATGCTTGAAGGGCCTCTGGAGCACGCATCAATGGTGGAGTTCCCTTTTCATACCCGATCGTCTGAAATAGCACCTCTGCCATGAAATTGTCACTTTCCTTATTGGCTAATTGAACCACATCGGCCACAGTCCATGCCGAAGGATGGATCAAAAGAGGAGTGGAGCTGGGGTGCGGGGAATCTCCTTGTGCAACACGCACCCTCCCCACCAAAAGTCCCCTTGTTTGCAGGCCAGATTTCACCCAGCGCCCGAAAACCTCTAAGGGATGGCCAACGGCAAGTCGAAGTTCCTGTTCTCTGGAAGTGCCGCCCCCAAACTGAAGCGTGTGATCGACTTTTCCACCTGTCCACCACATAGAAAGAGAAGTCTTGGCCGCGCGGGAAGTAAATGGCACTTGAATTGGAGGGCTCAGCGTGGGGAAAATTTTCACACTTCGCCGAGCGACCTTTGCAAGCACACAGTTGCCTTCTACAGAGCAAGCGGACACGGGCGCGCAAAAGACTGAAAACTCTTGTGTTCCGCCTGGCCAAAGAAGTGGCCGTACAGGACCGGGAAACGCACGGCCGTCCACCCAAAGCTCGCCCACCTTTTCTTTCCCGTTTTCCCGCAACGATTTTGCGAGTGCATCCAAGAAATCCTCACCCGGATTCCCTTGGGGTGTTTCACGAAAGGACGGGTCTCCGTTCCCTTGGATCCACAACGCATCCTCCTCAAGAAAAACTCGTGTTGTCCAACGGTAATCCGCACCCAAAGCAGTCAATGCCGCCGCCGTTGTCAACAACTTCGTGTTGGAGGCCAAAACTAATTTTCGATCTCCGTGAAAATCAGCAATCAATTCCCCCTCCAAGGTTTCAATTCGCACTGCCACCTCAATGTCTGCCTCTCGATCCACCTGGACGAGGATTTCCTGTTGCAATACCACGGGCAGGCAATACGCCGTGGCAAAAAGGAGAGGGAAGAGCATCAAGAAGCGTAACCCGATGGATGCGCCCGATGCCACGCCACGGCTGTCGCCACTAACTCATTGACGTCGGTGTAATGAGGAACCCAACCGAGCTCGGCTTTTGCTTTTGCGGAATTCGCAACCAGAATCGCAGGATCCCCGACCCGACGTGGACCCTCTTTAAAAGGAACCGGTTGACCCACAGCATGACCGACGGCATCCATGATTTGACGAACTGAAAAACCATTCCCCGTGCCCAGGTTCCAATAACCAGAATCTCCGCCCGTAATCAAGCAATCTAAGGCCTTTTCATGCGCGGCCGCAAGGTCATCCACATGGATGTAATCACGGATGCAAGTACCGTCCGGCGTCGGATAGTCCGTGCCAAAAATGGTCATCGGAGGACGCTCCCCTAAAGCAGCATCTATCGCCAAGGGGATCAAATGTGTTTCAGGGTCATGATGCTCGCCAAAATCCCCACCTGGGGCCGCCCCTGCTGCATTGAAGTAACGCAACAAACCACACGTGCCATGCCCCGCCGCACTGCGATCCAACAGCAAACGTTCTGCCGCCAATTTTGTCGCGCCGTATGGATTCACAGGAAACTGCGGATGATCTTCTTGAAGATACTCGGCTTGTGGTTCTCCGTAAGTAGCACAAGTAGAACTAAAAACGAAGGGGACCCCCTGCAAAGCTTCCGTCAAGTGAATCACAGGTACGACGTTGGAACGCCAGTATCGCTCTGGTTGTTCAACGGATTCGCCCACGTAACAACGGGCCGCAAAATGCACCACGCCATCGAAGGACTTGCCCTTCAAGTAGGTGTGAAGAAGATCTCGATCTAAAAGGTCTAAGATTTCTAGGGGTCCGTCCCAAGCCTGTCGATGCCCTTCGGAAAGATTATCAATGACTTGAACGTCCACGCCTTTGGACCGAAGCCAACGCGCTGTTGCCGAGCCGATGTAACCACAACCACCAGTTACTAAAACTTTCATACGGTCATTGTCTCCAATCAGAGGGTCTCATTCCACCATACTGTCCAAGTTTGCCGAAGGGCTTTTCGCTGTTCCAGGCTTGGATCAAGAGAAAGGCCGAAGGATTGGCCGGAAATCTTCTCTAAGCTCTGTCGCACTGCACGGAACGCCTCACGGTCTTCTGGGTCTAAGAATTCTAATAGAGCGGGGATTTCTCCCTGTGTCCCAATTCCCCCTAGTCCACGAATGAGGTCTAGGCGCAATTCACGATTAGCCGTTGGCAATAGAATCGCTAGATAAGGAGCATCTTGAGGGCCGCCTCTTTGGGACAGTTCCTGCGCACAAATCCGTTGGATGCGGACGTCCGAGTCGTTAAGAGCCGCCAAGAAAACGCCTACATCGCGCGGAAATCGCTCTTGCGCCAAGTAAAGAACGGCACGGAAACGAAAGTCCGCAGAGTCATGCTGACGCAAAAGATTGACCGCATCATCCACATTTTTGATTTCCCCTGTTTGAATGGCCCGAAGGCGACTCAAGATGCGTTGCTCATTTTCAGACAACGTGAGCCCGTCAAGAGCTTTTTCCATATTCTCAAAGGCTCCTTGTAGGTCTCCCGTCTTCTCTCGATGCCTCGATGCACGTTGCAAAAGCATGCGGCGATCCGTCAATGAAATGTCTTTAGATAATCTTTCCGCCGTCAACGCCGCGTCAAGCCACCGCTCTTCTCGTTCCTGTAAAACTAAAACAACGCGTAACGCAGCCTCGCGGGTTTCTGGATGCGAGACCGCATCCTCCATCAATAAAACGGCTTCCGTTCCTCGCTCGGTTCGCTGAAGGTCGTCGGCCAAATCAATCCGCAAATTCAATCGATCTGGGAATCGCTTAAGAAGCGCCGTGCGGAAATACACACAAGCTTCCCAGTCTCTGGATTCTTCGGCCACATGAATTCGGCGCTTCAACCAAGGTTCACTGGGTCGGCCATCTTGAAGGAGACGGTCTAAATAGACTGCAGCCTCTTCCCAGTTTTCTTTCTGCTCCGCCTCTAGGGCAAGATGCTCCAGATTTTTTTGGGGCTCAGGAATCTCCGTTTGAGCTGGAAGAACACCGCAAGAAAAAAGAAGGAGAAGGAAGAGTTGGTGCTTCATTGGGAGACCCATTGCGTCAAAGTAGAAACGAAATCAGGAAACGATTTCCGGACACAAGCTGCATTTTCAACCCGCAAAGATGGGTGCAGAAGTTGAACAAGGAACGCGGCCATAGCAAGGCGATGATCGTCTTGCGGTTCAAACGTGGTTCCGGGCGTTCCTTGAAGTCCGCCGCCAGGAATATGAAGACTATGCGAATGGATTAGTTTAATTTCTTGCCCTACGGTACGCCCTAAAGCCTGAATCCCCACGACACGGTCCGACTCCTTATGCCTAAGCCCCTCAATACCCGTCAAGGTCAAACCACCTTTACGAAAAAGACCAAGCACAGCCAAAGCCGGAGCCGCATCAATGAAATCTTGAACGTCAATAACCGCCTCTTCTTCTTCAGGATGTGTGTCGAAACGTTTCAAGAAGGAATGCGCCTCGTTTTCAGGGTGCCCCCCCTCCAAAGGTCGGTCAAAACACACGGGTCGATTCAGTAAACGGGAAGCCACTTCAAAGAAAGTCGCGCCCGAGGGATCCGCAGGGACGGAAAGACTTCGGTAGCCGTCGGCGGGAATCGGTGCGAAAGAAAGCTTTGCATATTTCTGCGTCAAGAGAAAATACGCTTTGGAAACCATGGTGTCGTCGACCTTCACTTCGACTTGGGGAAGGATTTGCGCGGGGTACCACAAGGCGCTCGCAAACTGACTACTCACCTGCGCGGGAAGTTTCCATACCCCGGACGAAAGCCCGTCGGCCGTCACTTGAAAGCCAGAGGTATCTGCTAAAGGTGTGATTCTTGCCCCCTTCGCTTGAAGGAAATCGAGCAAGGGGGTGTGTGGGCGGCGAAAGAGGGATGAAGCCCCAACCAGCCGGGTCTCCCCGTGCGAGGCCGAAACTAAAGGTAACAAAAACCGAAGCGTCGTTCCGCCCTCGCCAACCGCAATCTCAGGAGGCAGCTTTGGTGGCGGACCGCCCCAACCTGTGATCTCCAGCCCGCCCTGCCCCAAGTCTTGCATGGGCAACCCTAGTGTTTTGAGGGCCTGGAGGAGGTCCGCCGTGTCCTGGCATGGACTCAAACCATGAACGCGCGTGGTACCCGATGCCCAAGAGGCCCCAAGAAGGATACGCTGAGAGACGGATTTGCACCCCGGGATGGCAACGGGCATGGGAAGGGAAGTCACAGGGGAATTCTAGGGTCGCTTTGTCTAGAATCTTTGCATGTCCACTCCCACCTCCCTCACATCCCCCACGGGTTACGCTGGCGGTCTAGAAATCCCCGGCTGGGAACTTTTCTACAAAGGAAAAGTCCGTGACCTTTACCGCTACCCTGGCGACGAGCAGCACATGCTCATGGTGGCGACCGACCGCCTTTCTGCATTTGATGTGGTCATGAGTCAGTGCGTTCCGGACCGCGGAAAAGTTCTGACGCACATTACAGAATATTGGTGTGCGAAAGTAGAGGACCGGGTGAAGTCGGCGCGGGTTACGTGCACGCCTGAAGAGGTGCCCCATCTTCCTGCCGAAGTCCACAACGCTCTTCGAGGTCGAATGACCTGGACGCGTAACGCGGACCGTGTGAACGTGGAAATTGTTTTGCGTGCGTACCTCGCGGGTTCTGGCTGGAGAGAATATCAAGCAACCGGAGCGCTTTGGGAATACTCATTGCCCAACGGTTTAAAGAATTCTTCCGAGCTACCGGAGGTTCTCCTGACTCCAACCACCAAGGCAGAAAAGGACGAACCCATCACCTGGGAACAAGCCACCAAAATCATCGGGGACTCCCAATACGCGGAAACGATTCGCACCTTGTCTCATGATATTTTCGACATGGCACAAGAACGTGCGGCGGAAAAGGGTGTCATCTTGGCGGACACAAAATTTGAATTTGGTTTGATGGACGGAGAAATGGTTTTAATTGACGAAGTCATGACACCGGACAGTTCTCGCTATTGGCCCGCCGACGGCGTCGTTGCCGGCGAAGAGCCTCCGAGTTGGGACAAAGAAATTGTCCGCGCATATTTGCGCTCTTTGTCTGACTGGAACCGTCAAGCACCCGGCCCGGCCATTCCAGAAGACATCATTCAAAAGACACGCGACAAGTACTTGGAAATCTGCCAAATTTTAACTGGCAGCCTTCCCTCGGGCGTGGTCGTTTGAATTTCCGAACCTTTTCTCTCCTCCTGCTTACTGCCTGTGGACCAGCTCCGACGGCACCCGCGGGCGGATCGTTCGTGCTGATCACGCTCGACACCACACGAGCGGATGCTTTGGGTTGCTATCAAAACCCATTGCACCCTTCTCCTGTCTTGGATGCATTCGCCCGGCAAAGTGTGCAATACCTTCAGGCACGGGCGTCCGCGCCCATCACGTTGCCATCTCATTTGTCCATGCTGACTGGCTTGTACCCGCCCCGTCATGGTGTGCGAGATAACGGCATTGGTGCGCTTCCCGACGCAGGAGTGACCTTGGCAGAATTAGCCCAAGCCGAAGGCATCTCTACCGCGGGCGTGACGTCGGCGGTCGTTTTGCACGCACAATATGGAACCGCGCAGGGCTTCGATGTTTTTTGGGATCAAGCGGTCAACACCAAACAGCAAGGTATTCAGGTGGCCTATCAGCCCGCGGAAAAAACGACGGCCACCGCGCAAGCTTGGTTAAAACAACACTCGGATGGTCAGCCTTATTTCCTTTGGGTGCATTACTTTGACCCCCATGAGCCGTATCAAAATCGCCCCACATATGCGGCAAAGGTCAAAGGAGACGCCTATCTTGCTGAAGTGGCTGCCATGGACGCTTCTATCGGCCAACTGCTCTCCACACTCCGAAAGAGAAGTGATTTTTCCAAGACCACCATGATGGTCGTCGGGGATCACGGGGAAGACTTCGGCCAACATGGGGAGCCGACGCACTCCGTCACCTGTTATGACTCCACGCTAAAAGTGCCGTTTTTGCTCCGTTACCCCGACGGTTTCGGCGCCAACACCAAATCGAATGCTATCGTTTCCGTAGCCGACGTTTTCCCGACGGGACTTGCTGCACTGGGAATTGCTTCTCCAAATGATATAGACGGAGTTTCTCTCTGGAAGCAGGATCCTCCGGCTGAGCGAGGCGTATATTTTGAATCTCTTGTGGGATTTTTAGATTACGGCTGGAGCCCACTCTTGGGTTGGGCTGACGCTTCAGGGAAGTATATTCATAGTGCAAGTCCAGAGTTTTATAAAACGTCGGTGGATCCACAGGAAAGGAACAATCTTCTGAGTTCAATGCCTACCCCTCTCTCCTATCAAAGCGCTCTGTACAAACTCTTGCGGGCACCGAAGCTTCCCCGCGAAGCTGTTGTTGCGGATAACCTGGAAGCTATTCGTGCATTGGGATACGCCGCCGTCGCGGATGCAGAACAAGAACTCCCAGACTTAATGGAACGCTCTCTTCGGCCAAGCCCCCACCAATCCATGCCAGAGCTCAAGCGTTTCTACAAAGCCGTCCAACAAGGAAATGCGGGGAATACCGCCGACGCCATTCGAGCACTTCAGCAATTGGTTGAGGTCAACCCGAAGAACGCCTATGCCTTGGACCTCCTCGGCCTTTATCTCCATAAGGCAGGCGAGCATCGCCAAGCCATCCGACAACTTCAACAACTTCTTCAGTTGGGACACGCACGCGGAACCACCCACAATATTTTGGGGCGCTCCTACCGAAGTTTAGGGCAGGGTGAAAAAGCGCAGGCACATTTCCAAGAAGCTGTCCGTCTGCAGCCCGGCAATGCCGCTTTTCTTGCTGACTTAAAGCGATTCTAGAGAGGATTGGCCTTCCAATGGTTCTTCCTCACTTTCCCATTTCTCTTCCAAAGTAGCGCGCCGACGCCGACGCCTGAGAATAATCCAAGGTACGGTGATGAGGGAAAGCAAAAAAAGAAGGGTGACAAAGTGGCCCAGTAAGGCTTGAAGAATTGCATGCAAAGATTGTAATTCTTCGCGCATGTTTTTCTCATGGGTCACCAAACTCAAGTCGGTCAGGTGTAACAACGCGGCGTCCAGCGAAAGCCCCTCACCCATCACCGCATAAAGACGCGCTAGAAAGTTGGGTGGGTATTCCCTCTGTAGACGTGACACGAAGGCAAAAGCCAAGGCGTAACCGTCGGCGGCATGCAAAGGCTCCGCACCAAAGCCATCCTGATATTCATGCAAACCCGGAAGTTGGTCGAATAAGGCACGCCAAACTAAAGATCCACTTCGGTCTTGAAGCCAAACTTCTCCTGCAAAAGTTTGGGCCATGCCTTCATGAAGCCAACGAGGCACGCGGGCAAAGGTGGCCTCTCCCCAATTTGCCATGGCAAGGTGCATCAACTCGTGACGCAATGTCGTTCGAAAAACCGAAGCATCGGCTGCCGCTTCCGTACTGATACAAATCAAACGTCGACCCGGCAACGTGTATGCGGCGTACCAAGAAGGTAGTTTCCTTTGAACGGTTTCCCCTAGTTTTTCACGCCCACCCACAAGAATGATTTCTCCCGGAAAACTTCCTGTCAGACCAAGAGTTTGAAGCGCATCGGCGTAATCTTCTTCGGCAATCGTTTGAAAATGCTCTGCAACGGAATGAAGCGAAGGGTCATATTTCCATTGAATTTGTTGCGCACCAAGGCTTGACCCTAAACCAAGGGAGCCAAGGAACAGAAAAAATAATGAGCGCATCAAGAGCGTCGTGCTAAGGCAATTTCTAAAAGTGCCAAGTCCGCTGGAGTCACACCGGCGAGCCTGGAGGCCGAGCCTAGCGTCGGTGGCCGCACTTCCGAAAGAACCTGCACAGCTTCCGCTCGGAGCCCCGTGACCGTTTCAAAAGAAAAACAATCCGGTAGGGTAGATTTTTCCCTTTCTGCGCCGCGCGAAATCCAGTTCTCCTGTCGTCTCGCATAACCGGCATACTGAAAGTCCGCCTCCACGGAAGCACCTTCGGCGAGAGATAAACCACATGCCCGCAAGGATGAAATAGCTTCCACAGCGGCCTTCCACCCACCTCCATCCGGTCGGCGCAAACGGTCCGCCCAAGTTCTCCGCTTTCCTTCATCTTGCCGGGAATCCGAATCCAGAGTCTGCTTCAAAATCTGAGTTGCCTCTGCCATGCGGTTTTTCTTCGCTGTAAAGCGTGCCCACCGCGCCTCGGAAATCCCACCCAATGCACGAGCCCTTGGGGTTAAGCGAACATCAGCGTTGTCATGACGTAGCAATAAGCGATGTTCTGCGCGCGAAGTGAACATCCGGTAGGGCTCCTGTGGGTCACTCACAATGAGGTCGTCAATTAGCACGCCAATATATCCCTCATGTCTTCCAAGGACAAAATCATCCTTCTTTAACTGTTTCAGTGCTGCGTTGTAACCCGCCATAATACCTTGAGCCGCGGCTTCCTCGTAGCCGCTTGTGCCACAAATCTGCCCCGCCAAGTAGAGTCCTGGGAACCCCTTCACCTCAAGAGTCGGCAATAAAACACGTGGAGATACAAAGGTGTACTCCACAGCATAACCAGGTTGAGCAATCACCGCGTTTTTCAAGCCCAAACAGGTCTTCACAAAACGCTCTTGCACATCGGCAGGCAAAGACGTTGAAATTCCGTTGGCATACAACAAATTCCCACCAACAGATTCCGGCTCCAGAAAAATATTATGTGAATCACGGTCCGCGAAGCGCACCACTTTATCTTCCAAGGATGGGCAATAGCGTGGGCCTTTGCCTTCAATACGGCCGGCATACATCGGCGCTTGACTTAAATTTTCCTTAACAATGCGGTGTGTCTCCTCTGTCGTTGCGCTGCTCCAGCAAACGACCTGCTCTTGATTCAATGTATCCGTCAAAAAAGAAAAGGGTACGGGGTTCTCATCGCCAGGCTGTTCTTCCAATTGCGAGTAATCCACTGAATCAGCGAGTAAACGAGGCGGAGTGCCTGTCTTCATCCGCCCAGTCGGCAAACCTAAATCTCGTAACGCCTCTCCAAGAAAAGCGGCCCCTTCTTCTCCTCGCCTACCGCCTTGCGTTTGCTCCATGCCAAGATGCAGCACGCCTTCGGTAAAGGTCCCTGTCGTCAAAATAGCCGATTGTGTGGAAATCGTTTCTCCACTTGCCAAAACTACGCCGCATAAGACACCGTCTTTCCAACGTAGTTGCACGGCCTCGCATTGTTTAATCTCTAAATGATCCTGCGCCGTCAAACACGCATGCATTTCCTTTTCATATCGAGGGCGATCACACTGCGCGCGCGGGGACTGCACTGCTTTGCCTTTCCGTGTATTCAACATGCGGAATTGAATGCCAGCAACATCGGTTACCCGACCCATCAAGCCGCCCAAGGCGTCTACTTCTCGTGCCAATTGGCCCTTGCCAATCCCTCCGATGGCAGGATTGCACGAAAGACGGCCAACGGCGTTCGGATCCAAAGTCAAAAGCAAAGTGCGCATGCCAAGACGTGCCGACGCCGCGGCTGCTTCGCAACCCGCGTGTCCTCCGCCCACCACGACAACATTCCATGAAATAGCCATCTCTTTCGTCTGGTGGGCTATTTTATCCGCCTAAGCCCTGCTCCGCCTCAAGATTTCCGCGTGAGCCGTTATCCTGAGGGCGTGTTATTGGCTTCCCTCACTCTTCTGCCCGGACTTTTGGCGCTTCCCTGCCAAGACGGGGCTCAAACACTTGCCGAAATTCGCTCAGATCTCTTGGCACGAACAAAGGTGCGACGAGAGGCAGCGCAAAGGACTTGGGAAGAAGTGGGGATGCCATGGGCCAGGTCAACTGAGGAGAAAATTCCCGGGCCTTTGATTTCTCTGGCACCAGAAATCCAAGAACCTGCGCTGAAATCCTTACAAATCCTCTTGGAGAATCCTGCGAAAAATAGGAGCACCTTGCAGAAAATTTTAGTCCTCTTCGGAGAGACCATGAACTCAGCGGGGGCCGACCACCTTTCTAGGCTCTATACGGACATTCCGGAAGATCTTCGCCATGCCACGTTTCGTCTTTGTGTGCAGCGTGGTGCCCATGAATCTATTCAGGCAACGGAAGCCTATCTCCACGCAAAAAATCCTGAGACTGCCGCAGCCGCGTTGCAAGCCTTACTTCACTCAGGTCCACCCCAAAAAATCACTTTCTGGCTCCAGCAAGTCCGTCCTTCTATCCTGAAGGGTGCATTTTCTCGTTCCGCACTTATTTGGATTGCATCACGAGACCTTCCTGACGGTTTCCGGCTACCAGATTCATTCTATCTTTTCCTTCACCCTTTCGATATCGCTCCTCACCTTCAAATCCTTCTTCAAGCTCCGCGGGAAGACAAAGAAGACTGGGTCATTGAACGTTTCATGGACCTGAGCCTTGTCTTTGACCAGCGTGTTTCCGCTCTTGCCGTTGCAGAACACGGGGTTTCAACACTCAAATGGCGACAAGCAGAACGAAAAATGTCGGCACTACTTCGCTCTAAAGACCCAGACCTCCTCGCAGAGAAAACGGCATGGACTCTGCACAGACTAGGCGCCAAAGAAGGGAAAAGATGGATACTGAGCGCCCCGAAAGCAAATGCAAAAGAGAATCCAAGAGACTGGAGGGTGCTCCTTTCCTTGGCCCGCACCGAAGTTGACGTTGGGGAGTTTAAAGATGCCTACCGCACCTTTAAAGATACCATTGACCTCGCCAACGAGAAGCGTGGGCGATTGCAGTCAAAGGACTGGGTCTGGGCAGCACGGGCGGCAGTCGGCTCTAAAAAGCCGAGGGAGGGCGGGGCGTGGCTTGCGAAGGCACGTATGTCACCCTCAGAGCTTTCCCCCTATCAGGACTTGCCGGAATTCAAGAAGTACCTAGAGGAACAGCCCTTTAAGCGGTTATTTGGTCGGCGTTAAAGCAGGCCCTTTGGCAAGAAAAAATCCTCGCACACGCCGGCCAAGGGCATAGAAATCTTGGAGCACGACGTACCCGCACGGAACTAGAAGCAAGGTCATGACTGTGGAGGTCACCATGCCAAAGACAAGTGCCATGGCCATCGGCGACAAAAACCGTGCTTGCCCACTTGCAAAAAAGGCAAGGGGAGCCAAACCACCAATCGTCGTCAAGGAAGTCAGCAAAACAGGCCTCATGCGCACCGCTCCAGCGCGGAAGACAGAGACCAGCATTCCATGGCCAGCCCGCCGATGGTTGTTCACAAAGTCCATGAGCACTAATGAATCATTAACCGCCACGCCAATTAAAGCCATCATGCCAAGCATTGTCATGAAAGAAATAGGCATGCCGATTGCAGTAAATCCGAACATCACGCCCAGCCCTGCAAAAGGAACTGAAGCTAAAACGACAATCGGTTGCAAATAGGAGCGGAAAAGCAAAACGAGTAATGCAAATATAATCAATGCGGAAAGCCCCATCGCTCGGAACATGGACCCAACGGATTCCCGTTGTCGCTCTTGATCTCCCCCAAAAGTCAAAGTAACTCCCGGCCATCGCTTTGAGATGCCTTGAAACTCTTTCATGACCTCGCCGATGGTTTCCCGAGAATTTCCATCTAAGGTGACATCGGCGGTCACTGTGATGGATCGATGCCGATCTCTTCGCTGGACTTCCACAAGACCCAACCGATCTTCCAAACGCGCAACTCGCGCCAAGGCCAGACTATCCCCAGTGGAGTTCTGTAAACGCAAAGAATGGAGCTGTTCAAAACTAAATCGAGCAGCCTCGGGCTGCCGCACGAGCAAGTCAGCGGGGTCACGCCCCAAGCGAAGAATAGCTGCACGGTCTCCATGAAAAGCTCCCAAAATTTGACGGCCGACCTCGGCCTCCGTAAAGCCCAACATACGACCTTCGGCCGTCAGATGAATTCGAATTTCCCGGGCGCCTGGCAGGCGATCATCCCGCACATCTCGCACCCCAGAGAAACCCGCCAAATAGCCTTTCACGGCTTCGGCCGCTTCAACCAAACCGTCCCCAGTTTTTGAGGCCAAATGCATTTCAATGGCCTTCCCCGGAGGACCGGCCTGTGGCTCCGTAAAATCAAGGCGTGTGACTCCTGCAGGCGTACCAAAGCGTTGCCGCAACCCTTCCTTGATTTCTTCCGTGCTTCGCTGTCGGGCATGCCCTTCGGAAAGCTCCACCATGATTTGTCCCAAGTGCGGGCCTGTCTTGTAATTCTGCTGATCCGAATAACTGGCTCCAACAATAGAAATAATAGATTCTTTTTCATGCGGTGGGAGTTCCGCAATAGCCTGTTCCAATGGTCGAAGTGCATCTGATGTCTGGTCCAAACTATTGGAAGTTGGAGTTTCCACATTGACCATAAAAAGCTTCGCTTCAAATTTTGGCATCATGACAAACTTCAAATGGCCATGCAGAAAAAGTGAGCCTGCCCATAGGGACAAACAAAGTGCCCCCAAGAGAACCGCGTACCGATGACGAACAAACTTCTTCAAGAGCTTCTCGTAATGTCTCTGAAGACGGTCGTACCACCGCCCTCGCTTTGTAGGCCTAGAAGTTCGTGCGGCAGTTGCCGAAGCTGAAGATTCCATAGCAATGGGTTTCACCCAATCGCCGAAGTGGACCGGCAACACAATCAACGCTTCCACCAAGGAGGCAAGGAGTGTCAAGCTAGCGACCCAAGGCACAGGGCTCATCCATTGCCCCAATTCTCCCTCAATCATTAACATGGCACCAAATGCTGCAATCGTAGTAGCTACGGTTGTCAACACAGGCCAAGCCACTTCTGACGCCCCAAGAAAGGCCGCATCCTTCGGCGACATACCCTTCTCTACATAGCGAAATGCATTTTCCACCACCACAATTGCATCATCCACGACCAAGCCCATTACCAAAATAAATGCAAACATCGAGAGCATGTTCATGGTAATCCCCAAAGCCCCCATTAATAGCATGGCACCCGTCACGGCCATGGGAATACCCATGGCTGTCATCAAAGCAACGCGCGCATCCAAGAAAACCCAAAGGATCAAAATAACCAGGGCCAGACCAAACATGCCTGATTGCAGCAAAGTCCGCAGTCTGTTTTTTACATAGATTGAAAAGTCTGAAGAAACACCGATGCTCAGGCCATCGGGGAGATGTGCCCTACTGGCTTCCACAATCGCCTCCGCATTTCGCACAATATCAATGACATCCCCTTTCTTTTCTTTGGCAAGCTGCAAAGTAACCGTTGAGTAACCGTTGTAACGAGACCGCGTAATCTCCTTTTCAAAACTGGAGGTGATTCGCGCCACATCTCGAAGGAGAACATGCGTGCCATCGGGAGATGCGTAAAGCACCTTAGCCCCAAGAGCATCCGGCGTGACCTCCTCCCCCAACACGCGCAATCGGATCTCTCCAGCAGATGTTTCTAGGGTGCCACCAGGAAGATTGCGGACTTGCGTGGACAAGCGCTGGGAGACTTTAGCCAGGCTTAATCCATAACGCTCTAACTGAGCAGGAAGAATTTCCACTCGGAGCTCCTTGCGGCGATCTCCGAGAATCACCACGTTAGAAACCCCAGGTATTGCCTTCAATTCACTTCGCAGTTCGTCGGAAAACGCAAGCACTTGTTCTTCTTCTAAATTCCCAAATAAATTCACAGCTAATACGGGGAATTGAAGTTTCATCTCCTGCGCTACAGGGTCTTCCGCATCTTCCGGCCAACCTTGAATTGCGTCCATAGCCTGACGCAAGTCATCCAGGTACACCTGCACGTCCTGACCATCCTGTAGCTGAACAAAAACGCGCGCAAAGTCCTGCGAAGACACCGATCTAATTTCATACGTTCCCTGAATACCGTCGGCGGCCTCTTCCACTGGAATAGTCACTAAACGCTCCACCTCACGAGGAGATGCATTCGGATAACGCAGGGTGACCTCAACTCCGGCCTTTGAGAACTCAGGAAAGACCTCTTTCGGAAGATGACTCCCTGCGATGCCTCCGGCCAACAAGATTCCCACAAAAAGCACGTTGGCCAACACTGCGTTGTCTAATGCGAATCGAATCAGAGTACGCATGATTTATTGAGGGTTTCTGGCAGAAGGAACTATTTCTGCAAGAGAATCCAAAACTTTGACAGCATCACCATCGGACAAAACGGACAAATTGCTCATGGCCAACGTTTCTCCTGCCCGTAGTCCTTCGCGCACTGGATGCCAAGCATGACCTTCTTCATCAAACAGGACACGGCCCAATTGAAGTTGCCGTAAGGAAGCGACACCGTGTTCCACGACATAAGCAATCGGTCCACGCTCAGTTGGCAAGAATTCTGCCGCGCGCAGCCAAATCGATTTCTCCATCCCGCGGTCTAACCGGACCTCCGCAAAGGCACCCGCAGGCAATGCGATATCGCCATTCGGGATGCTCAAGAGGAGGATTCGGGCGCGAGAATCAGACCGAGCAATCGGGGCCAACCCGACTACATGGGCCTTTCGTACATCACCCAAAGGGGTATCCTTCAAGGCCAAAAAGGAAACTGTGGCTTGGAAATCCTTCCAAGGAGACAAACTCTCCTCGATCGGCAAGGAAACCGGAAGCTTGAGGACGCTTCGGTCCATCAATTGAGCAACAGGAGCCCCGGGGATAACCCAATCGCCGACCTCCACCCGAGGCTGAGAAACCTCACCGGAAAAGGGAGCGCGCAATGTGGTTTTATCCCAAAGATCCTTCGCCTGTGCCACCTGAGCATCCGCTTGCCGAAGTTGCGCTGTGGCCATCGTCAACGAAGCGGCAGCCGACTCCAAAGAATGCTGCCACGTCTCTCGTGCAGAAACGGCGGTCAAGTAACTCTGTTGCGCTTGATCACGAAAGGAGAGGGAAACATCCCCTTGTTGGGAAAGATTTTTGGCTCGAGACCAAGCCACTTCGGCCAAGACTTCTTGCTCTATAGACCGCGCGTGGCCGTCCTGCGCCTTGTTTCTTTCCGCCTCAGCAAACTTCAGTTGTGCTTGCCCTGCCTCATACACCGCCTTGGACGCCTGGAACTGAAGCCTAGTTGCGGTGTCGTCCACACGAAGAAGTTCTTCACCGGCCTCTACTTTTCCGCCAACTTCCAACTGAGGGGAACGCCAAATAACGCGACCGGATTGCTCAGCGGCCAGCGTGGCTTGTCTGATTGGGGCAGTCTCTCCGTAGAGACGAACCGATCGAGGCCGAACTTCTTCCACCAAGCGTCGTACATGCACGGGAGCGGGGGGAGGTTCTGGAGCCATTGGCCGCGGAGGCTGAGGTGCAGACAAACGAATCCCCAACAATCCAAGCCCACCAATGACGGAAACCATCAGCAACACGAGCGAGACTGGGGTGTGCTTCTTTTGCATGCGTATAGTTTACAATGGGTGACCCGTTTCTCAGAAACACCGCATCATGTCCTCAAATAGCACTCTTGAAGTCCAGAAAAAGGAGTTAAATCCTTGCCACTGGGAAGTTTCCGTGACTGTTCCTGCCGCACGTGTGGTGGAAGAACATAATCACGCTTATCAATCCGCCGCCCGTGGCGTGAAAATCCCCGGCTTTCGCCCAGGCAAAGCTCCCATCTCTTTACTGCGGGCGACTCTAGGTGACACCGTTCTAGAGGATGCAAAGCAACACCTCTTTGAACACGTCATGGGCGATGCCATCCGCGAGGTGGAACTCCAAGTCTTGCGCGTCAAAGATTTTGACTCTTCTAAAATTGAAGTTTCCGAAGAAAGTGATTTGGCGTTTGTGTTTCAAGTAGAAACTACGCCAAATATCCAACTGCCTTCGTGGGATGACATTCAAGTTTCCTCAGAAGACACCACGCCCACAGAGGAACAGGTTGATGAGGCGGTGGCCTCCGTGGCCCAGCGCCAAACTCAGTTTGATGAAACGGATGAGGGTACGACACTCAAAGAGGAATACGTCATGAACTGTGACTTGGTGTACATGATGGAGGACCAAAAAGGCCCCGATGCACAGGATGTCAAATTAAGTCTGGACTCCCCTCTTTATGGTGTCGAAGAAGATGCGTGGAAGGAAGCTGTAGAAGGCGTCTGTGCTGGGACGGAAAAGCGAATTCCAGTTACTTTCAATGATGGGTTCAGTGAAGCAGATTGGGTCGGAAAATCTGGCGAAGCAGTCCTGCAGGTGAAAAGCATCTTGACGCCCCGCCCTGCTACCGAAGACGAATTGGCGGAACATGTAAGTATGAAACCGGAGGAATTCCGAGAACGGCTCACCCAACAAGTCATTCATGAGAACAATCAGCGAGAAATGGCGCGCGTGGTCGAAGCCATGTTCGCCAAGATCCTTGATCAGCGCCCCTTCGAATTGGCGCCTTCCATGGTTCAAGAGGAGGCGGACAATTCTTTCGAATCTCAAATTCAACGCACCATCCGAGAAAGCGGGATGCCCGAAGAAAAGATTCGGAAAGAAATGGAGCAACACAGGGATGAAATTGCCGACGTCTCCCACCGGCGCCTAAAAATCTTCTTCTTAATCCGAGAAATTGCGCGGCAAGAAAAGCTGCGTGTGACGGGAAAAGACATGGACCAAGCCTATCGGGCCTTAGGTGCACGCCACGGCCTAGACAGTAAAGCCATCAAGAAACTCTACAAGGAGCAACAGCGTGAAGATGACCTAGCCAGCGATGTTCTGGAAGGAAAAGTCAGAGAATACCTCCATAAAACCCATCTCGAGCAGTCAGCAGTTGAAGCGGACTCTGCCGAAGCTTAGGATTGCATTCCATGACTGACTCCTACGGCTTTAGTATTCCTTACGTCATCGAGAAAACGGGGCGCGGAGAGCGCACCTATGACCTCTACTCCCGTCTCCTCGAAGATCGGATTATTTTCATTGGCACCGAAGTCAATGACATGGTGGCCAACGCTGTGGTGGCCCAGCTTTTGTTCCTGTCTAAACAGAACAAGAACCAAGACATCCAGATTTACATCAACAGCCCAGGCGGGTCCGTCACGGCTGGTTTAGCCATGTACGACACCATGCAATACGTGGAATGTGAGATTGCCACCTATTGCATCGGCCAATGCGCAAGCATGGGTGCGGTTTTATTGGCTGGAGGCACCAAGGGCAAACGATTCATCCTTCCGAACTCCCGCGTCATGATCCACCAGCCCTGGGGCGGCGCGCAAGGCACGGCGACGGACATGGAAATCCAAGTCCAAGAAATCCTCAAGCTCAAGACCTCATTGAACCAGATTTTGGCCGACCACTGCGGGAAATCACTGGAGGAGATGCAGGTTGCTACGGACAGGGACAACTTCATGAACGCTCAAGAAGCCGTGAAATTCGGCATTGTGGACCAAGCTCTCGGCTTGGAATAGGCCACAAGCCACTTTTTTGTGGTAAAATCAGAGTTCATGCCACGCAATGACAACCGCGGTGCGGAACGATGCACCTTTTGTGAAAAGGTTCGGGGTCAAGTTGAATCTTTGATCGCGGGCCCTCCGGGTATCTACATTTGTAACGAATGCGTTGACATTTGTAATTCTATTCTTAATGAGGAGGACCGCCGACAAGATCAAGTTATAGCGGCAGCCACCCCAGAAGAGGGTGGCAAGGTCCCCACCCCCCAAGAAATTGTCACCTCGCTGAACGAATACGTTTACGGGCAAAAAGAGGCGAAGCGGGTTTTAGCGGTGGCGGTTCATAATCATTACAAGCGGCTCCAAGCAAAGACTCTCCTCAAGGAAAAAGGCCAAAGCGAAGACTGGATGGAGGTGGAAATTGAAAAATCGAATGTCCTCCTCTTGGGTCCGACCGGATCGGGAAAGACGCTTTTAGCGAAAACACTCGCCCGTATTCTAGATGTACCTTTTGCAATCGCCGACGCCACCACGCTTACAGAGGCTGGGTATGTTGGAGAAGATGTGGAAAACATTTTGCTGAAGTTGATTCAATCCGCCGACGGTGACATGAACCGCGCCAAGCGAGGAATTATCTATGTGGATGAAATCGATAAGATTTCCAGGACGACACAAAATGTTTCCATCACACGCGATGTCAGTGGCGAGGGCGTTCAACAGGCACTTCTCAAAATCCTTGAGGGCACGGAGGCAAGTGTTCCTCCTCAAGGTGGCCGAAAACACCCCGAGCAATCTAATCTTCAGTTTGACACTTCCGGCATTCTCTTTATCTGTGGTGGTACTTTTTCTGGAATTGAAGAGGTCATTTCTCGACGCATCGGCGGAAGCCTGATTGGCTTCGGAATTGAAGGCGAGGAGCATTCGGAGCCAAAAGAAGAATTAGAGCGGCTCCTCTCTCAAGTGGAAGCTCGGGACTTAGTGGAGTACGGGCTTATTCCTGAATTTGTCGGCCGCCTACCCGTTTCCGTAAATCTTCATGAATTGTCCGCGGAAGATCTCGTGCATATCTTAGTGGAACCTAAAAATGCGCTAGTGAAGCAATTCCAAGCCTACTTCGCCATGGAGGGCCATAAATTGGAGTTCACGGATGAGGCACTCAAAGAGGTCTCTAGCTTGGCCCACACTAATAAAACAGGCGTCCGTGCCCTTCGGTCTATCCTAGAGGGAGTCCTTCACGACTTGCTCTTCTCCCTCCCTGAATACGGAAGTCCCTCCCGAACTTTTGTGGTCACCGGGGAGATGATTCGAACAGGAAGTGCCAACGTGCTTTTAGAAGGCGGGAATTCTGCCGACCGAGCAACGGCCTAGAATCCAGAGATGTTCGCCGCTTCAGCCCTCCTCCTGGGCTTCTTTGGGCCATGCCCTCCACTCCAGGATCCCGCACCTTTCCAGCTCAATCTTCCCCAGGGCTATGAGGCATTTCATGCGGTGGCAGGGCAACCCGACGCCTGGCAAGCGGTTTCTGAAGATCCCCTTGGGCTCTTTGAGGTTCGCCATTTTCTCCTTGAAGCCCCAGGCGCCTTCGCCGAAGCAGTGGCGCAGCAACAACTCAACAATTACTGGAAGCCATTACTCCAAGAAGGGAATCCGCGCATTCAAAACTGGCATGGTCAATGGGCCCAATCTTCCAATGCTGCAGGCGCATCCATTCGCTTTCTTCTTCAAGGGGAAGAGAGGGCGGTAGAATTTCGTGTTGCGCTTTCTGTTGACCATTTAATCCTCGGTCATTGGGAGGGTTCGGTTGTCCAACTAGACGAAGGGCTTTCCGCACTCCAATCATTCCACGCTCCTAAAACATGGAAGACGAAGGTTGCTTCAAACAATGATATTGAAAACGGTTTAGGGGTATCCTCTCAAATCTATCGAGTCCCTGGAAACTGGGAAATCTTGGTTCAAGCACTTCCTGCGAATTTTTCTGAAATCCAAGTTTCCGTCAAACTCCATGATGCACCGTCGGCACACGCATGGCACTTTCCTGAGGGCGCGATAATCATCCAAGAGACGGAGGAGTCCTGCACCTACCGCTTTCAACTTCTTGCTGTGGATGGAACCCCCACGCCCGCGGCTGGGCTTTTCGCAGGCTTTCACTTTTTCCAAGCGCTCCGCCCCGATTGGTTAGCGATACCTCAATGGAATGCGCCTCCGTCGTCGACCTGGCTACCACCTGCGTGGACGCTCTCCGTCCAAGGTCCCGCCCATCTCAAGACGAGGTCTTGGACGACGCCAACAAGCGAGTCTCTCCAGCAAACAGAACCCACTTATTTACAGACAAATTTTCCACGAATGCCAGAAGGCCGCGCATGGCCTTTCTTTTTGATTGGAAATTACACGCAGAGCACCCTTCAAAATCGAGGATATCACCTCCGAAATGCGGGCAGGCAACAGTCCCCCGAGGACAAGATTTCGTGGCTTAACCGTTGTGAGGAAGAACTATCTCAATGGCTGAAGACCCCTCCCCAACCATGGTTTTTAATTACAGGACCTGACACATCTGACTGGGTTCTGCCCGGCCTCCTTGTCTTGGACGAGAATTCTGCGTGGCTCTCGACTCCCTTGGATGCACATTGGCAGGCACTCGATCGCCGCACCGCACTTGCTAGAAAAGTTGCGTTCCGTGTTTTCGGACTTCAAACTAGAGGGGTCGGCACAGGCGCGCCCTTTCTCAACCACAGTCTCAGCGAATATCTCACTTGGCGGTTGCTCGAGCGCACGGGAAAGACAAAAGAGGCGAAAGCACTTTTAGGTTGGTGGGAACTCAGGGAAATGCAACTTCCCCCGCTACGAACCCCTCTCAGCCTTTTCCCTGCTTCCGATGCTGTCGGCACCCGGCGGCTACTTTCCCATGGTGGGCGAGTTTGGCGCGCCATGGAAAAACGAGCAGGTCGGCCAGCCATGGATGCTGTACTTAGCACAGTGGCTCAAGCAAAGGGCACGTGGACGACTGA